>NZ_JBXAPF010000048.1:0-34380 GCF_058803665.1 Lysinibacillus sp. GW821-FHT14F06
GTAGCTCAGTTGGTAGTAGCACCTGACTGTTAATCAGGTTGTCGCAGGTTCGAGTCCTGCCTTCGGAGCCATTTTTTATTTGGGGAAGTACTCAAGAGGCTGAAGAGGCGCCCCTGCTAAGGGTGTAGGTCGGGTAACCGGCGCGAGGGTTCAAATCCCTCCTTCTCCGCCATTGGCCCGTTGGTCAAGTGGTTAAGACACCGCCCTTTCACGGCGGTAACACGGGTTCGAATCCCGTACGGGTCATACGAAAAAAGCAGTAGATGTAAAATACATCTACTGCTTTTTTCTGAGTTCTTCGTTTGTTATTGTCTTTTCGTGATATGTTAAAAATAGCGGATAACCCTCGTACTATTGCACCCAGACTAACACAATTTCTTTAAATGATTTCGCTTTTTATAGAAGGAATCTTGATAACAGAGCCTCCTGGACTCGCAAGCTTACTTATGGAAAGGCTTACGCTTTTCTAATTAATAATAATTATTCTTGATTAACGCCACTAAATACAGCTAATTCCATCCATTTAAAATAACAATCTACATGATTAAATCCTATTTCCTCCAACCAATTAAATTGAACATCCACTATATTATTCATTTTACCTAGACGGCTCTAGTATTCGATAGAACAGTAGATCCTTCATTATTATTATAGGATGCTATGTGGTCAATAAAAATTACATCATGTAGTTTTTCTATTTTAGGTGTAGTAGAAGCAACATGTTCAATATTTATGAAAATGCCTCTTGGTGCGAATAAATCAAAGATTTCTCTATATAATTTTTGTTTCTATTCGTTTGAAAGGTGGTGTATAGCATATCCAGTAATGTTTTCACTAAAATCTCCATTAATAATTTCGCATCTTGCAATTCTTGGATATTTATTCGTGCATTTTTAATCATTGGTTCTGAATTATTTTTCAATATAGTTATAGCTTCTTGATAAGATTAAAGTAATATTTCTGCTAAAGTATTTACATACCTTAATACTAAAGCTAGTAATAATTCTTAACAATAACCCATGCTATACCGTTTAGACAAATATTCCATGGTAAAACTCGATAATATTGGTATATCCTTTGGAATAACTCTCGCTTTCTTTTATAATAGAGTTGAATTGAATTAGTAGGAGGTTATAAATATGAAGAAAAAGCAAAATAAATGGATTGTGAGCGCGGCATCTACAGCATTGGTTGCAGCAGCTGTTGTTCCTACTGCAAGTGCAGCCTCCTTTACAGATATTGCAAAGAGTGACCATAAAGAAGGGATTTTGGCACTAGCAGATGCAAAGATAGTAGGTGGATATACTGATGGTACTTTCAGACCAAATGCTACCCTTACCCAAAGTAATGTTATTAAATTTTTAGGAAAATGGCTAGTATCAGAACACTACCAAGTTCCTGCAGATTACAATAAAAAAGTCCGCTTTACGGATATGCAGCCAGCAACTACAAAAGATAAAGAATTACTACAGTATGCAGCACTTATCTATGACAATGGCATAACTAAAGGTACTAACAACAAGTTATTGCCTTCTGCGAATATTACACGTGAACAAATGGCTTCTTACTTGGTAAATGCGATTGATACAGTTTACGATATTGATCTAATTGCGAAGTATAAAGAAGAAAACCATAAATCCGCTATTACAGATTTAAAAAATGCAGCAGTAGAGAACCGTGAAGCTATTACTGCTCTTGAGTATGCAAAGATTACTAATGTCAAAACATTTAATCCTAAAAGCACACTAACAAGAGGTCAATTTGCTTCCTTTTTACATCGTACTATGACCAATATTACTGAGATGGTAAAAGTACCTGAGGTGCCATTGCTTATCCAAACAGTGAAAGTAGTAGATGCGACTACATTACAGGTAACACTAACAGATGGGACAAGTCATAAGGTAACATTGGCAACGCCACTTATTGAGAATGTTGAAACAAAGGTGGATTTTAAAATTAATGATAAATCCTATTCAGCTGCAGTTACCTATGAAGTCAATGAGCTAAAGGTACAATCGGTGGAGGGAATCAATGGCTCTCAGATTAAAGTTGCTTTTAACCTGGCAATTGACCCACTTTCTGTATTAAAAACGGATGGTAAACTACAGGATAATATTGCAGCTTTCTCTAATGTGGATACATTAAGATCACTATCCATTGTGAAAGCAGAAATTAGTGCTGATAAAAAATCAATCATCTTTACAGTGAATGAACCATTAAAAGGTACACATCGTTATGTACTAAACAACATCAAATCAGAAAAAGGTCTATTACTTAAACAAGTAGATGCGAATTTTGTAATTGCTAGTGATACACAACCCCCAACTATTTTGGGAACAACGCAAGGAAACAACTCTTCAATCGTAAAAGTGCAGTTTTCTGAGCCAATGACAGCATTTCCAAATGAACGTATTCAATTCACGTTACCAAATGGAACAAGGGTTATGAATGTAGTAGGGAGCATTGAGCAAAATGCCACTGAAGCAACATTTGATTTATCAGCTGCAACTGTGAATGGTGGTTATTTAACACCTGGTGCAGCTATGCAAATTACATTTGTAGCGGCCACAGATCTGGCAGGAAATATCATTTCACCAAATCCAGCTACTGTCTCAGTGAAAAAAGGAGATAGAGATGGTATTCCGCCAGCACTATCTACTGTCACACAAACTGGACCAAATACATTCCAGTTGTTGTTCTCGGAGGAGATTCAACCGCTTTATGTATATGATTTATCCATTAAAAGTGGCCAGACTTCATTCACCATCAATAAAGTAGAGAAAGATCCTAAAAATGGTCGTTTAGTCAATGTAACGGTTGATCCAAGAAATGTACTTCAAGGAATTACTACAATTGGGACAGCTACTGGTCGTGTTATTACTGATTTATCAGGTGAAACAGCCACTTTCTCAACAGTGTATAATTTTATCAGAGATGATAGAGCCCCTGTCTTAACAAATTCTGAAATCATTTATGAAGATAGTGTAGAATATTTACAATTAACTTTTGATAAGCCAGTTCAGTTAGGAGCTTATGCGAAAGCAGCATTTACTGGTAGCTATATGAATAACCATATTTTATATGAGTTATCAAGAGGTCCTCAAAGTGATATTCATTTAGTAAAAGATCAACCTACAAAACTACGTGTTAAGATAGCAGGATTACTTGGCCCTTATGATGCAAAAGGAGCTCTTTACGATGGTAAGTTGACTTTATTTAACGTGACAAATTTATATGGTGTGCCGATCAATGAAGTACAAAATGTGAAGTTTTCACGTAACGGTGATTTGAATATTAATGGCAATAAGCTTGCATTATTGCCAATTAATCCGATTCAAACATCTGCAACAGATAATTCGATTAGAGATAATAATATTGTGTATCTAAATTTCAATTATCCTGTTGATCCAGCACTTGCTCAAAACCTTCAAAATTATAGTATTGATAATGCTCAGATTGAAAGTGCAATTGTAGAGGGCTCCAATTTAAATCGTATTAAGCTCACGTTGAAAAAGGATTCCAATAACTTTACTGGACTACGAAATATAACAATTAAAGGTTTAAGAGCGGCCAACTCTATGGAGTCATTCGATGAGGTGCGTACATTAATTACTCTTAAAGAAAATATTGCACCAAAGATTCAAACTATTAATGTTAGCAATTCACAAACATTAGAGCTTATTTTCAGTGAGCCAGTTATGAACAGTAGTGCTATGGATTTTGATATTCTTGTAAATGGTAATCCAGTAGTAGCAACTACAAACTATGCACAAGATAATAGAGTGCTTATTTCAATACCTCAGAGTGGGTTTGAATACGGTAGAAATGTGACGATTAATGCTTCAAATAGAAATACTATTACAGATTACAATGGAAATAAGTTAGATTTCACTTCACAAACAATTATAGTGCAAAAATAACGTGTGTTTTCTCTGGTAAGTACCTAAATTTTAAATACTAAAAAGCAGTAGATATCAAGTTTATCTACTGCTTTTTTTGTGATATTTATTAATGTGAGATAAACGGAGATTTATGTATAAACTGAGGATTGTCTAGATGTTTAATAATAAAGGCCGCTATATCCTGATTCGTAATTTTTGTGCCAGGCATATCTGTTAGGCCTACTTTTATAGACTTAGAAGTTGAACTATCTTTTACAAAGGGTAATCTCAAAAGTGTCCATTTAATATTTTTATTGTTTAATAAAATTTCCCACTCCAATTTTTTGTCTACCATCATCTTTGGAAAGAGAATTTCAAATAACTTTGCTCCAACACGGTTCAAAAGGCTCTTTTTGTCCCCGTCAATCGTTAAAGATCCACCTGAGACACCTATATAGCGGCTAATGTTCAAGTCTTTCATCACATCAAGAATATTTTTAGTTACCTTGCTATAGATTTGTTCCTCTTTCGCTGGCTGACCAAATGTATTTATAACAATATTACAGTCTTTGAAAAGCTCTCGAATATTATTTATATCCTCTATCTGCCCTTTCACAATGTCAATCTTATCATTTTGATACAATAATTTTTCGGGATTTCTAACAAGCATCCGAACATGATATCCTTGCTGTACAGCAAGCATTGCTAAATGCCTTCCAACTCTCCCTGTTCCCCCAATAATAGCTATTTTATAAGAGTTATCCATACTATCGCCCCCAATTTAAGTATAATAAGTTTACGTTCGAAATCCACATAAGTTTCCCAAAATTTTAAACTCTATAGTATCTTGGAATATATGTAAAAGGACAATACAAAAAAGCAAACGGTATAATCGTTTGCTTTTTTTATCAATGAATCTTAATATTAGTAATTTTAAATGCTCCATAATCATCTACGATAATGGTATAAGTTTTATAGCGATCATAGTACTCATAGTTTCCCTGAGCATCATAAAAGTCAAATGTTTCATTCATTTCAATATAATATTTGCCATTTGAAGATTTTACATCTAAAACTTCATTGTTTGTAAAATAAAAATAATGTCCATTGTTTGCTATGTCATTGACATAATTCTCAAGCTCTTTGTAAGCGCTACTGCCTTGAGCTAGCATATCCGCTATCCAGTAAAAATCACCATCATTTAGCGCCATTTCGTAGTACATTCTGAAGGACTGTATAAATTGGCCTGCTAAAAGAGCTTCTGTATTCGTGTCAGCTTCGATAGGGGACTGTTGGTTGTTAGCATACCCTTTACTGGCTATAGAACGGATCTCATTAGCAGAAAGTGGCTTGGTAATCCAGCTATCAAACTGTTCTAACATGCTATAGAGAGGAATAGAGAATGCAAAATTCGTGCTGGTATCAGTCGTATACAGAAGTGAATTAATACCAATGACATTACCTGTCGTCACATCTACTAAAGGACCTCCGCTACTACCTTTATCAATTTGAGCATCGACCTGATAAATTTGTTTATAAATAAAGTTTTCAAGCTCCATATCGCGTTTATTACCCGTAATGGAACCGATAGAAGCTGAATTTTCAAATCCCTGAGGACTACCAAAGGCGATAACCTCTAAGCCAACAGGAGATTCATTTTTTTCGATTTCAAGAGGTGGAACATTCTGATAGCTTGGGATATGTAATAATGCAATGTCATATCTATCCGATATACCTATAACAGTTCCAGGAGACTCCTGCCCCTTTGAATTACGAATTTTCACTTCAATCTCGCCCTGAACAACATGTGCGTTTGTAATAACATATCCGCCATTTTTATATAAAAAGCCTGAACCCTGCCCATTCGCTGTAAGTACAGTAAAGACCTTTTGTTGTACCTCTTTTATAAGTGTCACACGATCGACCTGCTGCACATAATTTACTAATTTTATCGACAAGTCAATTCGTTTCTATAGATATTATTGACAGATATTTCTCGTTAGGATGATTATTGGGAACAATGCTAGCTCATTTTATCAATTTCGCCTTGGCGTAATTGTATCTGCCGCTATGCTTTCGCTACAGGAAACATGCTGAATGAAAATAAAAAAGTGAGGTGTCAAAAATACCTATTGACCTTAACGCTGCGTAAAGGTTTACAGTAACATTAAATGGAGGTGAGAAAATGGAATATACAATTCAAGAGCTTGCGCAAATGTCAGGAGTGAGTACTAGAACACTTCGTTATTATGATGAAATTGGATTATTGAAGCCAGGCCGAACCAATGATGCAGGCTATCGATTTTATGGGCAGTTTGAGGTTGATATGCTTCAGCAAATTTTATTTTATAGAGCTTTGGATATGAAGCTGGCTACAATCCAACAAATTATTCAAGCATCTGATTTTCAGCCTAAAGAGGCACTTGAAACGCATCGTGCTGCTCTTCTTAAGCGTAAGGAGCAGCTTGAACAAATATTACAAACAGTGGAAAGAACTATACAATCAATTAAGGAGGAACGGCCAATGACAAATGAGGAGAAATTTATTGGATTTAAAGAGAAGTTAATCGAAGAGAATGAAAAGCAATATGGTCAAGAAATTCGTGCAAAATATGGTAATGATCAAGTGGACGCTTCAAATGCTAAGCTTATGAATATGACAGAGGAGCAATATCAGGCAATGCAGCAACTTGAACAGCAGCTATTTGATCGTATAAAAGAAGCGATGGAAATCGGAGATACAAACAATGATGTGGCAATGGAGGTAGCGGAGCTTCATAAGCGTTGGTTGTGCTTTGCGTGGTCACAATATTCCAAAGAGGCTCATGCAGGCATTGCTCAGATGTATATGGCGGATGAACGCTTTGCAGCTTATTATGATGAGCGCATTGCTGAAGGAGCAGCACAGTTTTTACATGATGCCATCCTTCATTATACAAAAAAATAAGTTGAAACCTCCTCATGCTTGCATGTTTTAGAAATAGTAATTTAGGAAAAAATGAGAGTATAAGGAGGAGATTTTTTTGAACCAACAAGTAATGGAAAAATTAAAAAAGCAATTAGAGCAGGAACTACAGGAGATAGAAAAGCAGCTTGAGGAATCGGAGCGACCACAGGCGACAGAGCTGTCTAATTATGATAATCATCCAGCTGACAATGCGAGTGATTTAACGGATCAACTAACGGAAATGGCTATTGATGAGCACCGAGGTGACAATGCTGAGGAAATAAAGCGGGCACTTCAAGCGATGGAAGAAGGAACATATGGTAAATGTGCTGTATGTGGAGAAGAGATTCCTATTGGTCGCTTGGAAGCAATGCCGAAAGCATTAACATGTGTTGAACATGCAGAACAAAAAGCTGACGAGTTAAGACCAGTAGAAGAAGACGTGTTGTCTGCTAATTCAAAATCGGATGATTTCCTAGAGCTTGAGGAATTTGGCTCTTCTGATACACCACAAGATAAAAGTTTGTAAGCATTTCAACTCTAAAACAGTATAATAGCTGTATGGGGTGAGAATATGGACATAATTGATTTACACTGTGATGCATTATGGAAATTAACAACGTTAGAAGATGTAAAATTTGAAGATGATGCACAATTGGCTACCAATCGAGGAAGATTACAATTAGGGCAAGTAAAGGCACAGGTATTTGCTATTTTCATCAATCCTAAAGTTCCACAAAACCAGCAATTTTTAGAAGTAGTGCGCCAAATTGAAGCCTTTCATACACATGTATTACAAACGGAGGGCATGGTACACATTACTGATTGGTCACAATTAGATACTTTAGCTCCACATGAAATTGGAGCTATTCTAAGCTTAGAGGGCTGTGGTTCAATTGGTGAGGATTTAGCAAAGCTTTCTGTAGTATTAGATGCAGGCATAAAGCTTGTTGGACTCACATGGAATGAAGAAAATGCCGTAGCCCATGGTGCTGAACAAGATGCAACCCTTGGTTTAAAGCAATTTGGAAAAGAAGTTATTAACTTACTAAATGAGCGGGATATTATTATTGATGTCTCTCATTTAAATGAACAGAGCTTCTGGGATGTGCTACCATTGGCGAAGCATATCATCGCTAGTCATAGTAATGCACGTGCCCTTTGTGACCATCCACGAAATTTAACGGATGCACAAGTAAAGGCACTAGTAGAGCATGGTGGACATATTCATCTGGTCTACTTTCCTACATTCATCGGTAAAAATGCTACAATGGATGATTTAGTAGCCCATGTCAAATATCTAGCCAATATAGTGGGAATAGAACATCTTGGACTAGGCTCTGACTTTGATGGGATAGATGCTACTATAAATGGATTAGCACACGCTGGAGAGGCACAAAATCTACTAGAGGCTTTAGGTGAACATTTTTCAATCGAGGAAGTTCGTGGTATTGCAAGTCAGAACTTTCGACGCTATGTAAAAAATGCAGCTACCCGTTAAGGTGCTGCATTTTCTTTTTTCAGAAGTTAATACTATTAAATGAAATAATGAATTAATAAACCGATTGCTAAGAGGAAGCCGAAGAATGTATTGGTTTGCGCTGTGAATTTCATGGCAGGCATTACTTCTTTAGCTTCTTTTTTATCGCGGAAAATTTGAATCGCACGAAGCGGTTTTGGCACACTTAAGAAAATGATTAAAGCCCAAAACGTAATACCGTCAATGGCTACTAGAGCGATTACCCATAGGTACGAGATAATAAAAAAGCCAGATAGTACAGAAATAGCACGATCACGACCTACTAAAATGGCAAGTGTTTTTCGTCCTCCCTCTGTATCGCCTACGATATCACGGATATTGTTGGATAGCATGATAGCACCTACTAAAATCATACTTGGTACTGATAGTAAAACAGCATCAAGTGTAACTGTAAGCGTTTGAATATAAAAGGCGATTAAGACAATCCCCATCCCCATTACAGCACCAGATATAATTTCTCCAAAAGGTGAATAGGCAATAGGATAAGGACCCCCTGTATATAAAAATCCAATAAGCATACAAACAAGGCCAACAGCAGCTAGCCACCAAGAGGTAGAGGCACATATGTAAATGCCAAGTAGCATTGCAATTGCATAAAAGCTTAATGCGATGATCATAATTGTTTTTGGCTGAACACCATGACGGACAATGGTTCCACCAATACCGACAGAATGCTCATTATCTAATCCTAGCTTGTAATCGTAATATTCATTGAACATATTCGTTGCTGCTTGTATAAGCATACTTGCAATGAGCATAGCAAAAAATAGTCCAAAATCAATTGTTTGTTTTTCAATTGCTAGAGCAATTGCTGTCCCTAAAAATACTGGAACGAATGAAGCGGTTAAAGTGTGTGGGCGTGTTAAGTGCCACCAAACTTTAAAACCCCTATCAGCTTCAATGACTTTGGTCATAAGGTCTTTCTCTCCTTCAAATGTTGTCGACTCTTCTTATTTTAAACGAAGATTGAGAAAATGGGTAGGTTCACAGCTTATTACATACAGTTCCATTGAAAAAAGTGATACAATAGAACATGCATTTATGAGCTGGAGATAATTTATGTATTTTATAGCAATCGTACGAAAAAAAGAATTGTCTTACATAGTACGACGATTTTTTGAACGAATCAAGTAAAGGCTAGGTAGACGTCATGAATGTTTTTGTGTGCAAAAAAAGAGGGTTAGAAGAAATGATGGACTCTGTCCCCCACTGCAAAACCTAAGCACAATCAAACATTACACACATTGTCTCTGATAAAAGATAGAGAAACAGTTACAATGCCAAATATGATTGTTGATGTACATTGCAACAACGGAGGTAATTTTCATGCAACAGAAGTGGTACCAAGCCACAGAAGTAGAAGTGGACTCTTTGGGCCAAAGCCTTCATTTTTATATGGAAACAATTGAGGTTAGTCGCTTATCTGCGCTAGCATTTTATGCAGCGGGCGAGGGGAATTATAAAGGTGAACGATTTTATTGGCAAAATAGAGAAAAAACGATGACATTAGTAGGGCTAGGACATGCTTATACAATTCAGAATAACGCCAAAAATGATCGCTATGATGCCGTAGAGGCAGAATGGAAAAGCTTAACGAAGAATTGTATAAAGGGGCAGAGCGAGTTACAGCCAATTTTGTTTGGTGGTTTTACATTTGATCCACAAAATAATGTAGATGGAGAATGGACCAACTTTCCAGAGGCTTATTTTGCACTTGCCACCTATCAGCTTGTTATTCGAGATGACAAAGCCTATGTCAGCATTCATCTCATTTCAAAAGAACAGCAGGCAGAGGATCAATTTGAAGCGTTACGTAAAGAGAGAGATCACTTAATTCATGCTGCTCAAGTAAAAGAAGTGAAAACGTATTCAAAGCCTGAAATAACAAATTATTATGAGCCCTATAAGGATCCGTATCTTGCATCCATTGACCAAGTGACAGCACTGATTAAGCAAAAAAAGGCAGATAAAGTTGTGATCGCGCGTTCCCTTGCATTGCAATTCAAAGAGCATGTTTCTTCACCTCAAGTACTGTCACAGATTATTCATGAACAGCCTGAGAGCTATTTATTTGGTTTAGAGCGTCAAGATTTATTGTTTTTTGGTGCGTCACCTGAACGACTAGTAAAGGTAGAAAATGGACGTGCCTTTTCATCGTGTATTGCTGGCTCCATCAAACGAGGAAAGACAGCAGAAGAAGATGAAGCCTATGGTCAAAGCCTATTGAATGACCCGAAAAATGGTGGCGAGCATCAATATGTGGTCGACATGATTGCGGACACATTCCGTAAAAATTGTGTTGATATGAGGATACCTGACAGTCCTCGCCTCCTAAAAATCAGAGATATACAACATCTTTATACACCTGTTGAAGGTCAGTTAAATAGTGATGCTACGATTTTACAGCTGACAAAATCCTTACATCCTACCCCTGCTCTAGGCGGTGTTCCAAGAACAGAGGCGATGGCAGCGATACGTAAGTATGAGCCTATGAATCGAGGCCTTTATGCTGCACCAATTGGTTGGGTAGATGCGGAGGGCAACGGGGAATTTGCAGTAGCCATACGTTCTGCTGCTTTACTGAAAGATAAAGCTTACTTATACGCTGGTGGCGGAATAGTTGCAGATTCAGAGCCACAATCTGAATATGAGGAAACATTAGTGAAATTCCGTCCGATGCTACGTGCGTTAGGAGGACATTTAAATGAATGAAAGGGAAATTTTAACAGATTACGTTTATCAAATGGTGGTAGCACTTGTACAAGCTGGTGTAGAGAATGTTGTAGTTAGTCCAGGTTCTCGCTCAACACCTTTAGCTTATGCCTTTGCTTCTACGAAACAGCTTCATATGTATCGCCAGGTAGATGAACGATCTGCTGCCTTTTTCGCACTGGGAATTGCAAAGGCTACAGCAAAACCTGTAGTACTATTATGTACATCTGGAACAGCTGCAGCAAACTATTTTCCTGCCATTGTGGAAGCAAGTTATGCTCGTGTACCACTAATTGTTATTACGGCAGATCGTCCACATGAATTACGAGAAGTGGGAGCACCACAAGCGATAAATCAGCCAAATTTATATGGTTCACATGTCAAATGGAGTGTCGATTTTCCATTAGCAGATAATGCTGCACCAACACTGCCATTTATTGAGCGTCATATTGCACGAGCCGTAGCCATTGCCACAAGTGCACCGTTCGGACCAGTGCATATTAATGTACCATTCCGGGAGCCCTTATTAATTGATTTCCGAGATGAGTTACCAGAAACAACATTTAAACAAAGTAGGATGGCTCAGTTAATGCCTTCTGAGGTGGCTCAGCAAGAATTATCTTCCATTTTACGAGCATCAGAACGAGGCTTTGTCATTATTGGGGAACTGCCACTTGGTACTGATTTAACAATTATGTGGAATTTTGTTCGCCAGCTAAAATGGCCAGTTATAGTCGAGAGCTTATCAAATATGCGTACTTCAGTACCAGAGGATTGTTTACCTTATATCATTACAACCTATGATGCCATTATGAAGAGTGATGAGTTTAAAGCGCTTGTTAAGCCGGATACAGTGCTTCGCTTCGGTGCACAGCCCGTTTCTAAATTCATCATGCAATTTATTACAAACTCACAACCAACAGCTTATATTGTAGTTGATGAAGATCCAATGTTCCGAGACGCTACTAGTGTTTCTACTCATTTTATTCATGCGGAGATTGGAGAATGGCTGACGAATTTAGAAATCTCTGATACTGCACTAGAGGCACAATATTTAGCTGAATGGCAGGATGCGAATGATATAGCGCTTGAATATATTGAACATTATTCCGAAGCAGCTGTGGATGAGGGAGCTATGGTAAGCCGATTATTAAGGTTTATTCCAAATGGTAGTGATATTTTTGTGAGCAGCAGCATGCCTGTGCGTGATATTGATACGTTTTTAATGGCTACACCGAAAGATCTACGTATCATTGCAAATCGTGGAACGAATGGTATTGACGGTGTCGTGTCAACAGCGATGGGATATAGTCAGGGGAATAACCGAGAAACCTATTTACTAATTGGTGATTTAGCTTTTTTACATGACATCAATGGACTTATTGCATCAAGGTATCAAGAATGTAACCTAACGATCATCGTTATGAACAATGATGGTGGCGGTATTTTCTCTTATTTACCACAATCCACTGTAGAAGCACATTATGAAGATTTATTTGGTACACCAACTTCTCTTGAATTTAATGATGTTGCTCAGATGTATGATGTAGACTATATTCGTGTAGAAGATATTTCGGAGCTTTCTGAGAAGTTTACAACAGTAAAAAAACGTCCATTGCGCTTGCTTGAAATTTTCACAGATAGAGAAGAAAATGTTTATGCGCATCGAGCACTTTGGAATCGCATTAATGCGGGGCTAAAAGCATGGCAAAGCTAATGATTCGAGGGCTTGAAACTCATGTAGAAATTTGGAATGAGAGAGCACAGCAAACGCTTGTTGCCTTGCATGGTTTTACAGGTAGTACGACTTCATGGCGAAATTTAGCGAAAGCTCTGCCACATAAACGAGTGATAGCGATTGATTGTATTGGACATGGTCAAACAGCAATACCCAAGGAAGCAAGTCGTTTCTCCATGGATGAACAAATCCAAGATTTAGAGGAAGTAATTAGCCAGCTACAGCTAGAGAAATTTACGCTGTTAGGCTATTCGATGGGAGGGAGAATTGCATTATCGTATGCAATCACCTACCCTGAGCGTATCGAAAGGCTTATTTTAGAAAGCGCCTCTCCAGGCTTACGAACTTCACAGGAGCGTTCTGAACGTTGTGCGAGAGATCACGCGCTAGCTGAAAAAATAATTCATAATGGTTTACAATCATTTGTGAATGCATGGGAGAACATTCCTTTGTTTGAATCCCAAAAATGTTTACCAGACAATGTACGACAAACGATTAGGACAGAACGACTTTCTCAGAAGGTGGAGGGCTTGGCAGGAAGTTTACTTGGCATTGGCACAGGTACCCAGCCATCAAATTGGATGTCATTAGCAGAGCTTGAGTTTCCTGTTCTTTTAGTAACGGGCTCACTAGATGAGAAGTTTTGTAAAATTGCACTAGAAATGAAAGCGTTATTAAAAAATGTTAAGCATACGACAGTAAATAACGCTGGACATGCAATTCATGTGGAAAATCCCGCTGAGTTTGCTACAATAATAGAGGAGTATTTAACGTAATCAATTTCGCTTTGGCGTAATTGTAGCTGCCGCTTCGCTTTCGCTACGGAAAACATTTGTAGCTGCCGCTTCGCTTTCGCTACGGAAAACATTTGTAGCTGCCGCTTCGCTTTCGCTACAGAAAACATTTGTAGCTGCCGCTTCGCTTTCGCTACAGAAAACATTTGTAGCTGCTGCTTTGCTTTTGCTACAGAGAACATTGGCTGAATGAAGATAGATTTACGTTAGTGCCTCGATAATGAACGAGGATTATATTTGATTAGGAGGCAATTCAATGACACGTCAATGGACTACTTTACATACTTATGAAGACATTAAGTATGAATTTTATAACGGTATCGCAAAAATCACGATTAACCGTCCAGAAGTACGCAATGCGTTCCGACCAAAAACGGTAATGGAAATGATTGATGCTTTTTCACGTGCACGTGATGACAAAAATGTTGGAGTTATCATTTTAACTGGTGAAGGTGAACATGCTTTCTGCTCAGGTGGAGATCAAAAGGTTCGCGGTCATGGCGGCTATGTTGGAGAAGATGAAATCCCACGTCTAAACGTTCTTGACTTACAACGTTTAATCCGTGTAATTCCAAAACCTGTAGTAGCGATGGTTGCAGGCTATGCAATCGGTGGAGGACATGTATTACATGTTGTATGTGACCTAACAATTGCTGCTGACAATGCTCGTTTTGGACAAACTGGACCAAAAGTTGGTTCATTTGATGCTGGTTATGGCTCAGGCTATCTTGCACGTATTATTGGTCATAAGAAGGCACGTGAAATTTGGTATTTATGCCGTCAATATGATGCACAGCAAGCACTTGATATGGGATTAGTGAACACAGTTGTTCCTTATGAGCAATTAGAGAACGAGACTGTACAATGGTGTGAGGAAATGCTACAAATGTCGCCGACTGCTCTACGCTTCTTAAAAGCAGCTATGAATGCAGATACAGACGGTTTAGCAGGTCTTCAACAAATGGCTGGCGATGCTACGCTTCTTTATTACACAACGGATGAAGCAAAAGAAGGCCGTGACGCATTTAAAGAGAAACGCCAACCAGATTTCGGTCAATTCCCAAGATTCCCTTGATTAAATGAAGTGTTGAAAAGCTCGTATCCGATTAGAGATACGAGCTTTTTCTATGTAGAATGGATGAAGTGGCGGATAGACTCAGCTAAATGATGGATAGAATGGACAAAGTGGTGGATTGGTCCCTCTAATTGAGGGATTTGCAGCCAAAATAGACGGATAGAATGAATAAACTCGTTCAAATAGACGGATGTTGCTAGAAAGCGATAAGATAAAGAGTGATAGGAGGGACAATAAAAATGTATCCAAATTGGATTTTACAACGAGCGTATTTAACACCATTACGTAACGCTTTAACATATCACGAACAAACATGGACGTTTCAGCAATTAAATGAATTATCTATTCAACGTGCTAGTCAACTTACAGCCCTTGGTATAAAGCAAGGAGACCGTATTGCGATAATGGGACCAAGCAAGCCAGCACTTGTCATTATGATCTATGCATGTATGCATTTACAGTGTGAAATGGTCATGCTAAATCGTAGGCTATCTCAAGCTGAAATAGCCTATCAGCTAGAGGATTCCGAGGCAGTGGTTGTATTAATTGCAGACGAAGATATTGAAAAATTACCATCATATGTACCTCATCTATTATTTTCTGCTATCGAAAAAGGTACAGAAGCCTCTATTGAGATTACAAAGGAATGGTCCTTACATCAAACAATATCTATTATGTACACATCTGGTACGACGGGTTTTCCAAAGGGCGTTCGTCAAACAGTTGGTAATCATCAAGCTAGTGCAACGTCTTCTGTCCTTAATATAGGTTTGCAAGCTGACGATGCTTGGTTATGTGCTGTACCGTTATTTCATATTAGTGGCTTTTCTATTTTAGTGCGCTCACTTTTATATGGCAATAAAGTTCATTTATATGATTATTTTGATGTAGAGGCTATTTCACAAAATATTATAGATGGTGATGTCACACATATGTCAGTGGTCGCTGTAACCTTGGAAAGAATTCTACATACACTTGAACAGCGAAAGGCCCAAGCCTCACCACAATTTAAACTGATGTTAGCAGGTGGTGGACCTGTACCAGTTGAATATTTAAAGAGAGCCCAAGCATTACATTTAGCAGTAGCTCAAACGTATGGTATGACAGAAACCTCATCACAAACCGCAACACTAGCAAGCGAGGATGCGATGTCTAAAATAGGTTCGGCAGGAAAGCCTTTATTTTTTAATCAAATTCGTATTGCAGAGCCAAATATCAATGGTGAAGGCGAAATTTGCATACGTGGCCCACATGTTACCCCAGGCTATATTGGTCGTTTTGCACAAAAAAGTGCAACAATTGATGGCTGGCTTTATACCGGAGATATTGGTTATTTGGATGACGAGGGTTACTTGTTTGTGATTGATCGTCGAGCAGATTTAATTATTTCTGGTGGTGAAAATATTTATCCTGCTGAAATCGAAAACGTACTTCTTACACATCCCGCGGTTAAGGAAGCGGGTGTCTGTGGTATCGAGGATGAGGAGTGGGGACAGGTTCCAATTGCCTTTGTTGTTTTAAAAGATCAAATACAGATAGATCAATTATTAGCATTTTGTCAAAAATTCCTTGCTAGATATAAAATACCAAAAAAAATTATCATTACAGATGAACTTCCTCGCAATGGTGCCAATAAGCTACTTCGTAGAAAATTAAAGCAATAACATAAATAAAGAAGCCTTCCATAGTGAGGGCTTCTTTTATTTGTGGTAAAAATCTTTTTATTTATATGCTTTTAGAATTAAATTAATTATTTATTAACATAATAAGGAATGTTAGGCATAAACTATTTAGTAAAGGAGAATGGCTCATATGAGAAAATATATATATAATGCTGTCATTATATTATTTGTTCTACAAATGAGTCATGTGCAAGTATTCGCAAACTATGAACATAAAAATACCGTATCAGCTAATTCAATAGAAACTCTACAAAATCTTATTCAATACGAAGTCATGCAGTTATCTACTAATTTTGATATTCGATATAGTGGTGATACATCAAGCATTAAAGATGAACTATCTGATCTTATCAAACAGGCAATTCAAGATCCATATATATATGCCAATATTTCTAGTTTTAAATGGAAGTATGATGGCTACGCCAATAATATTGTTATTAGCTTTGAGTTTACGTATCATATTACACCCGCAGAAGAAGCGTTTGTTGAACAGACTCTGAAAAATATTATTGCGCCAATGTATGGATTAACTGAGTTGCAGAAGTTACAGGCTGCACATGATTTTATTGTTTTATCCGCCGAGTATTCCAAAGAAACGAACGGAAGTCAATATTCTCCCTATACATTATTAGCGGAAAATAAGGGAGTATGTCAGGCCTATGCACTAGTGCTTTATCGGATGTTAGAGATGCTAGGCTTTGAGGTGCAATATGTACCAGGAAAAGTAGGGGAACAGCTACATGCTTGGGTCTTAGTGAAGCTTGAAAATGACTGGTATCATATCGATGTGACATGGGATGATCCATTACCTGATCGTAAAGGAGAGGTACGTTATCAATATTTTTTAGTTTCTGATCGCCAGCTAGCGCAAGATCACTCGTGGGATAATGCTAGTTTTCCAGCAGCAAAAAGTGAAACTTATGTTGATTTACAACGCACTAGTAAGGTGGAGGAACTACCAAAACAAGCACTAAATAATGATTTCTCTTTTAATAAGGGAAAGGCTATAATCGATAATAATCAATATCTTTTTAAAAGCGTGATAGTAAAACCCATGCAATTAAAAATGCCCCATAAAAATAAGGAAACAGATCAGGTACTTCAAGCCGAATGGCAATCCATTATTTTAGAAGGAAGCTCCATGCAGATGAAGGATTGGCAAAAGAAAAACTATGAAGCTGTTAACACGGAGAGCTTGCTAGCAAGTATTTATAGAACAGAAAAACGAATGCCACAAGAAAAATACGTCATACTAAAGGAGGTACCCCATCTGATTTTCGGGGCACCTCCTTACTCATTTATTTTTCTGTACTTAGAGCTTTTTCTAATGTTTGTATATTTTTATTCATCAGTGTAAAGTAAGTTTCTTTATTTTTAACATCATCTGCTGTTAAAACACTTAGATTATGCAAGGTAAGGGATTCTGCTCCCACTTCTTTTTGGATAACCTCGGCTAATTTAGAGGAAACGTTTTGCTCAAATAAAATGTAATGAATGTGTAGGTCATTTGCTTTATCGACAATCGCTGTAAGCTCTTTTTGAGATGGTTCATTTTGTGAATTCAAACCGGCAATTGGCATTTGGGTTAAGCCGTATTGACCTGCAATATAGCCAAAGGCAGCGTGGGAGACGAAGAAAGTCTTTTCAGGGGCCTTATCCGCCATCGCTTTAAAGGATTGATCTAATTCCTGCAGCTCCTTCACTAATGCTTCATAATTAGCTGTAAATGTAGCTTCCTGTTCTGGCATTTTTTCAATTAAAGTATCCTTAATTGAAAGTGCTAAATCCTGACTGATAATAGGGGATAACCAAACATGAGGATCTATATTTCCGTGATCGTGATCGTCATGTCCATGCTCATCCTCAGAATGACTGTGCTCTTCTTCCGTTGCTGCATGATCATGCTCTTCTTCTTCATCAGCATGTGTGTGACCAGTGCTACTCGCTAATTTTTCATCTGATACATGATCGGCCGTTGCAATCATAGCTACATCTTCTTTAGCTAGCGTTTTTTTGGCATTTTCAACAAAGCCCTCTAATCCTAAACCAATATAGAAAAATATATCAGCATCTGCTAGCTTCATCATATCTTTTTGGGTTGGCTCAAATGTGTGCTCATTGGCACCAGCTGGATAGATAGAAGATACCTCAACAAAATCGCCACCAATTCGTTCAGCAAAATAACTTAAAGGATAAACCGTTGTGTAAATAGTCATTTTCTCTTTACCCTCTGATTGTTTGGAGGATGTAGTTGATGATTTATCCCCGCAGGCAGCAGTGAATAAAGCAAGAGCTGTAACTAAAAACAATAAAAATGCTTTTTTCATATTATTATATACCTCTTTCAAATAGTAATGATTACGATTTGTTTTTTAGAACATTTATTATCATAACGCACATCTGAAAAAAGTACAAGAAAAAATGACCTGCGAAAATTAACTCTTTTTCGAAGGCCATTTTTCAGGTACTGGATCAAAGCCCCCAGGATGGAATGGATGGCATTTTGATACACGTGTAATTGTTAAAAAGAATCCTTTGATGGCACCATGTTTTTGAAAGGCTTCAAGCCCATATGAGGAGCATGTGGGGTAAAAGCGACAGGATGGCGGCGTCATTGGTGAAATGAATTTTCTATAAAACTTTATGAGCCATATAAAGGGATATTTCATTGTTGCTGATCCTTTTGTTGCACATTGACTTGCTCAGGCTTAGCATCAATTGTTTGTGTTAAAAAGCTTCCTTTTTTCTTTAAAAGGACAATGACCGAAACGCCGAACATAAGCATCATCATTGCAATCATAATAATTATTGGTAATGGTACCCCCATAGTGTTCACTCCAAATTCTATTTAATAATTTTAGTATAAAAGAATTGTATTGAAAAATGTACTAATTGAATTTATCCTCATTTTGTTGAAAGCTTTGTTGCGGCTTTTCATCGATTGTATGTTTAAAGGCATATGCACGGTTAACACTGATAATTGTAGCAGCCGTTATTATTATGACTATGATTACGGCAACAACTAAGAGCGTAATTAAACTCATGGCATTCACTCCATTTCCTATTCATCATTTTCTATTATAAAGTAGATACTCTTTTAAATTGTGAAGGAAGTTTGACATTCCAGCGAATAAAACAGCACTTTTATCACCATACTATGGTAAAAGGAGTGTTTTATAGAGATGGATCGCCAGCGAGTATATTTTTCACTAGCCGATAAAACGTATTATACAAACCCGCAAGCAGGACCGTGGAATTTTGAGCTTAATATAGATCGACAAGCATTGGATGTTTTTGAAAGAATCTTTCAACAAATGCAATTGCTTGAAATTTCAAATGCGTGGCGTGCACAATTACCTTATTTGCAATATCACCTAGATCGAGAAAATGATGAAATAGATTTACGATTAATGAAAATTTATGCGCTTATTCATGAATATGGGGATGAGGACACGAAGGCTTTTGTGGAACAGCTTCCTTACTTCAATAAACGTGTATAAAAGGAGAGGGTCACTTGAATTAGGTGACCCTCCTTTACTTAACATATAGCTTTTAGAATAGTAAAAACAGCTTCTCTTGGTACAACAACAGGGATTGTAAGCTTGTCTTTTAGTGTATTTTTCATGGCAGTTGAGTAGCCCATGCAATCTAGGATAAGTAATTCAGCTCCATGTAATTGCAATTCTTTAGCCTTTAATAATAAATCCTGTTCATTAAAACGATAGGGGGAGCTAGCGGCAAAGGTCACATTGAATTGAGCATTCTGCCATTTTTCTGCGACAGTCATTTGCTGCTCAGGCTCTGGTCCGATTAAACCAAGCGTTAAATCAGCATTCATCCCTTTGACTAAATAGGTCATCATACGATCAGGTAGTAATAAATTTTTACCACTTAAGGAGTTTGTGAAATCACCTGTGCACATGAGTAAAATCCAAGTAAAATCCTGAAGCTCAACAATTCGTTTTTGGATAAAAGGCATCAGCTTCCTTTTACTAAGTTTTACCTGTTCCCCTGTAGCAAGTAGAGTAACTAGAACATCTGAATCCTCTCTAGCAGGGGCAAGTGCTGCTATTTCTGAGGAAGTCAGCAAATCGAGGACACCGAATTCCGTTACATGTAAGCCGGCATTTATTAATTGTTGAATATCAGTAGCCATATCCTTGCGAGGTGCTTGACCAATTGTTACAATTGCGATTTTTGACTTCGCCAATTACCTTCACTCCGCTTCGTAATATTTTTTACCATTGACATAGGTTTGTAGTGCTTTTGCTTCTGTTTCAAAAATTGGATGAGACCATACTACAAAATCTGCATCTTTGCCTACCTCTAATGAGCCAATTCGATGATCGAGCTGTACAAGCTTAGCTGCATGAATGGTGATACTTTTTAAAGCTGTTTCTTCATCTAATCCATAGCGAATAGCTTCAGAGGCACAATATTTCAAATATTGAATTGGTACAAATGGATGATCTGTCATAATAGCAAATGGAATAGTATGCTCTTTAAAAATTTTGGCGATTGCTGGTGTTGAATTGCGAGTTTCATATTTAGATGGTGTAAGCATATAGGGACCTACTGTTGCATTAAATCCACTAGCCTTTACAGCATCAACAATCATATGTCCCTCTGTACAATGTTCTAGATGTAGCTGAACATTAAATTCCTTTGCAATACGAATTGCTGTCATAATATCATCTGCTCGGTGACAGTGAAGGCGTAGTGGCATTTCTCCTCGTAGCACCTCGATAAAAGGTCGCAGCTCTAAATTATGCTTTACATGCTCCGATTTTTCTTCTTCACTTAAATAAGTGGCACGTTGAAAACCATCACGTAGCAATTGAGCAATGGCCATACGCGTCATAGGCTTACGCTTATACTGATTACCAAAAACGTTTTTAGGATTTTCACCTAATGCACCCTTTAAACCACTGCGCTCAACAAGCACCCTTGAAGCAAGTGTTGGCCCTGCGGTTTTTAAAATACTCCAAATACCACCGATAACATTGGCACTGCCTGGACCTGTTTGAACAGTCGTGACGCCACCCTCTAAGGCATGCTGAAACGAGAAGTGTCGAATATCCACGCTATCTAAAGCATGCATTAGAGGAGTGAAGGGTTCACTATATTCATTGGCATCGTTAATATCCTCCGTTACCTCTGCCCATGTACCGACATGTGCATGAATGTCGATTAATCCTGGTGTAACAAATGCACCATGTAAATCTATTTTTTCAGCATTGACAGGGGTTTCTTTGGCTGGTCCTGTATACACAATACGACCATCATCTATCCATAGCTGTTCAAAAGTATCATTCTGTTCATTGACGGCTACAAATTTTGCATTATGAAAAATGATCATATTGTTATATCCTCTTCCCATGAGTATTCTTTCTTTCCTTTAATAAAAGTAGCGACCACTTTTGCATCTAAATCTAGTGGATGCTTATTCCAAACAACAAAGTCAGCTGATAGTCCAGCTTTAATGGAACCTGTTAGATGCTCTATTCCAAGTAAAGTTGCCGCACCTGTCGTTAATGCATATAGAGCATCCTGACGAGGCAATTTCTCTCGAACTGCTAAACATGCTTCTAATGCTAGATGAGTTGCGCTGCTTACGGGGTGGTCTGTACAAAAGACAAATGGAATTTCACGAGCAGCCAATTGTGAATATAGCTTTGGTGAAAGTGCCATCATTTCATTATGCTCAATATAACGGAAGGTAGGACCTGCGATCACCGTATTAAAACATGCTCCCTCAAGCAGTGGAATTTCAGTACCGTGAATTATATGAAATTCAAAGGGGAACTCTTGCTGAAGGCGGGTAATTAATTCAATATCGACAGCTTTATGTGCTCGTACTAAAATTTTGCGAATCAGAGGCTCTTGTTCTTGAATTTGTTGGAGTGTTTCTCTCATAATTTTGGCAATGCCCATGCGTGTAAGTGGTTTTTTCTGCGCAGCAAAAAATGTACTTTTGGCATTTTGACCGATTGAAAAGGAATAGCCAAAATCTTTTTTAATCACCATTTCATCAACAGTTGAAGGTGTATGGTGTATGATAGCCGTTTTTGCACCAACTAAGCTTTTAGGAGAGGGGACAATGTGAGATGCAGTTATCCCGTGTGAAAGTGCATTTTTAAATGCTGTATCAAAGGGATAGATGCCATCAATGACCGAATATTGTAAATGTGATTCAAACTCAAAGCTATCATCACCTTCCCAGCGTATGCCAATTTCAGCTAATCCGATTTGTGAGCAGCTATCGATAAAACCTGGTGTAATGTAATAACCATGAAGATCGATTTCCGTTTCAGTCGAATTCAATTGTGTGAAATATTGTCCAAGTACTTCAAAATTATTATTTTCAAAACTACGAGTCTCAGAATTGAAAACAAGACCATTCATATAACGAGTCATCGTCTACGCTCCCTTTCCTATGAATAGAAAAGCGGAGACTAATCATCTCCACTTTTCATGTTAAATTATTTTGTAATTGAAACGTTCGTCCCGTTAGGGTGTACGATTTGCACTGAGTTATCTGCAGAAACCTCAAAGCCGTTTACCTTCTTATTCACGCCAGCTACCGTTTGTGTAGCCTCTAATTCTATACGAGGAACATCAGCTAAAATTAGTTTCAAAGCTTCTTGATATAATTTTGCACGTTCTTCTTGGACAACCGTTTCTGATACCGCACGTTCTAATAATTTATCAACCTCTGGATTGCTATATCCTTTCCCATTACCTAAAGCGCCAATTTGATTTGTGTGGAACAATTGGTATAGGAAGAAGTATGGATCTGGATACCATGTCCAGCCACCAATATTCATAGATGCTTTCCCTTTAGCAACTGTATCACTGTAAGTTCCCCACTCAAGAACCTTGATATCTACATCAATGTTTAAGTTTTTCTTTAATTGGCTTTGGAAAATAGTTGCGTAAGGAACACGTGCCTCAGATACAAAAATTTCTGTTTTAAAGCCATCTGGATATCCAGCTTCAGCTAATAATTTTTTAGCTTCTTCAGGATTGTACTTTGGTACTAAGTCAATCAAACCTTTATCGTAGCCCCATGAACCTGGAGGTAGAGGTAAATAAGAAACGTCGCCACCACCCCATTGGTTAACACCAGTGATAATTTCTTCTACATTTGTTGCCTTGTAGATAGCTTCACGTACTCGCTTATCCGCTGTTGGACCTACCTTGTTATTAAGGTCGAGATAGACAATCGATAAGCCAGGATTTGTTAAAAGCTCAAAATTACTGTCTTGGTTAATAATTTCACGGTTTTGACCTTTTACATCCATTGCGATATCGATATCACCTGAACGTAATGCATTTGTCATCATGTTTTGATCAGAAATAAATTTCATTGTTAAATTATCAAGATGTGGCTTTTCACCCCAATAACCTTCATTGCGTACTAGCTTTACTTCTTGGTCTTTTTTCCATTCAGTTAATTGGAATGGACCTGTTCCGATGAAATGCTCAGAGAAATTGTCTCCCCAGCCTTCAACCTCTTCTTTTGGAATTATGATATTGCCTGCATCTGTTAACATAGCAAGTAATGCTGCATTTGGAGATGCTAAATGAATCTCAACCTCATAATCAGAAATTACTTTTACCTCAGTTACACCACTTAGACGATTCATAGCAGATTCTTTTGCAGAACGCTCTAACGAATACTTTACGTCCTCCGCAGTCATATCACGACCGTCTTGATATTTCCCTTTTTGGAACTTTACTCCCTCACGTAACTTGAATGTATAAACTAACATATCATCTGATACTTTCCATTCCGTAGCTAAGGAAGGAATGATATCTGATAAATCCTTGTTATAAACAACTAAAGTGTCACCCATTTGACGCATTACCTGTGATTCGTAAACCCCAGTGTATTTAATGGGATCAAAAGTTTTGGAATTTGCTGAAAGACCAATATTTAATGTTCCACCTGATGTAGCTTCGCCTTCTTTTTCTTCTGATGTACTCTTCTTATCAGAGTTACCACCACAGGCTGCTAAAATCCCAATCATTAAAGTTAAAAACAGTAGTAGTACAGATTTTTTTACGTTTATTTTCTTCATACATGCTAGCCTCCTTATATTTTGTTTCACAATATGAACCGTTGATTCAAAAATGGTAGGTTCGAAATAAAAGTAGCACATTTGTAAACAGAAAGTAAATAAAAAATTATAAAGATTCAGAAAAAAATATATTTACAAATAATTATCACTGGGTGTAGTATTTAGTTATTCACAATATGAACCACTGATTCTAATAATGAAAAGGAGGTCTTGAAAAATGGGCTCATTTATTTTAAAAAGGTTAATAAACCTTATCCCGACACTGCTAGTAGTTGGAATCATTGTATTTATTATTACGAGAATGATTCCAGGTGATCCGGCATCTGTTATGTTAGGTCCTCAAGCAAGTGTGGAAGATGTAGAAAACTTAAGGGAAGAGTTAGGGTTAAATAAATCGATTCCATCGCAATTTATATCCTATGTAGCGGACCTAGCGCAGCTTAATCTGGGTTATTCATATTCTTATAGTGAATCTGTCATTGGGCTCATTATAGAAAGATTTCCGAATACAGTGATATTAGCTCTAGCAGCGCTACTGATCGCAGTAGTCATTGGGATTCCCGCAGGAATTTTAGCAGCAAGAAAGCAAAATACAATGGTAGATTATGTGGTAATGCTCATATCCTTAGTGGGTGTCTCTATGCCAATCTTTTGGCTTGGGATCATGCTAGTGTTATTCTTTAGCGTCAATCTCGGCTGGCTACCTGCTACGGGGATGGGAAATTTAGATGATGGACTTTGGACATATATAAAGCATTTAATTTTACCAGCATTAGCTTTAGCTACTATACCGATGGCGACATTTGCTCGTATTACACGATCGAGTATGCTGGAGGTTATTTCACAGGACTATATTAAAACTGCACGTTCAAAAGGCATTAAAGAATATTTAGTTATCGGAAAACATGCGTTTAAAAATGCACTAACACCTATTTTAACTGTACTAGGCATGCAAATTTCTAATTTACTTGGTGGTGCTGTATTAACTGAAACGATTTTCAGTTGGCCAGGAATGGGGCGGCTTATTGTAGATGCAATTGATAAACGTGACTTTGTCGTTGTACAGGGAACAGTCATTTTTATCGCCTTTATCTTTGTTCTTATTAACTTAATCGTGGATGTTTTATATAAAGTGGTAAATCCAAAAGTAAATCTTGAATCGGATGGGGGGAAAAAGTAACGATGGCACAAGCAATTGTAAATGACAATAAAAAGCAAAATACATTATTACGAAAGTTGTTAAAAAATAAATTAGCAACAATCGGTTTGATAATTGTAGCACTAATGACGATTGTAGCCATTTTTGCTCCGCTTATCGCGACCCACCCACCAAATGAAATGACTGTTGGTAAATCATTTTTGCCAATGAATACAGATGGACATTTACTTGGTACAGATAACTATGGTCGAGATTTGTTTAGTCGTTTAGTGTATGGTACCCGCATTTCAATGATTGTTGGTGTTGCAGCTGTACTCTTTGGGGCAGTATTCGGCACTTTACTTGGATTAGTTGCAGGCTATTTTGGTGGACGTTTAGACTCTATCATTATGCGTACAATGGATGGTCTGTTTGCTTTTCCATTCATTTTATTAGCTATTACATTAATGACAGTGCTAGGTCAAGGATTAGTAAATGTTATCGTAGCCATTGGTATTGCCAATATACCGGGGTTTGCACGATTGGTCCGCGGTCAAGTATTAAGCGTAAAAGAGGAGGAGTTTATTGAAGTAACTCATTCTTTAGGTGCTACACATACACGTATTATTTTCAGTCATATTTTACCCAACTGTCTTGCGCCGTTAATTGTCTACGGCACAATGAGTACGGCTGGGGCCATTATTTCTGAGGCAGCGCTTAGCTTTTTAGGATTAGGTATACAACCGCCTACTGCTTCATGGGGTAGTATTCTGAAGGATGGTAAGGATTTTCTAGTGTTGAATCCTCAAATGGCAACATTCTCAGGGATATGTATTTTACTAACAGTGCTTGGCATTAATCTATTAGGCGATGGATTACGTGACGCACTAGATCCAAAAATGAAAGTTTGATAGGGAAGGAGGTGGCATCATGACTGAACGTTTACTAGATGTTGAAAATTTAACAGTTGAATTTAAAAGTGGCGGCTCTACGATGAAAGCTGTAAACGGCGTAAATTTACAATTAAATAAAAAAGAAACACTTGGAATTGTAGGGGAATCAGGATCAGGTAAAAGTGTTACAGCTACAGCATTAATGCGTTTAATCCCATCTCCGCCAGGAAAAATTACAAATGGAAAAATTCATTTTAATGGTCGTGAATTACTAGGGATTTCAGAAAAGGAAATGCGCAATGTGCGAGGCAATGAAATGTCGATGATTTTTCAGGATCCCATTACAAGCTTGAATCCAGTTCTTACAGTGGGCAATCAAATTATCGAGGTTATTCGTGCCCATGAAAGCTTATCAAAAAAAGAAGCCAATGAAAAAGCTGTTGATATGTTAAAAATGGTAGGGATTCCAGAGCCTGAAAAACGCCTAAAAATGTATCCTCATGAATTTTCAGGTGGTATGAGACAACGGGTTATGATTGCCATTGCACTAGCATGCAATCCTAAGTTGCTAATTGCTGATGAGCCAACAACGGCACTAGATGTAACCGTGCAGGCACAGATTCTCGATTTGATGAAAAAGCTACAGCAGGAGCATGATACAGCTATTATTATGATTACGCATGATTTAGGTGTTGTATGGGAACTTTGTGACAAGGTAAATGTGATGTATGCAGGACGTACAGTAGAATCCACTACAACAAGGCAACTATATGAGCAATCGCTACACCCCTATACATGGGGATTACTAGAATCACAAATTACGATGGGCACACAGGAGCAAAACAGACTACCAGCGATTCCAGGAAGTCCTCCTGATTTAACGATGCCCCACAGTGGCTGTCATTTTTCTTCTCGTTGTCCAATGGCAACAGATATCTGCCATAGTAAAGCACCAGAATTAGTAGAAGTACGAGAAAACCATTTTGTGGCTTGCCATCTGCAATCGAAAGAGCAAATTGTAGAACGTAAGGAGGGAATTTTTAATGCAGCAGAATAGAGAGCTAGTACTGAAAGTAAGCAATTTGAAAAAGCATTTCCCTATTAAAAGTTCTATTCCTTTTAAAAAGACAACTCAATTTGTAAAAGCGGTGGATGGTGTAAGCTTTGAATTATATAAAGGTGAGACATTAGGCATTGTTGGAGAATCTGGCTGTGGTAAATCAACGGTAGCACGACTTATTAATCAATTAATTACCCCAACAGAAGGAATAGTAGAGTTTAATGGAACAAATTTAGCAAATTTAAATACAAAGGATATTCGTTCAGCTCGTAAATCCATACAAATGGTATTTCAGAATCCGTATGCTTCATTGGATCCTAGAAAAACAATTGAATATTTAATTGCTGAGCCACTTGCCATTCACCGTATTGGTGATGATGCCTCACGCAAAAAACGTGTGATTGATTTGCTAGAAACAGTTGGTTTAAGTGCTTATCATGCTAAGAGACATCCACATGAATTTTCAGGTGGACAAAGGCAGCGCATTAATATTGCTCGTGCACTTGCATTAAATCCAGATATTGTCGTTTGTGATGAGCCAGTTTCAGCATTGGATGTATCTGTACAAGCACAGGTTATTAATTTATTGAAAGATTTACAGAAGGAATTTGGGCTAACCTATATTTTCATTTCACATGATTTAAATGTTGTTAATTATATGTGTGATCGGATTGCCGTTATGTACTTAGGGAAAATAGTAGAGATTGGCACATATGAAGAGATATATGGAAATCCTCAACATCCATATACACAGGCTTTATTATCAGCTATTCCAAAGGATAATCCCTTTGATAACAAGGAGCGCATTATTTTATCTGGAGACGTTCCAAGTCCAGTTAATCCACCAAGCGGCTGTGCATTTCATAAACGTTGCCGATTTGCGACAGAAAAATGTTCACAATTTCAGCCTACTCTAGATACAGTTACTGCAACACATCAGGTCTCTTGTCATTTATATAATGCCAATTAGTAAGAGATAGCAAAGATTAAATTAGCTTGGTTATAACTAAGTAAATACAACATGAAAAAAAGCCTCATTAGACATTCTTTTATTAGCAGCTTGGGTAAACGTCTATCTAACGATTTCACGAAGCTCTATCAATTGTTGTGAGGTAATAAAAAGGAGCGCAAAAATATGTCATTGAAACATGTTATTGAATTATACGAATTAATGGATAGTATCTATGTAAATGGGGAGGTTGTTAAAGATTACTTACACAATATTGACCCTTCTGCAGATGTTACTGTAAAAACGATTAAGGGTGACAATGGCTCCACTGATTTTGTAAGAGTTTTGGTTAAGGGGAAAAACGGTAAATCATCAGGTGGGAACGCCCCAACATTAGGTATTATTGGACGTTTAGGAGGAATTGGAGCACGCCCAGAAATGACAGGCTTCGTTTCTGATGGTGATGGTGCACTAGCCTGTATGGCAAGTGCAGCAAAAACAATTGATATGGCATTAAAGGGCGATCAGCTAGAGGGGGACGTTATTTTTACAACACATATTTGTCCAACAGCCCCAACTTTACCACACGAGCCAGTACCGTTTATGAACTCGCCAGTAGATATTAGTGTTATGAATGAAAATGAAGTTGATGAAACGATGGATGCTATATTATCGATTGATACAACAAAAGGGAACCAAATATGTAACCATAAGGGGTTTGCCATCACCCCAACTGTTAAAGAAGGCTATATTTTAAAGGTTAGTGATGACTTACTGCATGTGTATACTCAATCTGCAGGAATTTCTCCTGTTGTCATGCCAATTACTACGCAAGATATTACACCATATGGAAATGGTTTATTCCATATTAATAGTATTTTACAACCAGCTGTTGCCACGACAAGCCCAGTTGTAGGCGTTGCCATTACAACAGAAGCTGTGGTAGCTGGCTGTGCAACAGGTGCCACACATGTAACAGATGTAGAAAATGTTGTTCGATTTGTCTTAGAAGTAGCTAAGGTTTATGGTGCTAAAAAATGCTCATTCTTTGATGAAAAGCAATTTGCTCTTATCGAAATTTTATATGGAAGCATGAATCATTTACAAACAAAAGGAAATGAGGTACCTGCTCATGAACAATGATTTACACGCACTCAAGTTACAACTAATTGAAGAAGTTGAAAACAATAAAGATGAGTTGATTGAATTATGTTCAAAACTAATTCAAATTCCGAGCGTTAATCCTCCTGGAGATACAACGGAAATAACAACTTTTATAGAAGATTATTTAAATGACATAAATATACCATATGAAAAATATGAATCTGCGGATAAAATGTTTAATTTAGTAGCCTCTATTGGAAATGCAGAAGGTAAAGAACTAGTCTATTGCGGTCATACAGATGTTGTTCCTGTTGGTGATCTGGCTAAGTGGGATTTTGATCCATTTTCAGGAGAAGTAAAGGACGGATGGATGCTTGGTCGTGGAGCCAGTGATATGAAAGCAGGATTGGCAGGAATTATTTTTGCAACTAAAATGCTGAAGAAATTGAAAATCGAACTACCAGGAAAACTGACTTTAGCAATTGTGCCCGATGAAGAGACAGGCGGGGAGTATGGAGTCCCATGGCTATTAGAACGGAATCTAGTAAAGGGTGATGGCTGTTTAATTGCAGAGCCTTCATCCCCATTAAATCCTACGATTGGCCAAAAAGGTTCGTATTGGTTTGAATTAGAGGTTCGCGGGGAACCGGGTCATGGAAGCCTGTCGCCATTAGCAGGAAGAAATGCTATTGTAGATGCGATTGCTGCAATAAATGAGATACGTACTTTATGGGATTTAGAGATTACTATTCCAGAGGAAGTACAGTCCCTAATTGAAGTATCTAAGAAATACATGCGAGAAGTGGAAAAAGATCGTTTGAAATATCAAGAAGTATTAGAGAAAATTACCGTAAATATTGGTACAATTGAGGGAGGTACGAAATCCAACGTTATTCCAGATTATTGTAAAGTGCAAATAGATTGCCGCTTACCATTTGGCGTTACACAAGAAGAAGTCACTAATATATTGAAAAGTAAATTAGATGCATTAAATATTGATTATTCAATAAAACGTTTTGGATTTAAAAGTGTGGCTAACTATACACCAGCTGAAAACCCTGTATGCCAAGCAATAGTAGATAATATCTCATTTGTTACTGGTGAAGAGGCGTATGGTGTGATGCAATGGGCAAGTAGTGATGCTCGTCATTTCAGACAATATAATATTCCAGTACTACAATATGGTCCAGCTTATTTGCCAAGCATCCATGGTTATAATGAGAAAGTGCGTGTAGAGGATATCGTACGTTGTGCAAAAGTGTATATTACGGCTGTCATAGATTTTTTACATCAAAAGTAAGAAGGAGCAACCTCTCTTACTTTTGTAAATAGGAAACTTTAATCGGTGGGGGATGACGTACAGGACAGATCATTTCTAGCCTAAGCTTCATCCTCCACTGATTAAAGTTAAATCGATCTTGTACAAACGGTTGCCATACATATCTCGATAATTCCCCCTTATTGAAGTAACCGTATAGGTAATCTTTTGTACAAGATAAAGTAAAGTTCTAATCAGTGAGGGTTTTCCTCAACCCTACGGATGAAACTTTACGAGTCAGGCTTATCGGGCAGCTAATTCCTCACCTAACTTTATCTTCATTCAGCAAATGTATTATCAAATGTATTTTGTATCGAAAGCATAGCGGCAGATGTTTTATGCGCGTAAGTTGAGCGGCAGCGGCAGATGTTTTATGCACGTAAGCTTAGCGACAGCGGCAGATACAGATGACTCCCACCAGAGATGAATGCAATTTTGGTTCCTTTTCAGTGGGTGTCCAAACACCTACTGAATGAAGATAATGCCTCTGGCGGATGTCACGGATTTTCAAAGGAATGAATTGTGCTCGCACAATTCAAAATCCGGACGCAATTACGCCAAGGCGAAATTGATAGGGCTGCCCGTTACTGCCAGATAAAAAGATCAAAAGGATGAGAGAGATGCTAAAAACTTTAAATTTATCTATTGCTGTGTTAAAGATGTTTACAAAGGAAAAGCCCATATGGGGTGGACGTGAGCTAGCAATGGCAATGGATATGAATCATACGAATTTATATCGTATTCTTGAAACATTTGAGAATAATGGATTTATTACGAAAGATCCTATTACTAAGAAATATTCACTTGGCATTGCCTTATGGGAAATTGGAATGAATATGTATGATTCTTTAAACATTGATCAGCTTTGCATGCCGATTCTTGAAAAATTAAAGGATTCAACAGGTGAAACTGCTATTTTTACAGTTTTAAATGGGCTAGAGGCGTTAACATTACTGAAGGCAGAGCCTGTTAATAAGGTGAAATTTACAGTATCTAGAGGAAGTAGAACACCACTGTATGTAGGGGCCTCCTACCGTTCAATGCTTGCTTTCCTCAATGATGAGCAAATTTCGAAAGTTATTGACGAGCCATTAATCTCCTACACAAACAATACTATGACAGATGCAGGCGAAATTCGAGATGAGCTCGTTAAGATAAGAGAATGTGGCTATGCTGTCAGTAAAGGTGAATATACTGCAGATGTACTGGCGCTTGCAATGCCTGTATTTAATAGTGAAGAAGAGGTGGTAGGTTCAGTGACTGTATCAGGCCCTACTTACCGTTTTACAGAGCAACGTATTTCCGAAGTTTTGGAACCGCTAACACAAGCGAGACAAGACGTTGAAAATATTATACGTAGGTATCATTTGAATTTTAATTAAGGAGAAAAAATACATGCAACATTTACAGGAGATTGCACTGAATATCTTAAAAAATAATTTAAATGTTCAATCCTCAGAAACACTGATGATTCTAACGGATATTCACAAACAAGAGATCGCTGAAATTTTCCATCAGGCAGGTTTAACCATAACAGAAAACACAATGTTAGTTGTGATGCCATTATTGAAGAAATCCGGGCAGGAACCAGTGAACGCTATATCATCACTGATGTCTCATGTAGATGTTACTTTATGCATTACCTCCCATTCTCTAACGCATACAATGGCTCGTAAAAAGGCGTGTGAAAATGGTGGACGAGTTGCTACGATGCCAGGTGTTACATTCACAATGCTTGAGCAAGGAGCACTTCATGCTGATGCAAATGAAATAGAAATAATTGTAGAAAGCTATGTCAATCTACTCAACACTGCAAAAGATGTTCAAATTGTAAAAGATGGATATAAGCTGACGTTTAGCGTAGAAAATCGTTCAGGTATTCGTTCAACAGGTATTGTACGTAATTCCGGAGAATATGGTAATATTCCTTCAGGTGAATCCTACATTGCTCCGATTGAAACTTCGGCAAATGGTGAAATTTTAGTCGATGGCTCTATTGCCAATATTGGTGTGTTGAAAGAACCATTATTGCTAAAGCTTCGTAATGGTCGCCTAGAGGATGCGATTGGCTCAGATGGCCCCAAATTACTTGAATTATTAGGAGATGGCAACGGTCGTATAATTGCGGAGTTTGGAATTGGTGCAAACAAAAGTGCTATATTATGCGGGAATGTCCTTGAGGATGAAAAAGTATTTGGCACCATTCATATTGCATTTGGCAGTAATGTCCCATTTGGTGGAGCAAATGCAGCAGATGTCCACATTGATTGTGTTGTCAAAAATCCAACCGTCTATTTCGATGGTAAACAAGTTATTTAGTAATGATACTGTCGTTTTCACCCAAGTCTAAAAGCGTATTCAAATTAAATTCGAATGCGCTTTTTTTGACCTATAGCTAAACATTGAGTTTATATTAACCTTCTGATAATAAATAATATAATTTAATTTCTCCATCATTTTTCACCATTAACACATCATTTCGTTCTTTCACAGTAAAAATTTCAGTACCCTTAGATAATTTGTTTGCTGTTCCATTTTTAAATTCTGCTGCTTTCGAAGAGTTAGTTTCAATTATTCCAATCTTCGAATTTTCAGTTAATTGAAGTTCGTTAACCCATTCAATATTTGTTTGATAAATGGCATTATTCCATTGAAAGATATCCGCATTACTATTTAAAGACAATACTTCCTGTGCATCAGGATTTTTACTTACAGAAACGTTAATTTCTTTATTTTTATCAGTACAGCCGATTAATACGAATAAGGAAAAAATAAGTAGATAAATGATTTTTATTTTTTTCACTAATGTCCCCCTCCCTCTATAAATGTTGATATATCAACGGTCTGACCCGTTTTTAAAGTGATGAAAATATTTTTTCACCGCATAGTACATATAGTCTTTTCTAGTTCTTCAATTCATTGTCATTTGGTGAGTACGCTTCGCTAAAGTTAATTGAAAAAAATTAACTTTTAATTCCACTATATGAAGCACTAATGGATCTCTGCGATGCTTATGACAACTCACCCTCCCATGTCTCTTGGCGTCTAGCGCATACATTCCTTCGTTCGGTCTATTCATAAGGCAGAGGCTGGCGATGCTCCTTAAGGGACTCGTAGTCTTATGGTGAAAATAATGCCGGCTTCTCCGTGTCATCCTTCTGTTAGAGGTCGAGTTCTGATTGCTTAGGCTGCCTCTCCGAGACAATAAAGGTCTTTCATCATTTGGCTCACATCAAAATGTACTTTCTTCTTGCACAAGGTGTGTAAAATCTTCAGTAACTTTCCACAGAGCACGACAATCGATTGTTTCTTTCGAAGTGGATTGATGGTGCGTGTAGTGTAATAATCATGTAATTGCTTAAAGGCCTCATTATGACGAATTAACGGTATCATGACACGGAATAAAAGAGCTCGAAGTTTTCTTCTACCACGCTTAGAAATCCGTTTTTTTCCTTTATGCTGTCC
>NZ_JBXAPF010000049.1:0-32485 GCF_058803665.1 Lysinibacillus sp. GW821-FHT14F06
GACACTCATGCATCATACAAGAGGGCTTTTCTGATTTCAAGCCCCTGAAAATCCTTCTAACAGGAATGCTCCTTATTTATATGACATTTATCATCCCAAAAAGTTACAGAATCCTTTAAAAAAGAGGGTGCTTTCCTTATTTATCTTTATTGAAGATTTAATTTGAAAACGACTATTATGGCAATTTCAATAACTATTAGTAATAGAGTTCCAGCCCCTACAAATACCAACTTCTTTTGAATGTTATTTTCCCATTCACCAATTTGACAAACTGAACAGCTAAGGGCAACCCTTGATGGATTAACCATTGTCATCAGAGAGGAGCTCACATTTTGGGCACTGGCAGCCAATAGTGGGGAAATGCCAATTTGTTGCGCTGTTGCAGTTTGCAATCGAATAAACATTGTATTAGAAGCAGTATTACTGCCCGTTAGAAATCCTCCTATCGCTCCAATGATTGGAGTTAGTAGTACAAAATAATATCCAAAGGCTTGTGCTGCAGCTACAGATAAAACATTTATCATTCCAGATTGGGACATTATTTCAGAAACAACAATATACAAAAATGTAGTTAGAATAACAGGAGAGCATTTTTTGATCGTTAAAGTAATGCTGTCAAGGATAGCTGTGCGATTGATATGAAAGATAGCAATACTATAAATACATACGATAATGAGAAAAAAGCCTGGTGCATAGAGAGGCGAAAACTGATAATTAAATGTTGAGCTTGTTATAGTCCAAGCTGATAAAAAATCTTTTAGCGGAAGCACCATTCTTGAAATGAATAATAGTGTAATGAGTAGTAAATATGGTGATAGATTTTTGATTAAATCTTTTGGTGTTTCTACAGAAGATTTTTTGATTTTTCTATTCATCATCCAAAAGCTAGCAGCGATGACAGTTAATGAGCCGAATATGCCTGCAAGTTCTACACTACCGTATAAATTGCAAATAAAGACGGAACCTCCTAATAATAAGCCAATAAAGAGAATGCTAAGAAATTTTTCTTTTACAGCTTTCTTACCTACCCCTATGAAAACTACTAAAAAAGCAAAATATATGTAAATAGGCATGCACATTGCTGCACTTGCGATTCCTAATGAGGCTAATGGAATATTGGCTAAAGTTGCTCCGATAATTGTCCCCATTGCCAATGTTCCCCATGGAATAATACAAAGACTGATTAATGCAATAAGAGCTGACTGAACAGGATGGAAACCTAAAGCTATCAAAATGGGGGCTATTACAATAATCGCTAAGCCAAATCCACTTATAGCCTCAATTAAAGGCGATAGCCCTAAAGCAAGAATTAAAATCTGATAAACACGATCATTAGTTGAAGTAGAAATAAAGGAGGCAATTTTCTGTATTGCGCCTGCTTTCTCCATTAAATGAAATAAAAAAATTCCAAAGAATAAAATATAGGCAACCAATGATGTCGTTAAAAAACTTTTAATAAAGGGAATCGATAATACGTCTGTGCTAGAGTGAAAAATTGGAGAAATGGCAATGGCTGCTGTCATAAGTATCGCAGTACTCCCTGTAAAAATTGAAGATTTTTTTAAAACAAAAAGCATCAATAAAATACTGATTAATGGTAAAAGTGCAAAGATAACCTTTATCAAAGAAATCACTCCTAATGATAATTTTACTATAGTGTATAATATTTATTCTATAGTGTAAATTATATGGAGTAAAATATTAGCGATTATTTGTTGATTGTAATAGCATAATTACACTATAGTAAAAATAACTGTATCTCCAAAGGGTCATGAGAAAAGGAGTGTGAATTTATGGTGTTTGGAAAGCAAGTAAATAACATACGAAAGCAAAAAAAAATGACATTACACGATCTGTCCGCTCTTAGTAAAGTAAGTGCCTCTATGTTATCTCAAATAGAAAGAGAAGAAAAAAATCCTACCATTCAAGTTGCCTGTCAAATCGCTGAGGCATTAAATACGACACTGTCTGCATTATTAGATCAGCAGGATAAACGGGATACAGTTGTCATAAGAAAGAATGAACGACTAGTTTATAGGGATGAAAATTCAGGATTCCAGCGTCATTTATTGTCTCCATCGTTTCCTTCTAGAGGAATTGAGTTTATTTTGAATAAAGTGCCTGCAAATAAAGAATCAGGTGTCTTTCCAGCACATAAACCAGGTGTTAAAGAATTTATTTATATTCATAAGGGGACATTACGAGTTGAATTAGGGAATGGCTCTCTTATTGAAGAATTACAGGAGGGAGATTCCTTCTTTTTTGAGGCAGATACAGAGCATAGATTTATAAATCTAACTGCTGAAGAATGCCAATATTTTTTAGTAATCGATTCGACTCAAAGTATGAAATAAGAGGGCAAATAAAGGAGTTGAACAGGATGTTCTCATTTATAGATTTAAATGGTTTACATGTGGATTTAAGTTTTACAAGAGGCGAATTTACAGTTGAACCTAAACATGTTCTTGTTTTTTTAAAATATGACAACAAATGGCTATGTACAATTCATAAAAGACGCGGCGTAGAGGTTCCAGGTGGAAAGCAAGAGCCTGGAGAAACTTTGGAAGAGGCAGCAGTTCGAGAAGTATTTGAGGAAACTGGTGTTCATGTGAAAAATTTAAAGTGGTTTGCAGAATATGCAGTTCATGATGAAGTGTTATTTTGTAAAACGGTTTTTACTGCTCAATTTGCAGGGCAGGAGGACATCGAGTTTGATTTAGAGACATCAGGGATGGCTTGGTTAACAGATGATGAATTTGCGAATCATCCAAATTTAAGCTTTCATATGAAGGATGAGGGCATGCAAAAAATGCTGGAGGAGTTGAAACATTATGATCAATGGTGATATCGTAGAAAAACGCGCCTATCCCTCGCCAAATCCAGCTATTCGATTAACAGAAATTACCTATATATCTTTGGGGCTACGTGTGAAGGGTTTGTTGGCTGAGCCAAAAGCAGAAGGTACATATGATGGCTTTTTATATTTACGTGGAGGCATGCAAAGCATTGGTATGGTTAGACCTTCACGTGTCGCGCAATTTGCAGCACAGGGCTTTATCGTTTTTGCACCGTATTATCGAGGTAATCGTGGTGGCGAGGGGCGAGATGAGTTTGCAGGAGCTGATCGATATGATGCTGTATATGCAGTTGATGTATTAAAGCAGTACTGCAATGATAATATTCATGTCTTTGGCTTTTCACGCGGCGGTATTATGGCGCTTTGGACAGCAATATTACGTAGAGATATTACATCTGTTGTAACATGGGCAGGCGTTTCAGATGCAACTGCTACTTATTGGGAGCGTACAGATATGCGTCGAATGATGAAGCGAGTAATTGGTGGAACACCAAATCGTGTGCCAGAGGCTTATGATGCACGAACACCATTATTTGAGGTAGAGCATATTACAGCCCCAGTGCTTATTATTCATGGCTATCAAGATGAAAATGTAGATATTGAGCATGCCAGACAATTAGAATTTTATTTACAGGATGCCAACAAAACTTATGAAACATGGTATGATCGTCATTTTGCCCATCAATATCCACCAGCAAAAAATCGTGAGACCGTCCATGCTCTTAGCGAATGGATGAAGCGTCAGTAATTGGACCCGCCATTCCCCGAACAGTGCTTTTTAACGAGGATATGGTGGGAAATAATTACTTACCATTTTTCTAAAAGATTGGATGCTCCCCTAACAATCATCTCCAGCAGTCATTAACTAGCATGAAAGGGGAAAAATATGTTACTGCTATAATACTTGTATGATAGCAGTAGCTTTACTCCTGCATAGTTAGCTCTTTAAGTAGTCCTAAGCAGCGATACAAAGTTCGTAAAAAATAAAAAGAAAAAGGGAACGACTAACATCGTTCCCTTTGTATAAGTAATTATTTTAATGGACCACCTAGAGTAGTGATAGCTTCAGAAACATTAGAGAATTTCTTGAAGTTTTCATTGAATAGACCAGCAAGCTCAGCCGCTTTTTTGTCATAAGCTGCTTTGTCTGACCATGCATCACGAGGGTTAAGCACTTCTGTTGGTACACCTTCAACAGCAGTTGGGATGTGTAATCCAAATACTGAATCTTGGATTGTTTCAGCACCAGCTAATTTGCCCTCGATTGCAGCACGTACCATTGTACGAGTGTAAGAAAGCTTCATACGGCTACCAGTACCATATTCGCCACCAGTCCAACCAGTGTTCACTAAGTATACTTGCGCACCATGTTCGTCAATTTTTTGACCTAACATTTCAGCATAGACAGTTGCTGGAAGTGGAAGGAATGGAGAACCGAAGCAAGTAGAGAATACTGGTTCTGGCTCTGTTACACCACGCTCTGTACCAGCAAGTTTTGATGTGAAACCACTTAGGAAGTGGTACATTGCTTGCTCTTTTGTTAATTTACTGATTGGAGGTAATACGCCAAATGCATCAGCTGTTAAGAAGATAATTGTTTTTGGGTGACCTGCAACAGATGGATCAACAATATTATCAATATATTGAATTGGATATGCGACACGTGTATTTTCTGTTAATGAACCGTCATCATAGTCACAAACGCGAGTTTCTGGATCAACAGCTACGTTTTCTAGAACTGAACCGAAACGGATTGCGTTGTAGATTTCTGGTTCTTTTTCAGCAGAAAGATTAATTGTTTTTGCATAGCAACCGCCTTCGATGTTGAACACACCGTTATCAGACCAACCGTGTTCATCGTCACCGATAAGCTTACGATCAGGATCAGCTGATAAAGTCGTTTTACCAGTACCAGATAAACCGAAGAATAATGCCACATCTCCAGCTTCACCAACGTTTGCTGAACAGTGCATAGAAAGGATGCCTTGTTGTGGTAATAGGTAGTTCATAATACCGAAAATTGATTTTTTGATTTCACCAGCATATTCAGTTCCGCCGATTAGGATGACTTTCTTTTCAAGAGATACAATGATGAATGTTTCAGAAGCTGTACCATCCACAGCAGGGTCTGCTTTAAAGTTAGGAGCTGAGATAACTGTGAAGTCAGCAACATGAGAAGCTAACTCTTCTTCTGTTGGACGGATAAATAATTGATGAGCAAAAAGATTGTGCCAAGCGTATTCATTGATGACTTGGATGCTAAGCTGTGAATCTTTATCGGCACCAGCAAAGCCCTTAAATACAAATAATTCGTCACGTTCTTTTAAATATTTTACTACTTTTACATATAAGTTATCGAACACTTCAGAAGAAATTGGTTGGTTTACTTTGCCCCAGTCAATTTTATCCTTTGTGCTTTCTTCTTCTACCGTATATTTATCTTTAGGTGAACGACCAGTGTATTTGCCAGTTTCTGCACGAACTGCGCCATCTACTGTTAACATAGCTTCACCACGAGATGTAGCCTTTTCAGCTAATTGTGGTACTGAAAGTTGAACATTAATGTTACCGCCGCTTAATAATTCCTTCAGTTCGTTTGCAATTTCTACTGAATTCATCGATTAAATACCATCCTTTTTTATAGTATTCCCTTGAGTTTGAGGGAGAATTTCTTAATTTCAAAAATAGTATAACACAATTGCTTAAATAATCTATACTAATTCAGAAATTATTTTTGAGATTTTATTACTTTTCAAGAAAACGACAAAAAGTAAATTTATAATGAGAGATGTCATCATTCATTCACCAGAGCATAACCGCGTTTGATAGCCTTTGACCAACATGAGGTTCGCACAAGATGGAAGGTTATTAACTCGAGTTTTGAAGGAGTAAAACCTGATTTCATCTTCCCGCATGTAGAGGGTGTTGGCTTCTGTGTCATAAGAATTATGCTATATGTATGAAGACACTAGGTCACTTTTATGTTAACACAGGATATAAGGTAGTAATAGGGATTATTTTGCTTCCATTTACAGCATCATCCAAGTGTCAATCATATTGTGGTCATAAAATTTCTCTCATACCTTAACAATAATACAGCAAAAAATATTTGACAACGTTCGACCTTTTACGTAATATGAGATATTGAACGGATACTCTTATCCCGAGCTGGTGGAGGGTCAGGCCCTGTGAAACCCGGCAACCTGCATGAACTATTTCACGACATGCGTTGGTGCCAACCTGATGCAAGGGAAACCCCTTGAACGATAAGAGTGAAAGGTTACGAAGTCATTATTCCTTTCCTCATGTTAGTAAGCGTGAGAAAAGGCTTTTTTTTTGTTAAAAACAAATACAAAGGTAAGTATATGTAGTTCTTTCCTTATTATAATGACGGATCTTTCGAAATCCTCGTGTTAAAAGCATCAGCTGTTTTTTGTACGAAAGTGGAGCGACAGCAGTAACGGCTTGAGAGTTCAATCCTTAGGAGCGGACTTGACATGGGTAATGAGTACCGTATTCATTCACAAATACTTTTTGTAAGAGTAATAGGAGGAAAACCAAATGACAAACCGTCGACTGTTTACATCAGAGAGCGTGACAGAAGGACATCCAGACAAAATTTGTGACCAAATTTCGGATGCCATTTTAGATGCCATTTTAGCAGAAGATCCAAATGCACGTGTAGCGTGTGAAACAACAGTAACAACAGGATTAGTATTAGTAGCAGGAGAAATTACGACTTCTACCTATGTAGATATTAAAGGTATTGTCCGAGATACTGTAGCGGAAATCGGATATACACGAGGGAAATATGGCTTTGACGCAGAAAACCTTGCAGTGCTTGTAGCTATTGGTGAGCAATCACCAGATATTGCACAGGGAGTTGACCAAGCACTAGAGGCTCGTGAAGGCTCTATGACAGACGCTGACATTGAAGCGATTGGTGCAGGTGACCAAGGCTTAATGTTTGGTTATGCATGTAACGAAACGCCTGAGCTTATGCCACTACCAATTAGTCTAGCGCATAAATTAGCACGTCGTTTAACAGAAGCTCGTAAATCTGGAGAACTAGCGTATTTACGTCCTGATGGTAAAACGCAAGTGACGATTGAATATGATGAAAACAATATCCCAGTACGAGTAGATACGATTGTCATTTCAACACAACATGATGAAGAGGCAACACTCGAACAAATTCAGGCAGATTTAAAACAGTTCGTAATTGCACCAGTTGTTCCAAGTGAATTACTAGATGCAAATACTAAATATTTCATTAACCCTACTGGTCGTTTCGTCATCGGTGGTCCGAAAGGTGATGCAGGCCTAACTGGGCGCAAAATCATCGTGGATACATACGGTGGCTATGCGCGTCATGGCGGTGGTGCGTTCTCTGGAAAGGATGCCACAAAGGTTGACCGTTCTGCAGCATATGCAGCACGCTATGTAGCCAAAAACATTGTAGCAGCAGGTTTAGCAGAACGTGCTGAAGTACAATTAGCTTATGCAATTGGCGTTGCTCAGCCAGTATCCATTGCTGTTGATACATTTGGCACTGGAAAAGTGAAAGAAAGCGAGATAGTCGAGTGGGTACGTGAGCTATTTGACTTACGTCCAGCAGGGATTATTAAAATGCTTGATTTACGTCGCCCTATCTATAAGCAAACTGCTGCATATGGACACTTCGGTCGTACTGACTTAAATGTACCTTGGGAGCAAACAGATAAAGCAGATGCTTTAAGAGAAAGAGTACGTTAATAAGCTATCCCGCTAAAGTGTTAAAGTGAATTATAAATTATATGAAAGTATTAATTTAGGAAGGGGCTAGTTTATTTACATAGCCCTTTTCTTAATATAAAAAAGAAGCCCCGAAATGATATGGGCTGCTTTGTTTAGTTTTATTTATTGTTTGCTTGAAGAGATTTATAATATTGTCCTTTTTCTGCATACTCACGGACGATACGTTCCATATCTTCTTTATCTTCAGCATTTAATTCACGAACAACCTTAGCCGGACGACCTAATGCTAAGCTATTCGGTGGAATGACCTTACCCGGAGGTACTAGACTGCCAGCTCCTATGAATGCACCCTCTCCAATCTCTGCTCCGTCTAATATTATCGAACCCATACCTATTAAGGCATTTTTGCGAATCGTACAGCTATGTAAAGTTACCTGATGTCCCACTGTTACTTCATCTTCAATAATCAGCGGGTATTTCGGGCTTTGGTGTAAGCAACAAAGGTCTTGAATACTTACTCGTTTACCAATAATAGTTGGTGACACATCACCACGAATAACAGTGTTAAACCAAATAGTTGTTTCAGCCCCTATTGTAACGTCACCAGTAACGGTAGCATAATCAGCTATAAAAACGGATGGATCGATTGTTGGTGTTTTACCTTTAAATGGATAGATCATGAGAATCGCCTCTTTTCTTTCTATGATGTAATATTATCGTATCAAATACGCAACTTGATGGAAATATAAAATTAATGAAGTTAGATATTTCACTTATAATCAATGTGTAATTATTTTTTAGGAGGACTATGTAAATGTGGAAATGGGAAGCTGATGGACAAGCAAAGGCTGTGGTTGCTATTCTTCATGGTGCATATGAAAATCACCGCTGGTATGCATGGCTGATAGAAAAACTTAGATTGGAAGGCTTCCACATAGTCATGGGGGATTTGCCTAATCATGGTGTCAATGCAAGATTTTCGCGTGTCCATGATGAAGATATTAAAGAATACAATAAGTATACAAGACATTTAATGGAGAATGCTTTTTCGTATAACTTACCAGTGTTTTTAATAGGACATGGTCTTGGTGCAACATTATTACTACATACTATGCAGAAGAAAAAATATGAATGTGCAGGCATTATTTTAACCTCACCATGGCTTCAATTGAAGTTGTTACCAGGTAAACTATCAAATGCTTTAACAAGTTTAAGTGCTCTAACAGCTAATGTTAAAATAACACATGAAATTACATTTGAAAAATTGACCCGTAGTGTAGAAGGTAGAGAAGAGATGAAGGATGAGATTCCTTTTATGACAGTTGTTTCAGTGAAATGGTATCGAGAGCTGCAGCAAATGATGCGAAATTTAGTATTATTACCTAAGGCTCAATTCCCTAATATGCCTATGCTGGTGATGACAGCAGAAAAAGATAATATAACGGAAACTAAACAGACTCGTAATTGGCTTCATCAGCAGGAATTTACAGAGTTTCAATTCAAAGAATGGGCGAATTGCTACCATAATCTATTTCACGAAGTAGAGAGGGAAGAGATTTTTGTCTATATTCGTGATTTTATCAACAACGCACTTCGTAGAATTGGCTATATCATCGAATGATGTATGGCCTCTCCAATTAACTAGAAAATTAGTAATTTATTATTTCTGAAATATAATATTGTAATTTTCAGAAAAGTGTAATACTATAATGACTTATAATAGAATTTTCACATTGGAGGGGTAAGATGGAAGCAATTGTTGGAAAACTGAATGACATTTTGTGGGGACCATGGTTTATTTATGGAATTTTGTTAATTGGATTGTTTTTTTCAATCATTACACGGTTCTTACAGATAAGACACATTAAAGATATGTTTGTTTTAATGTTTAAAGGTGAAAAATCGGAAAAGGGGATTTCCTCTTTCCAGGCAATGTCTATTGCATTATCTGGGCGAGTAGGTACGGGTAATATTGCTGGTACAGCTACAGCCATAGGTATGGGAGGGCCTGGTGCCGTTTTTTGGATGTGGGCAATCGCCTTTATCGGTGCAGCAACTGCTTATGTGGAATCGACATTAGCTCAAATTTATAAAGAGGAAAAAGATACTGAATATCGGGGTGGACCTGCCTTTTATATAGAAAAAGGAATGGGGCAAAAATGGTTCGCAGTAATTTTTGCTATAGCAGCATTAATTGCCATGTTAATCTTAATGCCGGGTGTTCAATCAAATGCAATTGCGACCGCTGTTGAAAACGCTTTCAATATTGAAACTTGGATTACAGGTCTTATTATTGTTGTATTATTAGGGGCAATTATTATTGGTGGAGTTAAATGGATTGCGAATGCTGCGCAAATTATTGTTCCGTTTATGGCATTAGCTTATATTATTATGGCTATTATTATTATTGCAATGAATATTTCAGAAATACCATCCGTATTCGCTCTTATTTTTTCTAGCGCATTTGGTGCACAAGAAATATTTGGCGGGATTATTGGCTCTGCAATTGCTTGGGGCGTTAAGCGTGGAATTTATTCAAATGAAGCTGGTCAAGGAACTGGTGCACATCCAGCTGCAGCCGCAGAAGTGTCACACCCTGCAAAACAGGGAATTGTGCAAGCCGCATCCGTGTACATTGATACATTATTAATTTGTTCAGCTACAGCATTTATGATTTTATTTACGGGCATGTATAATGTACAGGATGAAAAGGCAGCAGAAGGCGCTGATCCATTTATTCACGTTGGAGAATTTAATAAAAATGGTCTTACTGGGGAAGATCAACTAACGTTTGCGAAAAGTATTAAGGAAGGTGCAGCATACACACAATTTGCTGTAGATTCTTCATTACCAGGATTCGGTGGTCCATTTGTAGCAATTGCATTATTCTTCTTTGCTTTCACGACAATTATGGCATATTACTATATTGCTGAAACAAATGTGGCCTATTTATTCTCTGGATCTTCTGAAAAAGTCGTCATATGGATTGCGAAGTTTGCTATTTTAATAGCTGCATTCTATGGTACAATTCGTACATCTGACCTTGCTTGGGCAATGGGGGATGTTGGACTTGGGCTGATGGTATGGATTAACGTTATAGCGATTTTAATCATTATGAAACCTGCTATAGTGGCGTTGAAGGATTATGAGAAACAGAAAAAAGAAGGGAAAGATCCTGTTTTTGATCCTCGAAAACTAGGCATTAAAGGTGCCGACTTCTGGGTTGATTATAATGAAAAACGTCAAAATAAATAGATAATATAGGAAAGCTATTAAAATAGGAATGTTTTATTTCTATTTTAATAGCTTTTTTTATGTATCTGGTTGTATAAATGATAAATAAAAGGACATGAATTCGATGTAGTATCGAAGCCATGCCTTAATAATTATTCGATTGGGTAATCTTTCATTTTTTCTAGTGCAATAACAAAAGGTGGATCATTTTGTTGATTTAGAAACTCATATTTTAATACATGTACATATTTTTGAGGAAGCTGACTCACATACTCTATAACAGCATCACGTTCCTCCTTACCACCCGGATGACCATGATAGATGACTAAAACAATCAGTCCACCGATTTTCAGCAGCTTTAGTAAATCTTGAATAGCGACTATTGTCGTATTTGGCTTGGTAATGATATCGTGATTACTGCCAGGTAAGTAACCTAAATTAAATATAGCAGCGGCTACTTGCGTGTGTACATATTTAGCAACTTCCTCATGCCCTCTATGTAAGACAAGTCCACGATGCTCTAAGCCATGATCTAGCAGGCGAAGCAGCGTGGTATCCACAGCGCTTTTTTGAACATCAAAGGCATACACTTGACCATTATCTCCGACAAGCTGTGCTAAAAATAATGTATCATGACCATTACCAGCAGTAGCATCCACCACTGTATCGCCCTCTTCAACTGTAGCCTTTAATAATTGTTGTGCATATTGTAAAACGCGTTGTAGCTTCATTTGACAACCTCAGCCTGATATAATTTCCCTTGCCAGCTTCCACGGCGTTCAAGCTCCGCATCAATGCCATTTAATACTTCCCATTTATTAACACTCCACATAGGACCAATCATTAGATCAATGGGTCCATCCCCTGTGATACGGTGAATGACCATATCCGGAGGTAAAATCTCAAGCTGATCTGCTACTAGCTTCGTATAAACATCCTGATCTAAAAATTCTAGCATGCCCTTTTCATATTGCTTAACCATTGGTGTACCTTTTAAAAGGTGTAGTAAATGAATTTTAATGCCTTGTACATCAAGCTTTGCGACTTCACGAGCAGTTTCCATCATCATGTCATAGTCTTCAAGAGGAAGTCCATTAATAATGTGAGAGCATACACGAATACCATGCTTTCGTAGCTTTTCAACACCTTCTCTATATGTGGCATAATCATGGGCACGGTTGATAAGATTTGCTGTTTTTTCATGTACTGTTTGAAGTCCTAACTCTATCCATAAATACGTGCGTTCGTTTAATTCAGCTAAATACTCAACTACGTCATCTGGCAGACAATCTGGGCGTGTTGCGATTGATAATCCAACAACACCCTCTTGAGCCAATGCTGCTTCAAATTTCTCCTTTAATACAGGAAGTGGTGCATGTGTATTTGTATATGCTTGGAAGTAGGCCATGTATTTGCCGTCCTTCCATTTTTGATGCATTTTGTCACGGATTTCAGCAAATTGCACTTCGATAGGATCAACTTTGTTGCCCGCAAAATCACCTGAACCTGCTGCACTACAAAACGTACAACCTCCAAAGGCAACGGTACCATCACGATTTGGACAGTCAAAGCCCGCGTCTAGTGCTACCTTAAAAACTTTATGACCAAATTGCTCACGTAAATAGCGATTCCATGTATAATATCTTTTCCCATCTGAAGGAAAAGGAAAGTTTGTTTCTGTCATTTATTTCACTCCTCTAAAGCTATATTTTATCATGTACTAGTGCTTCCGTCATGAGGGAAGAATTTAATAAAGCGAAACTTCAAACAGAGGCATTTTTTGTATTCCCATACAGGGGTATTATATCAATTGGATTTTACAGCAGTTGCCTCAATTTTATGCAACCTGAACGGAAGAAGAAGGTGGAGCGAAAAGACGGTCAACCTGAGCGAAAGAAGACGTAAGCGGAGCGAAAAGGCGGGTAACCTGAGCGGAAGAAGAGGAAAGCGGAGCGAAAAGGTGGGTAACCTGAGCGAAAGAAGACGAAAGCGGAGCAAAAATCCGGGCAACCCGAGCGGAAGAAGAGGTAAGCGAAGCGAAAAGGTGGGTAACCTGAGCGGAAGAAGACGAAAGCGGAGCAAAAATCCGGGTAACCCGAGCGGAAGAAGGCGAAAGCGGAGCAAAAATCAATTCAACCCTCCAAATGAAGTGATGACAAAGAAATCAGCCTGAACATACCGTAAATGTACTTTGTTGCCACTGTAAAAAAAGTAAAATTATTTTCCTTGTGCTTTTGTATTTTTCAGCATACACTAACTATTTAGAGTAGCGAAATAATGGAGGTCATTCTATGCCAAAAAGTGTTTGGTTTTTAATTATTGGAATGCTTGTGAACACAACGGGCAACTCATTTTTATGGCCTTTAAACGCCATTTATATGCACGATTATTTAGGAAAGTCATTGGCGATGGCTGGCTTTGTTTTGATGTTGAATTCTGCTGCGGGGGTATTAGGTAATCTATTAGGTGGTTATTTATTTGATAGAATAGGTGGCTATAAGTCAATCATGCTCGGCATTCTTTTAACGATTGCCTCATTAATAGGGTTAACGATTTGGCACGGCTGGCCGCATTATGTATGGTTCTTAACGATTCTTGGCTTTAGTGGAGGTATCGTATTTCCTGGAATGTTTGCTTTAGCTGGAACTGCGTGGCCTGAGGGGGGAAGAAAGGCCTTTAATGCTATTTATCTTGCTCAAAATGTAGGGGTTGCTATCGGTCCAGCACTCGCTGGTATTGTGGCTGATTACCAATTTGACTACGTATTCAAGGTAAATCTAGTCATGTATATTTTGTTCTTTTTTATAGCGTTATTTACATTTAAGCGATTAGAGATAGGCAGTATTGCACCGAAAAATGTAGTGGGTGAAAGTAAGAAAATCATTAACAAAGCACCATTTTATGCATTATTAATTATTAGTGCATCCTCTGTGCTATGCTGGTTGGCTTATTCACAATGGAGTGCGACCATTTCTTCGTATACACAAGATTTAGGATTAGGTTTGAAACAATATAGCTTGCTATGGACGATTAATGGTCTTCTCATCGTTATTGGGCAACCACTTATTGCGCCACTTGTCAAGCGATGGGAGCATACATTAAAGCGTCAATTGGTATTCGGCGTTACATTGATTGCATTATCATTTGGCATTATTGCCTTTGCGAGTGATTTTACAATGTTTGCGGCTGCCATGGTTGTTTTAACTTTCGGAGAAATGTTTTATACACCAGCTTTACCAACAATCGCAAATCAGCTTGCCCCTAAGGGACGGCAGGGCTTCTACCAAGGAATTATCAATAGTGCAGCAACAGCTGGTAGGATGATTGGACCTCTGTTTGGTGGTATTATGGTTGATCAGTTTGGAATGATTGTACTTGTGTTAATACTAGTAATCATTGTATTGTTTGCCATTGTTCCATGTTTAATCTATGACTATCCTTTACGTAAACATCAATCAGCCATTGAGTAAAGGCTGATTTGACAGAAATAGTATGTAAACGAGTGAAAATTGTGCAAAAAGCATAGTTTTTACTCGTTTTTTTAGATCGGATATTGATTAAAGGTACAAATAGGCGTACAATCATACATATTCAAATATTTGAATATGTTAAAATGAATTCCTTGGAGGGATGTAAGTGGAAGAGGGCTTGCAGCAGTTTAAGGCAGATTTTTTTAAAGCCTTAGCTCATCCATTACGAATAAGAATACTAGAATTACTAGTAGACGGTAAAAAAAGCGTCAATGAGATACAAAGCTGTTTAGAAAAAGAGGGTTCGGCTGTTTCTCAGCAGTTAAGTGTTTTACGAGCAAAAAATATCGTATATGGGATAAAAGAGGGGAAAAAAGTTTACTACTCATTAAGTGATCCGATGATTGGTCAATTGCTTGGAGTAGCCAAGGAGATTTTTAACAATCACTTAATTAATACGATTACAAGATTAGAAGAGATGACCATCAATGGAAGTGACGAAGAGAATATATAATCATATTTTTTGAAAGATTTGCTTTGCTTATTATTTCGAAGGGAAGATTAATGTATGAAGTCACTGTTAATAGGAAGATTTGAAGGATATTCAGTTCATCATTTAAAAAAGGACTTACTGTCGGGCATCATTGTAGGAATCGTAGCAATTCCACTAGCAATGTCTTTTGCGATTGCTTCAGGTGTCAAACCAGAGTATGGGATTTATACAGCTTGTATTGCTGGTATACTAATTTCTATCTTTGGCGGTTCGAAATTTCAAATCGGTGGACCAACAGGTGCATTTGTGCCAATTCTTCTAGGAATCGTTCTTGCATATGGCTACGAAAATTTATTAATTGCTGGTTTGATGGCAGGAATTATGCTGTGCTTAATGGGTATTTTTAAGCTAGGCTCATTAATTAAGTTTATCCCACGCCCTGTAACAATAGGGTTTACTGCTGGTATTGCCGTTATTATTTTTACGGGACAGATTGCCAATTTTTTAGGGCTGACGAATATGAAAAGACACGAGTATTTTATTGCTAATATAAAAGAAATTGTGATGCATATTGGTACTATAAATTTTTATAGTATTGTCACAGCAATTATTTGTCTCATTATTATTTTATTGACACCGAAAATTTTACCGAAAGTACCAGGAGCGTTAGTGGGTATTTTTGTTTCTACACTTATTGCAACGTTCTTTTTTTCAGGACAAGTTGCTACAATAGCGACTGCCTATGGTCAAATTCCAAGCACTTTACCGAACTTTGCGATACCGGATATCACATTGGAACGAGTTCAACTGCTTATAGGACCGGCCTTTGTTATTGCAATGCTTGGTGGTATTGAATCACTCTTATCGGCAGTTGTCGCGGATGGTATGACAAATAGTAAACATCATAGCAATCGTGAACTTGTAGGCCAAGGCATTGCGAATATTGTAACACCATTGTTTGGAGGAATTCCGGCAACTGGTGCTATTGCCCGTACAGCGACAAATATCAAAACAGGTGCAGTATCGCCGATGTCAGGTATTATTCATGGTGTTTTTGTTTTAATTACTTTATTGCTATTAGCGCCATATGCTTCACATATTCCTTTGGCGAGTATGGCTCCTGTCTTAATGGTTGTTGCTTGGAATATGAGTGAACAAAAGCATTTTGCACATATTGTGAAGTTAAAATCAGGAGATTCACTAGTTTTAATTATTACCTTCCTACTGACTGTTTTTACAAGTTTAACACTAGCTGTGGAGGTTGGGCTTGTGTTAGCTGTTGTGTTATTTGCAAAGCGTATGAGCGAGAAGCTTGTTGTCACAAAGGTATTACCAGATCACTCATTAAAGCATGAAAAAGTACAATCACATGTTGTTCATCAGCAGCATGATTGTCCACAAATTAGTATCTATACAATTGAAGGGCCACTTTTTTTTGGTGCAGCGTCTACTTTCGAGCAGGCCATTGCCACTCCAACGCATCAATCTAAAGTATTAATATTGCGTATGGGTAAAGTGCCCTTTATGGACTCAACAGGTGAGACATATTTTGGCAGTATTATTCGAAATTTCAAAATGCAAGGTGGAACTATTTTAATAACAGGACTACAGGATGAAATGAAAGCAGCGCTTCAGCACAATGGCCTGTATGATGAAATTGGTGAAGCTCATTTTTATCCGCACACAGGAGAAGCAATTAATGAGGCTTTTAGCTATTTAGATACAAATAAGTGTATAGGCTGTAAACATTTTGCCTTCCGTGAATGTCAGGAATTATCACAATCTAAGGAAAAAAGGGATTTAATTGTACAGTAATGGTTAGCATATGAACAAAGACTTGTGCTTTTCAACACTTTCCATTAGAATAAATGCAATACATGTAAAGACAGTGATGAGGAATAGTAAATTTGTGATTCTTTTTAGAGAGCTAGCGGCTGGTGGAAGCTAGTAGGAGAGCATATTGAACTCACCTTCTGAGTCTGCCCGCGTGAAGCAACGCGTGCCGTTCCTTCCGCGTTAAGGAAGTTAGAGCCGAGTGTGATCACTAATTTGGGTGGTACCGCGGGAGATACGAATTCTCTCGTCCCTTTCTTAATAAAGAAAGGGGCGAGTTTTTTTATTTTTTAAATATTTTGTCAATTCTATAAGATGAAAAGCATGGCACAATTAAAGGAGGAAAAAAAATGAGTTTTAATCATCAACAAATTGAAAAAAAGTGGCAGCAATATTGGGCTGATAATAAAACGTTTAAAACAGTAAATGAAACAGATAAACCAAAATTTTATGCGTTAGATATGTTCCCCTACCCATCTGGAGCTGGTCTTCATGTAGGACACCCAGAAGGTTATACAGCGACAGATATCCTGTCACGCTTCAAGCGCATGCAAGGCTTTAACGTGCTACATCCAATGGGCTGGGATGCATTCGGTTTACCAGCAGAACAATATGCACTTGACACAGGAAATGATCCCGCTGAATTTACGGCAAAAAATATTGCAACATTCAAACGTCAAATTCAAGAGCTTGGCTTTAGCTACGATTGGGATCGTGAAATAAACACAACAGACCCAGAATATTATAAATGGACACAATGGATCTTTATTCAGCTATATAAAAAAGGCTTAGCCTATGTAGATGAAGTGGCAGTAAACTGGTGCCCAGCATTAGGAACGGTATTGGCAAATGAGGAAGTAATTGATGGGAAATCAGAGCGTGGTGGTCACCCTGTTGAGCGCCGCCCAATGAAGCAATGGATGCTAAAAATTACAGCTTATGCGGATCGTTTAATAGACGACCTAGAAGAAGTGGATTGGCCAGAATCTATTAAAGATATGCAGCGTAACTGGATCGGTCGTTCAGAAGGAGCAGAAGTGACATTTGGCATTGATGGCATAGATGAAAACTTTACAGTATTTACGACACGTCCAGATACATTATTTGGTGCTACATACTGCGTACTTGCACCTGAACATAAATTAGTAGAGCAAATTACAACGGCTGAACAACGACAAGCTGTTGATGCTTACTTAGAAAAAGTAAAAATGAAGTCAGATTTAGAGCGTACAGATTTAGCTAAAGAAAAAACAGGCGTATTTACAGGCGCCTATGCAGTGAATCCGATTAATGGTAAAAAAGCACCAATTTGGATTGCAGACTATGTATTAGTTTCTTATGGTACTGGTGCTATCATGGCGGTTCCAGCACATGATGAACGTGACTATGAGTTTGCTACAGAGTTTAATTTAGAGATCATTCCTGTCCTTGAAGGTGGAGACATCAGTAAAGAAGCATTTACAGGTGATGGACAGCATATTAATTCCGATTTCCTTAATGGCTTAAATAAAGCGGATGGCATTGCCAAGGCGATTGAATGGTTAGAGCTAAAGGGCGTAGGAGAGAAGAAAATCTCTTATCGTCTTCGTGACTGGTTATTCTCTCGTCAGCGTTACTGGGGTGAGCCAATCCCAATGATTCATTGGGAAGATGGCACGATTACACCAGTTCAAGAATCAGAATTACCTTTGATGCTGCCAAAAACAGATAATATCCGACCTTCTGGTACTGGTGAATCACCGCTAGCTAATATTGCAGAGTGGGTAAATGTTGTGGATCCAGAGACTGGCAAAAAAGGACGCCGTGAAACAAATACAATGCCACAATGGGCAGGCTCAAGCTGGTACTTCTTACGCTATATCGATCCAACAAATTCAGAAGCAATAGCTGATCCAGAATTGCTAAAACGTTGGTTACCAGTTGATATTTATATTGGTGGCGCAGAGCACGCTGTATTACATTTACTTTACGCACGCTTCTGGCATAAAGTGTTATATGATTTAGGCGCTGTTCACACGAAAGAGCCATTCCAAAAATTATTTAACCAAGGCATGATTCTTGGTGAAGGTAATGAAAAAATGTCTAAATCTAAGGGGAATGTTGTAAACCCAGATGAAATCATTGATTCACATGGTGCGGATACATTACGTTTATATGAAATGTTTATGGGACCTCTTGAGGCGTCTGTGGCATGGTCTACAAATGGTTTAGACGGAGCACGCCGCTTCTTAGATCGTATTTGGCGTTTATTTGTGAATGAAGAAGATGGTGCTCTTTCTTCAAAAATTCAAGTTTCAGATGATAAATCACTTGAGAAATCCTATCACCAAACAGTGAAAAAGGTGACTGAGGATTATGAAGGTATCCGCTTTAATACAGCTATTTCACAGATGATGGTATTCATTAATGATTGCTACAAAGCAGATGTCATTCCAGCAGCTTGCGCAGATGGCTTCGTAAAAATGCTAGCACCAATCGTTCCACATATTGCCGAAGAATTATGGCAACTACTAGGACATAATGCAACACTAGCTTATGAGCAGTGGCCAGCATATGATGAGTCTAAACTTGTGGATGATGAAGTGGAAATCGCTGTTCAAGTTGCAGGTAAAGTACGAGCAAAAATTATCGTAGCAAAAGATGCTTCTAAGGAAGAAATCGAAAAAGTAGCACTTACTGACAGCAAAGTACAAGAGCATATGGCAGGAAAAGACTTAGTGAAAGTCATTGTTATTCCAGGCAAGCTTGTGAATATCGTAGTAAAATAATGATAAAAAAGTGTCCAAAATTTGGGCACTTTTTTCTATTATATTGAAACTAATAAAGATGTTATTACGACTATAGTGTGACTGAGATTAGGAGGTGTTTGCTTGAGTGAGCATTTAGCAGCAATTATGGATGAGCATGGTGAATATTGCCTACGGGTGGCTTACCTATATGTAAAGGATTGGGCTATAGCGGAGGAAATCGTTCAGGATGTATTTTTCGCCTATTATTGTCAACAGGAGCGCTTTGAACAACGGTCCTCATTAAAAACATATTTAGTAAAAATAACTGTACATAAAAGTCACGATTATTTACGAAGCTGGAAAAATAAACGGCATAACTTATTAGAAAAATTACATATTGGCGTGAGTAAGCGAACACCTGAAAAAGAATTAGTAGAGAAGGATGATCGTCGGATTTTGACAACAGCTTTATTTGAACTTCCATTACCTTATAGGGAAGTGCTTATTCTTTACTATTACCAGGAATTAAAAATACGAGAGATTGCAGAAATACTAGCATCTACTGAAAATACAGTAAAAACTAGATTACGCAGAGCGAGACAAATGCTACAAGAAAAACTAGATAAAAATGATTGGGAGGTGTTAAGGGATGACATCTTTTAAGGACAAATTGGATAAAGAGCTTGGTGAAGCGCCACGGTTTTCACAACCATTACAAAAGCGTATTTTACAGCACGTTCAGCTCAAGAAAAGAAGAAGTCGGCAATATCCAACAATAACTATTGGGGCAGTCGTGGTGACACTACTGTTGTTATTCTTTATGGGTCCTTTGAAACAAGTAGAAACTATGAAACATGCTACGATTATTGAATTAGTACAACAGGAAGAAATTAAACAGTTTACTATTGCACAGAATTGGGAGGAGGATTCCTTTAAGGCTGGAAGAACTGGTTGGATTATAGGGCAGCAAGTGTTTAAAGAAAATTCAGCAAGTGATTTGCTGAAACAAATATTACAGCAGGCTACTGTTACTCTGAAAGATAATAATTTTATCACTTATGCAAATAGTGATATCTGGGTCGAGTTTGATAATGGGCAAGTCATAAAGCTAAAGATGTACTTAAACGATACCGAATTAGTTTTCACTGATCAACAGACAAACATATCTTATAAAGTGAAAGATGAAAACCTAGCATCTGCTTATAAGAATCTTACACAAAGAAACGAATTCAATATTACTAGTTCAGAATTAATTACTTTTTTAGTGATTTTTATTTTTATCGGGTGGTTAGTTGATAGACTTTTGCGAAGGAAGTTTAATATTCCGAAGGAGCCAAAGTACGTAAATAAAGGTCATCAACGTTCCGTATATATCTTGAAAATTCTGAATGTAATTTTTATTTTTTTATTTTCAATAAAAGAATGGTTCTTGTATACAGCTGCTACATGTGCATTTCTAGCTGTAGTAATAATAAGTTCTATAATGATTGAGTATTACTATGGCCGTGAAGAGAAAAGACATTATGTATCAATTATTTCTTCCATTGTAATGCTTCTAGCTTTTTTTATATTCTTTATGTATATTTTATAGCAGTATTCGGTTAGCAAAATGAAAGAAGCAGTGAACTCGATTTGAGAAACTACAATCTATATTTTCAGACTGAAGCAAGTATTGAGCAACACATGAGAAAAAGCGGGCTAAAAAGATGCTTGAATCGTTTCAGAGCATCTTTTTTAGCTCGCTTAGCTTTGAATTTTTTTGTGTAATGTGTAATTTAAAAAGGCGACATATAGTATAGGAAGAAGTACTGTAATCATAACAATCCCCTGCCATTTAAAATGCAGCCAGATTGGACTGAGCAAAGTACTTCCTGAGGCAACGCCAATATAATAAGATACGAGATATAAGCTTGAGGCAATCCCCTTTTGATGGATAGCTGTCCGGCTAACTGTTGCAGAAGTTAAGGCATGAGCGGTAAAAAAGCCTAAGCATGCAATACAGAGCCCAACAATAATCATACTCAGGGAGGAACTGAGCGTTAATAAAATCCCACATACTAATAAAAGCACCCCAAATGTTCGAATCGTATTGATCCCGACTCTACCTGCAAGGGAATTAGCAATTGGAGAACCAACGATTCCTAAGCCATATGTTAAAAAAATAAAGGAAATCGTTTTTAACGATAATAAGAATGGCGATTCAGCTAAATAGTATGGGATAAAAGACCACATCCCTGTAAAAGATAGCTGCAGAATGATCCCAAGTCCAAAAAGAATAAGTAAATTTGGATTTTTTAAATGGAGCCAAAAACCATGTAAATCCTTTTGAATAGTACGTTGATGGACTGAAAAATTTCTTGATTTTGGAAGGGTAAGCCACACTAGAATAAAAATAACGCCACCCAAAAGTGCTAAAGAAAAAAATGCGATCTCCCAAGATTTATATTCTGTCAGATAACCCATCATTAGTCTTCCAATCGTCCCACCTAGGGCATTACATGATATATATAGTGCTGTCGCAAAACCCATTGATTGCTGATTAATTTCTTCACTTATATAGGCAAGTGCAGCTGCAGGCACACCAGCAATCGCAAAGCCTTGGATAAAACGTAAAAGAATAATCATAGAAAAAGAATCCGTTAAAGGCATTAAGAGAAAAGGGACAATCGTTAGAATGATGGAAAATCGGATAAATGGTACTCGCCCATAGCGATCAGACAAAAATCCTAAAACGATTAACCCGATAATCACGGATAGAGTGGTTACAGACATGGTCAGACTTGCAGTGGAAACAGAAATTTGAAATTGCTCTGTAAAGAAGGGGAGCAGGGGTTGTACCGAGTACATCGCTGCGAATACAAACACCGAAGCTCCTCCCAAGCTAATCACGATTGTCCAAAATTGGCGGTCTTTAATCGAATATCTCTTTGTACATGCTTCCATAGAGATGCCCTATTTCATTTGCTCTGGTAACCAAAGTGATAATTGTGGCAGTAAAACCACTAATCCTAAGAAAATAATCATTAAAACGATAAATGGAATGACCCCTTTGACAACTTCTCCAAGCTTTTCTTTAGCAATTCCACTTACGACAAAGAGATTAAGTCCCACTGGCGGTGTAATCATACCAAGCTCCATGTTAATCGTCATAATAATGGCAAAGTGAATCAGGTTAATATCGAAATGTGCTAGAATTGGTAATAGAATTGGTAAAGTAATTAGAATAATGGATACAGCCTCTAAGAACATTCCCATAACAAAGAATAGAATATTAACAATTATCATGAATATCCATTTGTTCATATCACTTTCGGCAATCCATGCACCAACCTGCTGTGGTACTTGTGCATTTGTTAAATATAATCCAAATAATGAAGCGGCACCGATAATTAAGAAAATCATGGCTGTAATATTAACGGATTCTACTAATACCTCACGGAAATCCTTTAGCTTCATTTCACGGTAGATGAACAGGGATACGATAAGACCATAGAAAACGGCAATAACAGCTGATTCAGTTGGAGTTACGACCCCTGAATAGATTGTTCCTAAAATTAAGAATGGTAAAAATGCACCCCAAATTGCTTTTAAAGATTTACGACCACGCTCATTCCAAGAAGCAGGTGCATCTCCTTTAAAACCATTGCGTTTTGCATAAACGATGGCTGCCACAATTAATATTCCTGTTAATGCTAGACCTGGAATAACACCAGCCATAAATAATTCACCAATAGATTGCTCTGAGGTAATACCATAAATGATTAGCGGTACACTTGGTGGAATTAAAATACCTAATGTACCACCAGCGGCAACAAGACCCATAGAATAGCGCTTTTTATAGCCTGCAGAAATCATCGCAGGAATCATGATAGAACCGATTGCAGCAGCCGTTGCAGGTGAAGAGCCTGAAATCGCTGCGAAAATAGCACAGGCGATGATTGTTACAACAGCAAGACCACCTGGAAGATGACCAATCCATGCACGTAAAGCTTCAATAAGATATTTTGAAATCCCACCTCGTGCCATAAGTACCCCTGCAAGGACGAAGCCTGGAATTGCCATCATCGGGAAAGAGTCCAGTGCAGTAAATATACGCTGAGGAATCATATTCATATTAAAATCAATTTGGAAGAACACAAGAATTGTCGATAGTGCTAAACTAATCGCGACTGGTACTCGTAGGAATAGTAATAAAAAGAAACTAAGTAAGAGGATTAGCATATTCTTCGTCCTTTCCTCGTAGAATATTGATTAATCTTTCTACGAATCTTAGTAAAAATAAAACGCCTGAAATCGGTAAAACTAAGTATACAACCCACATTGGTATCCCAATATCAAGTGATACCATGCCTGATGTATAACGATTTTCTACTAAAACAAAGCCGTAATACGTATAAATCAAACAAAAAGCAATACTTAATCCAGTTGCCACTATATCCAGTACACGTTTCATAGAAGGCTTTAATTTATCATATAAAATATCTACTTGAATATGTTGATTATGGCGCAGGGCTAAGCCAAATCCTAAAAATGTACCCCAGATAATTGAATAACGTGCTAATTCCTCTACCCATGCTTGCGGTTCATTGAATATGTAGCGCATAATTACGCCATAAAAAATAAGAACTACACCTGCTACGAAAAAGATTCCAGCTAGGATTTCTTCTAAGTAGCCCCAGACTTTATGTAAGGCTTTCATTCAATTGCCTCCTTCATGTGAATTTGAAAAGGGAATCATCATTTAAGTACAAACGGGTGCTTACTCTCTCACTATAGTAATGTTGCTGCTTGTAGTGAGCGTCTTAGCACCCGTTCGTCCAGATTTCATGTAAGTGATTTACTAAAATTTGATTCAGTTTACCTACAAGGCTCATCTATCCTATGAACCTTGTAGCTTATCCATGGAAATGAGCAAATTCTTACGTTAAACTATTTAATTCCCCGAATAGAAAGGTTTTTTATTAACCCAAAGTTATGTTATTTTAGATCACGAATACCATTAATTAATTCTTCTGTGATAACTTCACCAAACTCTTCATATACTGGTTCAAGTTTTGCTTTAATAGCTTCTTTTTGCTCAGCCGTTAACTCAAGAACTTCAATACCAGAGTTTTTGATATTCTCAAATGATTTTGCGTTTTCATCAGCAGCTAAATCCCAAGCTAGCTTCGTTGCTTCATCTAAAGATGCTTCCACTGCTGTTAATAAATCGGTAGGGATTTTATCCCAGAATGACTTATTGACAAAGATTGCATAGTCAAGACGTCCATGTTCAGATACTGAGAAATATTTTTGTACTTCTTGATATTTTTGTGTATCAAAGTTGTTGAAAGTATTTTCTTGTCCATCAACTGTTCCTTGTTGTAGGGCAGCGTATGTTTCACCAAATGCAATTGTTGCAGAGCCAGCATTTAACGCTTTAAATTGTGCTTCTAATACTTTTCCTGCTTGTGCACGGAACTTTAAGCCTTTAAAATCTTCTACTTTTTCAAGTGGATGCTTGTTATTTGAGAAATGTTTAAAGCCATTTTCCCAGAATACTAAACCTTTAATATCATTTGCTGCTAATTGATTCGATTCAAGAATTGTTTTAGCTACGTCAGAAGTAAAGAATTTACGTACGTGCTCTTCATTCTCAAATAGATATGGCATATCAACATATTGCCAACGTGGGTCGATTTTAACCATTTTTGTCACAGAAGGAGCAATCATATGAACATTACCAGAAACTAGTGCGTCTAGTTCATCATTATCCCCGTATAATTGAGAAGAAGGGTAAACTTCAACTTTTACTTTACCTTCAGTTTTTTCGTCTACTAATTTTGCAAAAGCATCAGCAGCTTTTCCTTTTACACTATCGATTGATGTAACATGTGAGAATTTAATAACAAGCGGTTTGTCTTTTGTATATCCGCCATCACCCTCAGCCGCTGGCGCAGATGTTTCTTTTTTGTCGCCACCACAAGCTGCAAGTGCTAGAACTAACACAGCCATAAGTGACATGAAAAGCCATTTTTTCATTACATATCCCCCTAAATGTTATGATTATAGTTAAAAGGTTAACCTTTTTAACCCATGCTAGTGATGTGATTGATTTTTAGGAAGTGCTTGGATATATCTTTTCCCATAGTTTTCTGCATAATAGCGATAAACAGGCTCAAATGCAGATTCCCATTCTTCCTTCTCTTCATCCGATAAATTGTAAATTTTGATGCAATCACATGCTTTCATTTCTTCAAGTCTCTCTGCTGTTAATTTTTCTGCAAGCTGCCATTCCCATTCTTGTACTTCCTCTAGTGTTTCTATGAGCAGAGTTTGCACATCTTCAGGCAGGGAATTCCAAAATTCATGATTCATCAGCAGTAAATAACCAAGATAGCCATGGTTACTAATCGTTAAGTAGTCTTGTAGTGAATGTAGATTTTTGCTTGTAATGTTTGTCAGTGTATTTTCCTGACCATCGACATTGCCTCTTTGCAGTTGATGAAAAACAGTATTGAAGTCAATGCGTTTTGGATAGGCTCCAACAATGGAAAATTGTTCAGCTAATATATCACTTGGCATAATCCTCATACGCAAGCCATTCAAATCCTGAACAGCTTCTATAGGTCGAATACTATTGCTAAGCTGCTTAAATCCACTATCCCAAACACCCATGGAAAATAGATTATGGGCATTTAACTTTGTCATTAACGATTGACCAACATCACTGTTGACATATGTATGCACTTCATCTGCATTTTTAAATGCATAAGGTAAATCCATAACTGACCACTCTGGCACAAGCGTTGTAATTTTGGAAATAGCAGGTGCAATCATTTGAATATCGCCACGTAATAAGGCATTCATTTCTTCACCATCTTTATAAAGAACCCCATTTGGAAACACTTGAATTTCGACGTGACCATTACTACGTTCTTTGATTAGCTCTGCAAATTTTACCGCTGCCATTCCTTTTGGTGTATTTTCACCAACTACGTGTGAAAATCGAATAACGATTTGTTCCTCATGACTCAACTGCTCATTGTCGGTAGGGTAAACGTCTTCCTGACATGAAACTAACAGAATTGTTATGAAAATGAGAACGCTAACAAAACTGCGTGCAAAACGATTACTCCACATACAAATTCACCCCTAATCTCTATAAGATGTGAACGATTTTCATTGTAAATCATTTCAATAAATACTCAATATTATGGTTTTAATGGACATTTTGGTATTTATGGTATATAACAATTTATTATTTTAATCAATTCGCCTTGGCGTAATTGCGTCCGGATTTTGAATTGTGAAGGCACAATTCATTCCTTTGAAAATCTGTGACATCCGCCAGAGGCTTTATCTTCATTCAGTAGGTGTTTGGACACCCACTGAAAAGGACCTACATCGTATTCATCTCACCACTTGTAAAGGTGGGAGTCTTCTGCTAAATGAAGATAAACTGTTACAAAACAGATGTCCAGATAGATAAAAGTAAATGCTTATTAAAAATCTGTAATAGAAAAAGAATCTGCCTTATTCCTTGAAAAAGGGAACAGAATATATTTCAACCTTAAGCAGGGACTGAAATATACTCGAGGAAAGAGCAGATTCTTGTTATTTAGTTAATGAATTGAATCCTATTCTACTTAATGGAATAGTATTTCGTTGGACGACCAACTGTCCCATATTGTAATTCAATCGAGACAGTTCCCTTCGTAGCTAAGAAATCCAAATATTTACGGACGGTTACTCTGGCCATTCCGACATTTTGAGCTAGTTGTTCTGAGGTAATAGCTGCTCGGTGTGTTGTTAGATAATCAAGAATCTGTTGCATTGTTATCGTGTTTAGTCCCTTAGGAAGCTCCATTGTTTCATGCTGTAATCCAAGCCATTTGTCGATGTCCTCTTGATTAAATGCCTGTGAACTTTGTAACTTTTTTGTAGAGCTTTTATATTGCTGCAATGCTTTTTCAAAGCGTTCAAAACGAAATGGCTTAATAAGATAGTCGATGGCTCCCAGTCGAAGGGCCTCCTGTACTGTAGGTGCATCTCTTGCAGCAGTAATCATAATAATATCCGAGGGGATACGTTCTGCACGAAGCTTTAAGAATAATTCCATGCCTGTCATATCTGGTAAAAACATATCTAGTAAAATTAGATTAGGTCTCTTTCTGATAATTTTGTCATAGGCATCACGTCCATTGACTGATTCACCCACGAGCTGAAAACCATTCAATTTATTTAAAAAACCTTTATTTACTTCAAGTACCATTGGATCGTCTTCTACGATAAACACTGAAAGATTACTCATTGCTCTTCAGTCACCCCTACTTCTATTGTAATGATTGTTCCAACATTCACGGTTGATTCTACTTGAATAATTCCATTGTTTGACTCCACAATTTGTTTCACAAGGGCAAGTCCAATACCATGACCATCCTTTTGTTTTGTACTAAAGCCATAATCAAAAATACGATTTGGCAGACCAGTAATCCCCTTACCACTATCCTGTACTTCAATGAATAAATGATGTTTATGACCAATCAATGTAATATGAACATCTTTATGAGCACATTCAAAGCATGCCTCCATCGCATTGTCCAATAGGTTACCTATAATCGTCACCATGTCTCCACTGGAAAATCCACTCATAAAATCAATGAGCTTTGAATCCTCATCAATTGTCAGCTCCACACCAAGCTCTTTCGCACGTGAATATTTACCAAGTAATAATCCTTGAATGGAATAATCATGAATTTTGTCATGCAAGCTTTGGATTATTTCTTCCTCATCTGTTATTTCATCAATAATCAAGCTTAAGGCATCGTCATCTCGCTCCAATTGTATTAATCCTGCAATACTATGTAAGCGATTCATATATTCGTGTTGCTGGGCACGTAATGAATCCACGAGTATTTTTATGCCAGTTAATTCTTCAGCTAACATATTGGCTTCTTTTCGGTCGGTCAGCATAATGAGGTAGCCAGCATTTTGTTCCATGATACGAATAGGAAAGGTGCGTACTAAGTACATTTGCTCAAACATCAATAGAGGTCTATATACTTCATGCTGTTGCAGCGTATCCTCTGCGAGCCAGGTGCCTTTAAACAAAGCTTTTCTAGAAATTTTCTGTCCGAAGAAATGTGTATATTGCCTTGCTAAACGATTAATAAAGGTCACATTACCGCTTTCATCAGTTGCTAAAATGCCGATGTCCATCGCTTGGATAATACCAGAGCGTTCTTCTACTAAACGGGCTATTTCGTATGGCTCCAAATTAAAGGTTTGTCGTTTTAAATGATTGGCAACCCAAACGGACCCGCCTAAGCCGATTATTAATCCCCAAAAAAGAGACATAAGGATATCAAATTGATATTCATCTACGAGGTTATACCATTTTGGTGCAAGTAACCCGACAGTAATAACACCAACTTGCTTTGTACCTTCTTCATTCATAATAGGTACAAATGCTCTTATGGAATATCCTAAAACACCTCGTGCCTTCGATATATACTCATGCTGAGAAAAGGCCTCTATTTCGTCTCCGCCCTCAAAGACTGTACCTAGCTTACTTTCAGAGGGGTGTGAGTAACGAATGCGATTCATATCAATAATCACAATATAATCTACATCCGTTGTTAAGCGAATACGCTCTGCAATTGGTTGAATAATTTCAAAACCAGCAGGCTTGCCCACATTATTTTGAACATCTGTAAGCTGTGACACAGTTCTTGCGATAGCGATAGCTCGTGCCCCAAATTCTTTTTCAAAAGCACCTCCAAGATTATGAATCATGATGGCTCCGCTTGTGGCAATCGAAAAAATAACAATTATGAACGAAAAAATAAACATTTTGAGTCGTAAAGAAATATTTTTCATAGGAATGTGAAAGGAATAGGAATACTCCTTTAATGAATTCAGCACCTCTTTAAATAAGATAATTGTAAGATAAAGAATCTTAGATTAACTAACAATTCTTGTAAAAAAATGATAAGGGTACACATGAGAACCAAACTAGGAATTTCATTCTATTATAAATTAACATAAATAAATAGTTTGTTGTAATACAATATTAGTTGAAAAGTACTGTTTTCATTTGTGTACTATAACAAATTTACGGATATACTTAAACGCAATGGTTTCTTATAGCTTTTATTGCATCATTTGGCTAAGGAAAAACCAGGAGAATCATCTGCTTTCTAAAGAAAAACATATATTTGAATAATAAAAATGAATAAGAAAAGATTATTCAAAATGGAATATGCAAAACATGTATTACATTTATTTGGATATTAAACCTGTAAAAGGTGAAAGTAATTGGTAGTTTTCTTTTTTTCTTTCACTTTGTGTAGAAAAATTTTGTTTATTTTAGTTTTAAAATTCTCTTTCGTTCTTAATATTTCTCTATGATAAAAATTTGATAATGTTGTTATTCGGGAGAAATGTAGTCATTATTCTAATCGGAAAAAGTATAATATAAACCTTTAGAATGTGAAAATATGCACAATTAAAATTATCTTTAAATAGTTTTTGGGTGTGAAGATAATAGAGTAGAAAAATATTATTATCTAAAATATGTTGTGGTTTTTCTTTAATAAACGCAGTTTCACTTAGAGGCTGTAAGATTTGTGGTGGAGACATAAGAAGGGGAAAAATAAAATACTTTTTGGAGAAATAATATTTTTTAGAAAAACATCTTGCATTTGAATAATTCTAAGTGGTAAATTGTTTTACATGGACGTTCATAGAATTTTCACAGGTAGCAAAAGAGGGGAGAAATGAGAATTTATGAATAAAAATAGATGGTTAATTGCATTATCTGCAATCGCTATTCACCTTTCAATCGGTGGAGCTTATGCATACAGTGTATACAAGCTACCGATTGTCACAGAGATGGGATGGAGTGAAACAAAGGTAACGGTTGCCTTTACGATTATGATGGGGCTCGCTGGTTTTTCAGCCGCATTATTTGGTAGTTTAGTAGAAAAATTGGGACCACGTAAATCTGCGATGGTAGCAGCTGTTCTATTTGGGGCAGGACAAGCTGGTGCTGGTGTAGCAATTTCAATGGATTCTGTAACATTGTATTGGTTAACATATGGTGTGCTTAGTGGATTAGGTATGGGGATTGGCTATATTGCTCCTGTATCAACATTAGTAAAATGGTTCCCAGACCGTCGAGGCTTGGCTACAGGTATGGCTGTACTTGGATTTGGATCTGGAGCACTAATTACAGCGCCAGTAGCGGCTAACTTAATGGAGGCTGTTGGAATTTCTACAACATACTTTATTTTAGGGGCAAGTTATTTCACGTTAATGATTTTAGGGGCTTCATATATCGCACCGCCTGCACCTGGTTATATGCCAGCGAACATGAAGGCTGCTGCAAATAGTGGTAAAGAAGTAGTGAAAAAAGATTTAGCAGTTATGTCTGCTCGTGAAGCTGTTAAAACAAAGCATTTCTGGATGCTGTGGTCAATGCATTTAGTAAATGTAACAGCAGGGATTATGATGATTTCTGTCGCTTCTCCAATGGCCCAAGAAATTGTGGGATTATCAGTTGCAGGAGCTGCGGCAATGGTAGGTATTATGGGGTTATTTAACGGTGGAGGTCGTTTAATTTGGGCGGCTGTGTCTGACTATATTGGTCGTTCAAACGTCTTTGTTATTTTCTTTACGGCACAATTAATTACATTTATTGTGTTACCACATACGACGAACGTGATACTTTTCCAAGCACTTATTTTCTTAGTTGTTAGTTGCTATGGTGGTGGCTTCTCGAATTTACCTGCATTTGCAAGTGATTTATTTGGTACAAAGCAACTGGGCGTTATTCATGGTTATTTATTAACGACTTGGTCATTAGGCGGTATTTTTGGTCCGTTATTGGTAAGCACAATTAAAAATGCTTATGGAAGTTACATTCCGGTATTCTATGTATTTGCTGGGCTAATCGCAGCATCATTAATTATCTCGTTAACGCTACGTGCAGATGTACGTAAACGAACAGCTTTAAAAGCAGCATCACAAAATGTTGGAGACGTCTCCGCTACACAATAAACGGTTACTTTCAATTCGCACTTGAAGGTACTAGGTCTTGGCCATATAAGTATCATTTCGCACATGATGCTCGTATGGTCTTTTTTTGTAGCGATTGTTATATAACAATAGATTAATCTTTGTTTAATGTATAACAGAGGTTGTCTGATGTCAATAACATTATGGGAAATAAAGTGATTTTGCTACCAAAAGAGCAATTTCGTAACGAAAAGTAAATAGCAACTGTAAAGTCATGAGAACGTTCATGCTATTGTTGAAATTTTGAATCTTTTCTTCAACTAAAGCGTATATAAGGTAATAAGGAGGGATTAAAGATGGGGAAATTTTCTTTACATGAGTTTATCAATAAAACACAGCAGGATGATAATGAAAACGATTATTTTGAGCTAGAAACGGAGCGTGTACTTGAGATCAACTTAAACGGAGAGGTTTGGTCAAAAATGGGCGCGATGATTTCTTACATAGGCGACATTAAGTTTGAGCGAGAGCGTGTGTTGGAGCATGGATTAGGAAAAATGTTTAAAAAGGCGCTAACTGGAGAAGGTACACAGCTAATGAAGGCAAAGGGGACAGGGCGACTTTATTTAGCTGACCAAGGGAAAAAGGTTACGATTTTTGATTTGAAAAATGAAAGCATTTGCGTCAATGGCAATGATTTGCTGGCATTTGAGCCAAGCATTGATTGGGATATTCATTTAATGCGTAAAATGGCTGGCATCATGTCAGGAGGATTGTTTAATGTAACTTTAAAAGGAACAGGTAAGGTAGCTATTACCACACATTTTGAGCCTCTAACGCTATTAGTACGTCCAGGTGAAACGGTGTATACTGATCCTCATGCCACAGTTGCATGGTCAGGGAATTTAGCACCTGAGTTTAAAACAGATATCAGCTTCCGTACAATTATCGGCCGAGGCAGCGGCGAATCCATTCAAATGGCATTTTCAGGTGAAGGCTTTGTTATCATTCAGCCATTTGAGGAAGTTTATATGTCTAGCGAAAGTTAAAAAAACGAGGCTGGGACAAAACCCTTCTCTAAACTAAAAAGCCGGTGAAATTTTACGATCAGTAAAATTTCACCGGCTTTGAA
>NZ_JBXAPF010000050.1:0-31548 GCF_058803665.1 Lysinibacillus sp. GW821-FHT14F06
ATTTCGAAGTCTCTTTGGTATTTTAGTTTGCGTTCAATATAGTCGATTAATTGTGTGCGGGCTTTCTTTGGGAATTTTCGTTCCGTTCTTAAAGCCTTTCGCTCTGCTACATCTGATGAGTCCTCAATTTTCCGATCATATTCAGCGATCACTTCATCTACTTTTTCGACCATTTGAGCGAGGTCTTCCAATGCTAATTCCTTTTCATTTTCCCGTTCAATTTCTGGGATGATTTCTTTTTCAAGTAGTTCATCGTATAGCTGGTTTGACTTTTCAATTAGTCCGTTATGATATTTCTCAATTGACTTTTTCCACACGAATGTAAATTTGTTCGCATTTGCTTCAATCTTAGTTCCGTCGATAAAAATGGCTTCCTGATCAATTAATTCTTCCTGTACCAGCTGACAGCGGAATTGAACGAAGCATTGACGAATTAACTCCTTCACCTCTGATTGGACACGGAATCGGTTGATTGTGCGGTAGGTTGGTTCATTTCCTCGAGCTAACCACATCATCCGAAGACTATCTTTTAAAAGTCCTTCAATTTTGCGCCCTGAGAAGACAGATTGCGTGTAGGCACATAAGATAATTTTAAGCATCATGCGTGGATGGTAGGCAGGACAGCCCTCATTTCGAAGGAATGGTTCAAACGCTTCGGGCGGGATACTTTCGACTAAATGGTGGATATGGAAGGCAATATCATTCTTTTGTAACTTCACTTCTAAATCTAAAGGCAAAACTAGTTGATTCATGTTATAATCTTTAAACATAAGGATCCTTCTTTCTGTATAATTTTGTTGTGGTGACTTAATTTTATCAGAAGTGGTCCTTATTTTTTTATGAAAAAAATTTAAAACCGGTGAAATTTTACTGATCGTAAAATTTCACCGGCTTTTTAGTTTAGAGAAGGGTTTTGTCCCAGCCTCATCTACTGTTTTGCGCGGAATTCTTCTAAATATTTAAGAATTACGTTGGCACCGTTTTCTTGGGCAATTATTAAAGGTGTCATCCCCTCATTTGATTTATAATTTGGGTTAGCACCAGCATCTAGTAAGACTTTTACTATTTCATCATTATTTGCTCGAATAGCCCATAATAGGGGGGGTTCGCCCATATCTCTACATAAGTTTGGATCGGCACCTTGACTTAATAAGTTTTTTACTAAAGTTATATTACCCTCACCAGATGCTTTTGCAAGTTTAGTAATTCCAAATTCATTAGTAGTATTAATATCTTCATTATTATCGAGAAAATTATTAGTTTCATTTTCCAAATCTGCGTTTGTAGAATCCAAAGTAGCTTCCTCAGTTACTATACTTTCTTCTTGATTTATTGCAACATTATTAAGTGGGGAATTACTATAAATTTCTAAAATATCAGCTAACTCACTCCACGCTTCTGAAATCTGAATTTTAAAACCTTCTCCTTCACCTAATTGTTGTAGCATTTTTAAATTTTCCCTTATTGTATTAAATAGAACTATTATACGAGCTTCCTTTTTTGTATAGTCATTAGGATTTATAGAATAATTCATGGTATTAGTAGCTAACCACGTTTTAACATCTTTATCATCAGGAATAAATCCGTTACTAGGAAATTTTCCATCATCAAATATTTCGTTATATTTCCCAAATGCATGTACAGATTCATTATAAAAATTAGAATCTATTCCTTTAGGTACATTATTAGATTTCCCTATATAATAAGCTGAAATTAAGAAGACAATGATAGATACAATCCAAAAGGCTTTACTTTTCCAAAAAGATTTTTTTACAATCTCCATTTCATTCGTTTTTATTTCCATATTATATCCCCCTATAACATTACTAAAATTTCATATAGATACAAATTTCGTATTAGATTATATTTGGCTCTTCACCATAACTTGTGATTGACTTCTGCTCCACCAGTGTGCTTTACCGGGGTGTCCGATGAGCTGCTTTTGGGGCAACAGATGTTATTTGCGCAAAAGTGAAGCGGCAGCAGTAGGAGGGAGTCACGAAGGCGTTATCACAGAACGTGATGCATTTAGCCTTTGTTTCTCAGATTTGCTTGCTTCAGGGGTCTCATCTTGGACGCTTAATCCCCTACTTTAGTAAATATTCTCCTGCCACTATTGTTTTTTTATATCGTGTAAGATTTTTGTCAATTCCCCCACTTCAAATAATGGCTGTAATAAATAGAAGAACGATGCTTGAGACATAGTCTCATTTGTTAGAAGCCGCTCTACTTTTTCAACTTCTATCATGTCGAAGGCAAATAGCTTTTCAATAGTATATATGCTTCCATCATCATTCTGCTGCTTCTGCTCCCACCCTTCAATTAAGGCAGCTGCTAATTGTTTAAATAATGGCATGCATATAATTGATTTAGCTCTATAGCGATTATCCTTTCTCTGTTCTTCATCCAACTCGACATGCCAAAATCCAAAGTAACTAAAATACAATAAGAAGTATCCATAGTCATACAATAATTTATTTAACTCACGGTCTTTATGTAACTTCAGTTCTTTCTGTATATGAAGCTCTTCTAAATAGCTTATTAGAAAAGGGACATTATAAGGTTCTTGATGATAATGACTACCCTTTATTTCAGACCAATCCACTTTCACTCAAAAACAGTTTAGTAATGAGACATATTGCTCAGACCTTGTCAGGTTTTTGAATACAGTCATATTTTCTTTCTAGATGACTCCAACAACTGCATTGTCCTTTACTTTTTTGGGATTAGCTCTAATTTTACAGCTAGATAAAAAAATTGTAATAATGGATAATCGTTTTGATTGCTCATTTCATTAACCTTTAACTTGGGCTAAGACATAAGTCCATACATTACTACAAGGTTTTTTCGTGTAATTTGCTACGTTGTCTTCGTCAATAACAACGAATAATGTGTATGCTGTAAACCATGTGTAGAAATTGCGCCAAACTAATATTTCTTTTGAACATACAATGTCCATTTTGCTGGCTGTAAATATTTGAGTTTCTTTCTAAATACTGCATGTTATCTCAGACCCTATTGTGTGGTATTTCATTAGATAAGAAAACCCCTCCACTATAATTCACAACATTCATTGTAAGACGTCGTTCAAGCGACTACAATGATATTATAATTTTTCAATAAGGGAGGGTATTGAATGCAATATATATCCACCGTAGAGATTGCGGAAAAATGGGGAGTTTCGATTAGGCAAGTGCAACGATTGCTGGCGGAGGGACGGATAGCGAATGTGAAGAAATATGGGAGATCATGGATGATTCCAGATAATGCAGAAAAGCCCACTAATCTCGGTAGAGGGAAAAACCTGTCTCGAAATACGCTTTCTTCTGATTTACTCCATGTGATTGCCTCTACCTCCATACCTATGCCTACTGATAACCCTGATGCTATTCTAGATACCGTAAATGAGGACAGAGTAAGGCACATCTATGAAGCCCAGCTTACTTTTTTACGAGGAGACTTCCGGCGGACGATGGCGTGTTATTATCAAACCAAGGGGGATGACGTGGCGAGGTTATGTATCTCCTTAACTGCCATATCCGCGGCTATTAGTTTAGGAGATTATTCAGCTTACACAGAGATTGATACCTTTCTCAAGGGTTATATAAGAGACAGCAATAATACGGATGCCGTTGCTGTTGCGGAGCTTTCACTAGGTGCCAGTTTGATTACTTCAAATATGGTACCTAACTGGATTAAGGAAGGAGCGTTCGATACTCTTCCTTCTGGACTTAGAATTGCCGCCCTTTATTTGCGAGCAAGATATTTTTATTCGATTGGTCAGTTTGATGCCATGCTAGCTTTGGCACAAACCACTTTGACACTAAATGCTTCAGCGCAGGGAATTACCTTTATGGATATCTATTTGCGGTTAGCCTGTGCAATCGCATCCTATGAATTGAAACGAGAAGAGGATGCCATACAGTGGTTGGTGGGGGCTATGCATATCGCTCTGCCTCATGGTTTTATTACACCGTTTGCAGACAGGGTGACTGCATTAGGGGGACTACTAGAGCGATGTTTGCTACGAGAGTTTCCTGACTATTATGATGCAGTTATCGGACAATGGAACAGTGCATGGAAAAACTGGGTCGCCTTCCACAATCGACTCGCAAAGGATAATTACACACTTATTTTGTCTCCACGAGAATACCATATTTCCCAGCTTGTTGCGCTCCGAGTCCCCTATGCTAAGATTGCAGAGCAGCATGGGATTTCATTGGGGAGATTGAAGAATATAGTGCATGAAATTTACGAAAAACTATACGTTTTTAATCGAGATGAATTAGCAAAATATGTTTTGTGGAACAAAAAAAAGTGACTTTTTTTAAATGAAAAGTCACTACAAAAAGCAAGCCTTTGCCCCTATGATGAGTATACACCGTCATAGGGGTTTTTTGATTCCTCATTTTGTGCATGAGGGGAGGTCGAGCGAGGAAATGGCGCAGTGGAGCAATGTGGAAACTGCAATGTACAGTTGTATTTTTACTGTGGTTCTTGGTGTAATTTTTTATATGCAGTTGTTGTGGGATGGTAACGGTATCACTTGGAAATTTACTAAACGTTATATTAGCATTCTGGCTATTATTGTATGCATTGTTGGAATATGCGTTTATTTTATGAGCTAGTCTATATTGTTAAATAATCTTGTAGGTAGGAATAAGTCTTTTGTGCTTGAACAAGTACGAATATAAAAAGGAGAAAAATGGAATGCGACAAACATTAGTGCTTTTTGCAATTGCTGTATTACTTTTACAAATCGTATTCGGGAGCTTACCAGCATTGGCGACAAGCAATCTAAAAGTCACGATGACAACAAATGGACAGCCATATATAGAAGGAGAAAGTGCTCAAAGTCCTGTAGAGGTTCAGGTAACAACTACTTCCGCAGATAGTGCCAATGTAGAATTTTCACAAAATGGGACAACGTGGAAACCCTTTAATGTTGCAGAACCCTTTATCGTAGAGAAGACAGGGGAACATTTTCTATGGTTTCGTTTATCAGGGACAAATGAGCAAAAATACACAATTCGTATTGCCTCACCCCTGCTTCAAACGACCATTGCGAATCATGTGATTTATGTGAGGGAAGGTGCAGCAGGGAAACGTGATGGCACAAGCTGGGAGGACGCTTTCGATAATTTGCAATCAGCACTAGAGGTAGCACAAAGTGGGCAACAAATTTGGTTAGCGACTGGTACATATAAGCCAACAGCTAAAATAGATCCGGCAGATGACCGTACTGCTACCTTTCAGCTAAAAAATGATGTTTCCATTTATGGAGGATTTAACGGTACAGAGGCTGATTTAGCAGAGCGCGATTGGAAGGCGAATCCAACCCTTTTAAGCGGTGATATTAGCTTAAAGGATGATTATACAGATAATACTTACCATGTATTTTATCATCCAGCTAGCTTGCAGTTAGACGAAACTGCCATTTTAGATGGGGTAACTATTAAAGATGGAAATGCCAATAATGCTCCCCTGCATAATTTTGGAGGTGGCATGTTTAATGACGATAGTAGCCCGAAACTTGTGAATGTAACATTTAGCTCCAATGCAGCAGAGGGTGGAGGTGGCATGACCAATATGAATAGTAGTGAACCAACTCTAACGAATGTAGAGTTCCAAGCCAATGAAGCACAGATTGGAGGCGGGATGGTTAATGTAGGTGGCAGTAGTCCAGCTCTATTGAATGTAAAGTTCACTACCAATACGGCACAACTTTATGGGGGCGGTATGGGCAATATAGGAGGTAGTAATCCAAACCTAACAAATGTAGAGTTTCTTGCTAATGTAGCACAACAGGCTGGAGGAGGCATAGTCAATGCCGATAGTAGCCCAATATTAACTAATGTAACTATTAGCGGAAATAAATCAGAAGATAGATCAGGACAAGGAATAAGAGGTGCTATTTACGGTGAGAGTGGTGTGATTCGGAATAGTATTATCGTGGATAACCATAATGAACCTGCTCTTTCTGACTATACTGGCAAGATTGAAAGTAGTTTATTGGACGTAGAGGAAAATGGGGCTGTACTAGCTAAATTCCACAAAACAAAAACAAATATAGAGACGAACATTTATAAGTACGAAGATATATTTATCGATCCAAGCAAGTACAATTATCGACTAAAAGCTAAATCACCAGTAATTGACAAGGGGGACAATAAATATAATAGTTCGCCAACTGACCTTGCTGGCAACGCTCGTATCCAAGGGGGGACAATTGACTTAGGGGCATATGAAGCAGGATTTTATACAGTAACTTACGATAAAAATGGTGCTACAGACGGAGATGTACCAGAAGATATTGGGATTTATGAGGAGAACAATCTAGTAACCGTACAAAATAATAGCGGTATTCTAGTAAAACCAGGCTATATATTTGCAGGCTGGAATCTACAAGCAGATGGCAAGGGCACACACTATGCAGAAAATTCAACCTTTCTAATGGGCACAGCGAATGTTACCTTATATGCCCAGTGGACAAAAAATCCGACCTATGCAGTCCAATATGATGCAAATGGCGCAACAGGTGGGCAAGTACCAAATAATAGGCAATATGAAGAAAACGAAATAGTGACCGTACAAGAAAATAGTGGAAAACTCGTAAGAACAGGACATACTTTCAAAGGCTGGAACCTACAAACAGATGGAGCAGGTATTGCCTATATGCCGAATGATACTTTCAAAATGGGTAAAGCGAATGTCACTCTGTATGCCCAGTGGACAACGAATCCAACCTATCGAGTTCAATATAATGCAAACGGTGCAACAGGTGGGCAAGTACCAAATAATAGGCAATATGAAGAAAATGAAACAGTTAGCGTACAAGAAAATAGTGGCCAACTTGTAAGATTAGGCTATACTTTCAAGGGCTGGAATACACAGGCAGATGGCAAAGGCACATACTATGCTGAAAAGGCAACATTCCAAATGGGCAAAGTCAATATCACACTATATGCTCAGTGGACTGCAAACCCACCAACAACAGGGGGCAACACTACACCGCCATCCACACCAAGTAACAATGATGCACCACTTACATCGAATGGGAATGACCTTTCTTCACCAGCACCTGTAAAAATTACGTTTCATACAAATGGTGGCACAGTTGGTGATTTACCAGTGCCAACAAGAGCGGGCTATCGTTTTGTTGGCTGGTATCAAGATAAAGCGTTAACGGAGCAATGGGCTGGTGAAATGCTTGAAAAGGAAAATCTAGTACTCTATGCAAAATGGACACCATTGCAAGTGGAAGAACCACCAAAAGAGCCACACCAGCCTAAGCCATCAGTAGTGACGTTCGATGATATAAGGCAGCATTGGGCGAAGGACATGATTGAGGAATTAGCGACACAAGGCATTATTCAAGGTTATGGAGATGGTACTTTCCGTCCGGACGAATCCATTAGCCGTATGCATGTAGCTGCACTATTAGCAAAAGCTTTTTCGTTTGAAGCAGTGCGAACAGCAGATGATTTTTCAGATGTTCCGCCAACACATCCTTACTATAATGCGATACAGGCATTACAGCAGGCAGGGATTGTGGATGGTTCAAACGGGGCTTTCTTACCCACAGAAAATATGACACGCGCACAATTAGCCAAAGTACTTGTTGGTGTGCTAGGACTAAAGCCTGAAGGTACGAGTTCATTTACCGATGTAGATAGTACACATTGGAGTACTGGCTATATTGCAGTACTAGAGCGTGAAAAAATTGCGCTTGGAGATAATGGTTATTTCCATCCAAATACACCTGTGACACGCGCGCAGTTTGTGGCATTTTTACATCGTATTATTAGTAGCAAGAACAGCAAGTTAAGGTGAAGGATGTATGAAAATTAGGGTATATCCATTAGCAATATTAACACTAATAATTAATGTCGTGTTAACCTCAATCGTAAGCCCGTAATCAAATAACGCATATAAATAACTAGGCACCTCCGGTACGATAGACGTATCAATTAAAGGGGGTGCTTCTTTATGTCAACTACTAAACTAACAATCGTCCCTGTGACACTGGATCCCATCACGGACAAGTATTCTTTTATCAATTCAACGCAAGTTTCCTCTGAACCAAGCTGTATCATTAAAACAATTGATATTGAAATCTCCTTCTTCAATGGCGTAGATGAGCGCATCATCCAAATGATCATGAAGGAGCTGAATAAACAATGAAGCATAATTTTACGAGTGTGCAAAACATCTATATCATCTGTGGCAAGACGGATATGCGTAAAGGCATTGATGATCTCGCTACACTTATTCAGGATGCTTTTGAACTGGACCCCTATAGCGATTCTATTTTCTTATTTTCTGGAACGAGCAAAGACCGTTATAAATGTTTGTACTTTGATGGAGATGGCTTCGCTATGCTTTATAAACGATTAGATAATGGGAAACTGCAATGGCCAAAAGATGAAAAGGAAGTGCGTAACCTTTCTCAACAGGAGCTTCGCTGGCTCTTAGAAGGATTATCGCTTCAGCAGCCAAAGGCAATTTCGAAATCTGCAACAGGTATCTTTTAAATCGATTCACCTAAGTGGTATAATCATCCATAACTTATACTGAATGAAATGTGGTGAATGATTTGGAAAACTCTTCGACAACAGAAAAAGTAATCCAATTACTTGAAGAACAATTAGCATACATGAAAAAACAAAATGAAGAGCTTTCAATAAAGCTAGATCATTCGTTGTCCCAAAACAAGGCCTTAGCTGAACAAATTCGCCAATTAACAAAGGCGTTATACGGTTCTAAATCGGAAAAATCTAAGAATCAAGCACCGGATGGGCAAGGCTCTTTATTCGAAGACGACCCGTCTTTTAGCGAATCTGAGCACACAGAAGAACAAAGCACGTCAACTGTTACGTATACAGTTGTTCGTAAACTACATAAAAAACGAAATGATTCGTTTCGTGATGGAATTAAAATCGAAGAAATTCATCATCATCCTAAAACACACAATGTGACTGTTGCCTTAGTCAAATGACTGAAGCTAGTACAATGATTGTGCGTGAAGAAGCAAAATTCATTCCGGCAAAAATGATGCGCATCCAGCATATTGAGCATGCCTATGAATGCAAGCACTGTAAAATGGATGCCACAAAAAAAGCACAAATGAAACGTGGAAAAGCCCCACAAGCTGCCATTCAGCGAAGCATTGCGGGACCTACCGTTCTAGCAAAACTCATCTATGATAAGTTCATCCAATACTTGCCTCTTTACCGTCAGGTAAAGGAGTGGGAACGATACAGCCTGCTTATGAATGATAAGAACTTATCAAACTGGGTGATCCATTCAGCTGAAGATTGGCTTCTACCGGTTTATGAACAGATGAAGCAGACATTAACAGCAAAATCTGTTCTACATGTGGATGAAACCTATGCGCAAATAATCAAACGTTCAGACGGAAAATCCGGTCAATCGAATGCCTACAATTGGGTGTTCCGCAGCGTGCCAAGCCAAGGACCGATTATCGTTCTTTTTCATAGTGCATTATCGAGAAGTCGTTCTATACTAATAGAATTTACAAAAAGCTTTAAAGGAACGGTGATTTGTGATGGCTACTCAGCATACGGCAATCTTCCTGATGTCACGTTCGCTAACTGTTGGGCGCATGTGCGACGATATTGGCTAAAAGCCGATAGCAAAAACGGGCAAATTGGCGTGGATTTCTGTGACCAACTGTATCGCCTAGAACGTCAATTTAAGCATCTTCCACCAGGTAAACGCCGAAAATCACGGCAAAAATATTCAAAGCCGATTGTAGAGAAATTCTTAAAATGGGTGGATGAATCGCCTTTCTTCGGAAAAAATGCCTTAGCTAAAGCTGCCGAATACACATTAAATCGAATACATGGATTAAAAGCTTTTCTGTTCGATGGCCGAATTGAGATGGATAATAATCCAGCTGAAAATGCGATTCGCCCAAATGTGATTGGTCGCAAGAATTGGCTTTTTTCTGTTAGTGAAGCCGGTGCTAAAGCGAATGCGATCTGTTTAAATTTGGCCGAAACAGCAAAAGCAAATGAATATCGACTTTTATCAATACCTAGTAACATTAATGACAGAGCTGCCGAATTTACCGCTCCATCAACAGCCAGAAATTTTAAACGATTACATGCCTTGGTCGAAAAAATATCCAAGCGATATATGCAAAATAGCCATTTATCTGAATTTTTTTCAGATAAACGGCTATTCGTTGTGCGTACCAGAAAGGTGCGCTTTTTTATATTTCGGGCTTACTTTTAAATAGGCTTTAATAGTTTCTGTATCTGGTTATTCTAATACGAAAATGCTTCTAAGGCTATATGCTTTGTCGGATATGAATGATGAATAAATGCTAGTGAGAATTAACTTTGGTGAATATTAATTGAAGGAAGTTGTTGTGAGGAAACAATAAATTAACAAAGTTTTTATAGGGAAAAATATGGTAGAATAATAGTGATTTAAGAACAAAAAATGGTTGGTGATATTATGAATAAAATACCTGCCACAACACAAAATTATCGGATTCTTATGATTTATAATCTATTGTTAAATGGCAAAAAGCTTGCTAAAAATGAGCTAGCTTTACAGTTTCACGTTTCAGATAGAACGATTCAGCGTGATTTTAATGAAATAAAAAATTTCCTACATACACTAGGTGATGAACAAAAATTACTATATGACAAAAAGCATAATGTATATTACCTGCAGCAAAATCAACCTACCTATTTGTTGGCTGAGGAGATATTAGCTATCTCAAAGATACTATTAGAAGCAAGGGCTATTCCAAAAGAAGAGATCAATCAGTTACTAAATAAATTAGTATCCTTTGCATCAGAAGATAACAAAGCTTTAATCGAATCGATTATATATAATGAAAAGCAGCTTTATGTTAATTTACATAATAATCAATCCGTATTGCCACTATTATGGGAAGTTGCGATGGGGATTCATCAACAACAAGAAATAGAGATTTATTATAAAAAAGAGATGGACGCTATAGCAAAAAGACACCAACTACAGCCAGTAGGGATTCTTTTTTCTGAGTATTATTTTTACTTAATTGCATATCAAGTGAATACAGATATTGATTTTCCTATAATCTATCGAATCGATCGTATAACTGCTATGAAATCACTCAATATTCGATTTAAGGTGAAATATAGTGACCGTTTTGAGGAAGGCGAGTTTCGTAAACGTGTTCAATTTATGTATACAGGCAATTTATTGCACATTCAATTTTATTTTAATGGGGCATCAATTCAGGCTGTCCTTGATCGACTTCCAACAGCTACCGTTATTAAGCAACATCCACAAAAGGGTTACCTTATTAGTGCTGAAGTTTATGGGGAAGGGATTCAAATGTGGTTGCTAAGCCAAAAGGAAGCAATTGAGGTGATTAGTCCAATATTATTCCGTCAATCAATGAAGGAAACATTAGAAAAAATGCTTATGCGTTACTCTTAATTTAACCATATGAAAGACAGATTCTGTCCATCAAGATCTTTATACTAAAGATAAGAATATTTTAAGGGGTGGACAGAATGCCAATTTCAATGAGCCGAGCAATTTATTGCAAAAACTGTAAGGGTTATATAAAAACTGAGTTCTTTGGGGATGCTTTAACACCAGAAGATTTAATAAAGCTCCAGCATTCCATTTGTAGAAAATGTAGAGGATCGCTTTTGCATCGAATTATTAAAACATTTAAGGACTAATTGTTTGGCACGAATTTGAGTATAAGGAAGGTTAGTCATTTGAATCAAAAACAGAAGCTGCAACAAAAAGTGAGGGCTTATTTAAAAAAATACAGTGATGATATTTTTTGGGGAGAAGAGCTGAAATTTATTGAAAAACGACTACAGGCAATGGAAAGTAGTATTGCCGTTGTCGGTCAATTTTCAGTCGGAAAATCTGCTTTATTAAATGCGCTATTAGGACAAGAAATTTTAGCAACAAGAAAAGTTGAATCGACGAAGATTTTAACGCGCATCCGTCATTGTGACTTAGCGCAGGATGCAAAGGTTGTTTTAACTTTAAAGAACGGACAACAAGATTCATTACCATTAACAACTGTTAACGATTTGCAAAAGTATACTACGTTTCAAGGAGAAGAAATTACTGATTCCATTCAATATGTAGATGTGTATTGGCCGGCTCATTTTTTAAATAACGAGCTCATATTAATCGATACACCAGGAGCAAACTCATTAACAGCAAACGCGTTCCAGACAACAAGAGAGCAGTTAAAATCTTCATCAGCTATCATCTATTTGTTTATGGGAACGAAGGGCTTAGATGCTGAGGACTATGCGATTATCGAGGAGTATGCTGCCTATAAAAAGAAAGTATTTTTAGTTGGTACCCATGTGGATCAACTTACGCAGGAACAATGGCTTGAAGTTGAAGCAGAAGTAAAAAAGAAAATTGTACAAATTGATGCCATTAAAAACATCGAAATTGTTGGTATATCATCTATTGAGGCGTTAAGAGGTAAACAACAGCGAAATGAACAGTTGTTACTGCAGTCGAATATGCCCACTTTAGAAAAAATGCTTCATACATACATGGTAACGAAGGAATATCAAAATGCCGAAATTCGTTCTATTGAGCATGATTTTTTAGAGTTACTCAATGAAGTTGAAAGCTACGAGCAGCAGCAACAGCAAGCTAAAGAAGCAGCTGAAGCTGATCGTTTAAGACGACTTGAACGACTAACAGCTATTACGGAATTAGAATATTTAGAAGTTGAGCAATACGGAATAGCACTATTAAAGCAAAGTACCAATGCGGTCTATCAGCTAAATACCCAATATGAAAATCAACTACTAGCCCAAGGTAATGACATATTAAAGGCAGTTCGTCAGCAATATCAGCAATTCCAGCTTTATATTCGCCAGCAAATGACGAGCTTATCCAAAGTGGATACCTTAAAAACAGCGTATGTACAGCATTTAAATGCTGTTGAAAAAATTTATAAGCAGTGGGATAAAAATCTTGATTTATTTGGTCAACGATTTGTAAAGGCTGTTGAACAACAGGTGCAGCAGCAAGATACACAATTTAGTGACATGCTAAAAAAGCTTGAAACAAATGTGGCTATTTGTTGGGATGAATTTGATTTAATTTTAAAGAAAATTCAACTAAAGCCACTAAGTTTTTCTGTAGACTTTAAAGATTTTGAACAGTATAATGCCAAAATTGCCGATGCAGATCAAAAGTATAACCAATATCAAAGCCAGCTTAGAAATAAAGAGCAGGATTTACAAAGATTACGTTCAGATAAAAATAGCGAAGAAATCCTGATTCGCTCAAGTCAACAACGAGAACAAAATCGACTTGGTAAAAAACCAGAGCCTCGCGCTATGCATCGAACAAAAGGGGTTCTATTTTGGAAAAAAGAAGAGTTTATCGGTTATGACTATTCTGAGCAAGAGCATTGGGACAAGAAAATGAGCGAAATCCATATGAGATATAAAAATCAATTACGACAAATTGAGCAAAGGTATACGAGCCGACTCAACAGCGAAATGCAACAAAAGAAAAACATTGAGAAGCAACTAGAAGTGCTTGAGGATGCAGAGCAAGCGTACAGTGTAGAGCTATTAGGTGCGCTATACAGTACTGTAAGCAATCAATCTGAAATTGTGAAAAAACTTCATAGTGAGCGCATCAATGACATTAAATCCGAATGGAGACTGTTGTCTGCTACACAAGAGGAGCGTTATTACGAACACATTCAAACGATTGAAGAAAACTATAAACAATTCGTCCGAAAATCAAAAAATCAAGCAATTGCAACATTAAAAGTTTTATAACGGGGGTACAAAATGGATATTAGAAAGCAATTTATCCAAAAAAAAGAAGAACTAAAAGGGCGCTTTGAAAATGCTATTGCCCTAGGAAATCGACTAAACGAAAAATATCATGAAGTGTTATCCATTCATCAAATAAATGAAAACTTACAGGCGCTACAAAAAAATTGGGAAAGTGAACGCTTTGAAATTGTTGTTGTAGGGGAGTTTTCTACAGGGAAATCAACGTTTATTAACGCTTTATTGCAGCGGGAAATTTTACCGTCAAAAGTAACACCAACAACAGCAACGGTCAATTTCATTCGTCATTTAAATGAGCTGTCAAATCACACTGGTGAGCCAGTGGCGAAAGTAGTTTTCAAAGATGGAAAAGAAATTGAAATTCCTTATTTAGAGCTACCAGACTATGTGACGGAGATGAGTAGTAAAGTAAATGTAAGTAATCAAATTCATCACGTCGATTTATATGTCGACTCCCCTTATTTAGAAAATGGGGTCGTGCTAGTGGATACGCCAGGATTACAAGCGTTAAATCCAGAGCACGAAAAAATTACGAAAACACAAATAAAAAAATCGAATGCAAGTATTTTACTGTTCAATATGGAACAGCCAGGTAAGCTAACAGAAATTAAATTTTTACGTGACTTATCGGATTCCATTGATCGCATTTTCTTCGTAGCGAATCGCTTAGACGGTGTACCAGCGGATCAAGTACAGGAAGTAAAAGACCAACTGGAAAAGGCATTACGCGAAAATAACTATCAACAAATCGAGGAAAGTCGAGCAGTCATTTATCCACTAAGTGCTCTCCAAGCGTTAAAGGCCCGCGACCAGGATGTTATAACGAAGCATTGGCAGGATATAAACCCTGTAACGCTTTTACAGGAATCGAAGTTTTTATTATTCGAGGAGCGTTTAGAGCAGTATTTATTTGATGGTGAGAAAACAAACGACTTTTTACAAGTGCCATTCACTGCAATTGATCAATTTTATAGTCAATTAATCGCAGAATTTGAGCAATATCAGAAAAACCTTGAAAATAGTGAGGATTTAGAAGAGTTAAAGCGTATGCACAAGTTAGCAAAGGATGAGGCTGAGCTACGCAAAATGCAGCTAAAAAAGGAAATTATCCGCTTGAAAAATTTATTTAATGATACGATTCGTGCCAACGAAAAGCAATTCAATGAAGATTTTGACCGTCTAGTTGATATGACGAAAACAGCAATCAATGGCATTGTTACAATTGAGGAGCTTGAAGATCAAGTTAATGACGAAATGGAAATTTTCAATACAGGCTACCAAGCGCTGTTTGATTCGAAAATTTATGATCTTTCAGAAGAGCTGAATAGGACGATGCGCAAAGAATTAAACGAATTTGACGTTAAAGTTGAAGCGAGTCATCAAGCATCGGGCATTCATTTACAAGTAGAAATGAAAAAGGCTGTTGGTAAAAGCTATGAAGAAATTTTACAGGAAGTAACAAAACAGTTTGAAGAAAAAGAGCAGGATTTAAAAGGAGAACGAGCAGTTTTAGAAAAGAAAATTCAATTAGAGACTGAGCTACGTTATAAGCGTGAAGAAAAAGCGATGGTGGAGCGCGAATTCCAAGAAGATATATGCTTCCAAGAAATGCTCATTCAAAGTACACCACAAATGATTGAAAAACATGGTGTTATTAAAAAACGTAGATTTTTCTTTGATAAAGAAGGATTTATTCAAGAAAACAATGAGAAATACGACCAACTAATTGCACAAAAACGTGAACTAGCAAAACAAAAAAAAGCTGTAGCAGCACAAAAGTTAAACGAAGAAAAAGACTTGCAATTAAGCTTAGCTGGCGTATCAACAGCTTATAGTTCTCATGAAGAAATTCGGGAGGAACGTCGCGATATGCGCGAGCAAAAAAACATGGCTATTATGCAACGCTTAAATGAGCAACTAAATAATTCGGACCAACAATTAAATCTCGAAAAGCGTAAAGTGATACGTCAATTAGAGATGCTGTTAAATACAACAAAACGCGAATACCGTGAATTTTTACGTGAGCTGGATGCTTTAAAGCTAGCGGAGCAAAAAATTGAAGAGCATATTAAAAAGCAAGATGGGCTATTAGAAGATGTGGTGAAGCGTGCAACTCAGCTTTCTGAGCAAATGGCTAATTCTCAAGAAGCTCGCCAAAATTTAGCAAAAGAAATCGAAGAAATTCGTCACCGTATTGAAGAAGAGAAAATTCTATTAATGACAGCTATGATCTAGGAGGGAACAAAAATGTTACAAAAAATGAAGCAACTTCCACTACATAAAACGGAAATGCAATTTATTGAAGCATTAGAACAGCAAGCAAATAATAAGCAAATGACATTAGGTGTTTTTGGTTCATTTAGTGTTGGAAAATCGGCTTTAATTAATGCTTTAATCGGTCATCAAGATTTATTGCCAACTCATACAAATGAAACGACAGCTATTCCTACATATATTAAAGGTGGGGAAACAGACCAAATTGAAGCGTATCATTTTAATGGCATGATATCAGAGTTGAATGTCATAAAATTACATTCATTAACAGCAGGTGTTTCTGTCAATGATATCGAGAGCATTGTGATTGAACGGCAAACTCCAAGTTGGTTGAAGGAGATTATATTTATTGATACACCTGGCCGAAATACGAAATATAAAGCTCATATTGATGCATCAGAACAAGCATTAATTACATCAGATGCAGCATTATATGTGATGCCATGGCAAGGGTTAACACTAGAAGATATTGTATATTTGAAGCATATTTTACGCTATCAGCCGAATCTATATTTTGTCATTAATAAAGTGGATCGCATTGACGAAGCACAAGGCATTACGATTGAAGAAATGCAACAACGAGTAACGGCGGAATTAAAGGAACAACTAGGTAGGGATTTCCCCGTTTACGCAGTAAGTGCAAAAACAGGCTATAACATGGATAAGTTGTATTTAGAATTCATTTTGCCATTAAAAAATGAACTAGCTCAGCTCAAAGAACATCGACTACAGTACGCATTAAAGCAACTTCTAATGCGTGAGCAGGAACGTATTGTACAACAAGTTGAGTTTTATGAAAAAGCTTTATCTTCAGATGAACGTGATTCTGCATTACAAAAGCAAGCGGTTCAAATGCAGTATGCAGATGCACAAATTGAAGTGTCAAATCAAATGGAAGCATTACTTGAAATAATGTTTAAAACGGAAGAAGAAATGAAGCAATATATGCAAAAATGCTATCAGCTGCTTGAAGTGAAGCTGAAAAATTTAGTGAAAGAAAATTTATCTATTGATGAATTAACCTTAAAAATAGAAAACGAAATTGTGACAACTAGAAATGAAGTGTTTGGGACATTATATGGTCGCATTCAAAAAATTGTCGGGGATGAGGGTAAAATTGAATTGAAATCTCCTGATGAAATTTCATTTAATTTCAAAATGACTGTTCCTAATTTGTCAGTTCTTCAAAATCAATATGAAGCCGAACGTGAAAGAGCCTTTGCTAAAATCAATGCTGTTAAAACTCAGTTACAGTTATTACCAGAAAGTAGTGGCAATGATGAACAACGTGAACGCTTATTGTTAGAAATTGAAAACCTAACTGAGCAGGCAGTGGAGAAATTCGTGCCAGAATATATTTTAGATGAAACATTTGATCCAAATAAGAGTGAAAAAATTGCTTCGGCCATTGGATTTGTAGGTGATATGGCATTGACAGTAGCTTTAGCAGTAGCAACAGCAGGGACATCCGCAGCTGCTCAAGTAGGTGGGAAAGTTGTTGCAAAAGAAGCGACTAAAACTGCAGCGAAGACAGCAGCGAAAAAAGTAGCTTCAGAGGCTGCAGAAAAGGCGATTATTGCAGGTATTTCCATTGCTGCTGAAGCATCAAAGAAACCTGGAAATGGCTCAGATAATACGGTCTTAAAGGCAGCGAAAGCATTGGACCAGTTTACAAGTCCAGTGCAAACAATAGCGAAAAAAATCGGACAACAAATAGATGAGACTCGTAGCCAGCCAAAGAAAGAGGATATGCAGCATCGTCGTCAATTCTTTGAACGAAAAAAGGAGCTTGAAACGCTACGTGATGATAAGCTTCATCAATTAGATGCATTAGAAAACCAAGCAGCAAACAATGAACGGATTCGTAAAGAGTTAACATTAAAACGCGAGCAAGTAGAACAAGCGATGAAACACAAGCTAAAGAAGCTTGAAGAAAACTACGAAGAAGAAACAAATCGCATACAAAATGAGCACCTTCTAAAGGAAATTAACAGCCAATTAGAGCAAGTGTTAACGGATGAAGAGAAATATTTAACACTATGGTTTAAAACAGAATTTGCAAATTTATTAAACGTTTTAGATCAGATGCTACCAAGGCAACTAAAAGAACAGCTACAACATTGGGAGCAGCAAATTACAGATGTCGAACAAATGAAAGAAAGCGACACAGCAAAAATTCAGCAGTTGATTGATGAAAATCGTGCTTATTTAAATACGATTGAATCCCTTGTAAATGGTGAGCAATATGCAGTTGCACAATGAGCTGTTATGGCTTGCCAAGCAAATTGATAAAATTCCTGTTTCCAATGAACCTTCTTTATGGAAAGCAATGCGAGAAATTGGGAACACTTCAGCAGTAAATGGTAGCGTGGCGACAAAACGTCACGTCTACATTACTGGTGAGCCACAGGTTGTTTATACACTGACAGATTTATTCCAATCTGTAGAGCTTTTAAAGGATGTCGTAACCCTTACAAGTGCAAAATATCCACACCCAGTACTACAGTGGATGGATATTACCTATTATCCACCAAATACATTACAGATGTTGCCAAAAAATAAGATGCTAACCCTATTTACAGAGCACCGTTTACCATTATGGTCGCGTAGCCTTTTTATTGAGCAAAAAATTTGCAATGTCGTGGCTACTGAAAATATTCTTGCCTTATTGCACATGCCGAATATTAATCAATTTTTAGTTGATGATTTTTCTTATCATTATTTATTAGATGATGTAGTGGTAACAAGGAATATGACAATAGCTCAGTCAAAGCAACAATTAACTCCTGAGCTACCAAAGCAATATATTTTACAGCTAATGACGATGAAGGATTCCAATGAAGAAAAGGAAAAGAACCTTATTTTAGATAAAATCGCAGTGCATATGTTAAATACATTTTGGCTCCAAAATCATCCATCATTCCCCCAATGGATGCCTGTTTTATTAAGAGAAATTACAGCATTTTTAAAAATAAAGCATAACAACGCAACTATTGAAGAAATAATTAAAGAATTGAAAGTGTGGGGAAACCGTGACAAACGAATTAGTTGAGCTTGAAAATAATTATTTTGTATTATGTCACTTACTATTGCAGCGTATTGCGAAAGACAAGCCAAAGCATTTCGACGATACGAAAAGCTATTTAGCCAAAATTGAAAAATACTCCATTTATGAAAAAACGCTTTATGTAGCTGAGCTATTACAGGCAACAAAAAGTAAAGAGCAAAGTGAAGTACTACAACAGATAGAAAAATCATTAAAGCAAGAAAAAATTAGTGATACGACTATTTCATTGATGAAACAATATATTCACTTGTTAAAATAGCCTTGAAGGAGCTAGGTATGAATAAATTACACACATATTTACTACCTGTCGCAGCAGGTAGTGTTGGCCTATTATGGACCCCATTAAGCAATAATGCAGCGATTACTTATGGCATTCTTGCTTTTGCTGTTATAGTCGGCATTGTCGGTCTGCATTCATTAACAAAACAAAGAGAAATGACAAATGCTTCTTTACAACAATGTTTAAAAGTTATGGAAGATGCGGTGAAAGTGTCAAACAACGAAATCACTAACAAACTACAACAGCAATTAGAGACTTATAAAGAAGGAAATATAGCTTTAAATCAACAATTAAAGCAAGAATTTGCTCAACTGCAGATTACGATTGTAGGACAAATGGAAAAAACAGAACAAACAGTATCAAAGCAGCAGTCAGATATGAAGCAAGCTTTTAGCCAATTGGAAGAAAAAATTGAAGAAGGCAATAAAGTTTTAGAAAATGTCTCGATTTTAATGATTCAAGAGCTGAAAAATATTGTGCAAATAACGGACGAATTAGTTTCGATTCAAAATACAATGCCAAATGAGCTTTCGATGCTACAAGATGCGATTACTACTAATCAACAAGACGCGTTAGACACGGCTCGCAATTTAGAAATGCATTTAGAAAAATTAGCGGATTTACAAGATATTATTCAATCTCATTTTGAAACGTCTACGTTAACTCATGAACATGTAGTAGCAAAAATTGCTGATGAATTCGGAGTTGTTTCAACGAATTTAGATGTCTCTATAGCGAACATGTTAGCACAAATGGAGAAATACAATGAAAAAGTTTATGCTCAAATGAATAATGCTTCTACAATGGTAGAGAAGGTTGAACAGCTTCAAACAGAACTAGGAAAATTAAGCGAACAATCAACAATTTCATTAAGTAAGCAATTAACCGAACTGAAAAATATGAATAAAGCGTTGCTAGAAGGAATTTCTCAAATTGCTGATTCGAAAAGTGTAGAACGCCAACAGCTACTAAAAATTCAAAAGAAATTAGTGGAATCATTTTCTAGTTAGTGATTCGACAAAAACTAAAGAAATAATAAGCGTAACAGAAGATTATAGAAATTCCCATAAGATTGACAGAATAAAATCTGTTAATCGTATGGGGTTTTTTTCGCTTAAAAAGGCACTGGTAATCTACTAGGTCAATAAAAGTGAAGCATATACAGGTATGATAGACATATCAAATGAAGGTACTTTTTTTGAGACATTCTCTCTCTTTCTATTATAAGAAAAAAAGGAATATTCATACATATGGAGAATTTAATATATTAATGAAATTGGAGGAGGTGCCGTTATGCAGCAAGTATTATTAACTAGTAAAAATATCCGTGAGTTAATGAATTTAGAAGGCTCATTTTTTATACCAACATATCAAAGAGGGTACAGATGGACTAGTATTCAGGTAAAAGAATTACTGGAGGACCTGTATGAATTTATGCTGCAAAAACAATCACGTGATGAGATATATTGGCTACAACCTGTGATAGTGAAAAAGGTGAAAAATCAGTGGGAGCTCATCGACGGTCAACAGCGTTTAACAACCATTTATTTAATATTAAAGGTGTTTACAACATATATGAAGCGACAAAATGAGCCGTATAAGCTGCGTTATCAATCACGTGAGGAGAGTGCAGATTTTTTAGAGAATATTACAACGAAAAGTGATACAGATGTTGATAATATCGATTATTATTATATGCTTACGGCATATCAAACAATTGACGCTTGGATTGAAGAAAAGCTTGCGGATGATATTTCTGAATTTGCTGGAATTCTTAAGGCAAATGTAAAGGTAATCTGGTATGAAATTGGTGAGAAAACAGATCCAATTGAGCTGTTTTCTCGTACGAATAGTGGGAAGATTCTATTGAATGATGCCGAGCTGATTAAGGCTTTATTTTTAAGTAGCACTCATTTAGCTGACAACAATAGCGATGAAAAATATCTTCAGTTAAAGCAGCTTGAAATATCGAACCAATGGGATCAGATAGAATATAGCCTACAAAATGATAAATTTTGGTTCTTTTTGCAAAACAATAGTAAACACCAATATTCTACGCGAATTGAATGGCTTTTTGAGCTTGTCGTTAGCTTAACAAATACTATTGATGGACAATGGGATCAATATCATACATTCCATGTTTTTAATGAAATCATGGAGGCTGAAATAGCACAGGGAGTTTCAAAGGAAACAGTAATTAAAAATCTCTGGAAGCGAATTTTTGAAGTGTATCAGACTCTATTGGAATGGTATGAAAACCGGATGTTTTATCATTATGTAGGGTATTTATTAACAACGGGTGTATCACTAAAAATATTATTTCAAGCATTTTTAAAGATGAATAAGGATCAATTTGAACATTTTTTACTAGATAAAATTGCAGGGTGTTTTCATAATATTACTTTAGAGGAATTGGATTGTACAAAAAATAAAAAGGAAATTGCTAATACATTATTGTTATTCAATATATTTACATTGCAAAATAATTCAGAGTCAAATCAGCTTTTTGATTTTGAACGCTATAAAACAGAGGAATGGGATATTGAACATATTCATGCGTTGCAAAGTAAGCTACCTAATGAAAAGGAAGCACAAAATGCATTATTAGGAGAGTTTGAAGGATTAATTACAGACCTGACATTACAACAAAAGGTGAAGGATTTTATTGCCCAGAAGGAAACGACTGGCTTTGAGGACTTACTTTTAACAGTGGAGAGCTTATTTAGTGATGATAATTTTAATATCAATGGGCTGTCGAATTTAACGCTGTTAGATCGCCAAACAAATCGCTCTTATAAAAATGCGATTTTCCCAATAAAACGTAAAGAAATTATTTTGCGCGATAGAAGTGGGACATATATTCCGCCTTGTACGAAGAATGTTTTTTTAAAGTATTATAGCAGTAACATTCAAAATATGAATTATTGGTCTAAAAATGACCGTGATGAGTATTTAAAAGCAATTGAAACAGAATTACAATCGATATTATAAACGAAAGAGGTGTCATCTAGTTTGAATACAGCAGAAGTATATACTTTTTGGAAATTGATTCATACATACAAAATTGTTATTCCAATTATTCAAAGAGATTATGTACAAGGCTTGGATAATTCGAGAGCTATAGAAGTGCGAGAAAAATTTTTAAACCAATTGTTTAGAAGCTTACATGAGCGCCAACCTGTTTTGTTAGATTTTATATATGGCACAACAGATGAGGAACAGTATTTTGCTCCTTTAGATGGGCAACAGCGGCTAACTACATTATATTTATTACATTGGTATGTGGTGCTGCGTGAAAATAAAATGAAAGAGTATCACCAAATATTTGAGAAATTTTCCTATGAAACAAGACAGCATAGTAAGCAGTTTTTTGAGTTTTTAACGACGATTCAAAAAATAGACTTTAACAAGGAAACGATTAGCCAGCAGCTAAAAAATGAAGCAACTTTCTTTGAGCGTTGGCTAATGGACCCGACAGTACAATCGTCACTTGTGATGCTTGATGCTATTCATCAAAAATATCAGCAGCCCATTTTAAATCATTTAGAAAGTGATACAATCCAGTTTTATTTTATTGATTTAGATAAATTCAACTTGGAGGACTCACTCTATATTAAAATGAATGCGCGTGGAAAGCCATTAACAATATTTGAAATTTTTAAGGCACGTTTACAAGGCTATATTCAAGAATCACAAGCAATCCCAATGAAGCAGGTAGAGGATTTTTTTATCCAAATAGATACTAAATGGACGGATTTATTGTGGCGTTACGCCAAAAAAGAGTATGATATTGCCTTTTATCAATTGATAAAAACAATGTTGGCAAATCAAGTAGCAAGCCAATCAGCTTCTACTGAAATACTAGACGTATTTTTAAAAAAGAATGATATAGCCTTATTAGATACAGATTTGAAGACTGCTAAATTAAATGCTTCAGATTGGATGCAGGAAATGGCGCTTTTTTTAAATAAGTTTGAGCAGCTTATTTCATTGGCAGATGCCCAATTAATAGATGTGGAGGCTTTATTCCAGCGAAATTTATCAGACCAGGTTACATATACAGAGCGAATTCAATTATACAGCTTAGTTATCTATGTAAAATATGCACAGCAATTACAGGCGGATTCATTAAATAAATGGCTTCGCTATGTTCGAAATGTGACTGAAAACACGCTTTATAACAATGTATCGGAATATCGTTTGTCGATTATAGCATTATATAATTTAAAGGATTATGTCGATAATATTGATGCGCATTTAGCCTCAGGTAATATGAAATTAGAGGGCTTCTATCAAAGTCAGATACAGCAAGAAATAGATAAAGCAATGCTAAAAGCGCTTGATTCAAATTGGAAGCCATTAATAGAAAAAGTTGAGGATTACCCATATTTCTTAGGAGAAATAAGCTTTTTATTAAAATTTAGTGATAGTGCTGACAATACAATTTATCGTGTGATTGATCATCAAGATAGGCAAAAGAGCTTTCTGCAATATTTTGAAAAGGCGAAGCGTATTTTTGGAGAGAAAAGTTTGAAGGTGTCCTCTACTTTATTATCACGTGCATTGCTTTGCATAGGTGATTATTTATTGAAAATCGGGCGGAATCATACGTTTTTAAGAGATAACTTTGATCGTGATTACAGCTGGAAACGCTATTTACGTGAGGAAAACGTATGTTATTTGAAGGAGATACTTGATGCTCTAGATGTTAGCCCTGTAGACAAGACATTAAATGATATTATTGCGAATTTTACTGGAGATGATTGGCGAACAGATTTTATTTTATACCCAAAAATTATTAAGGAGTATTGTGGAGAAAATAGGAATATTCGTAAGCTAGATGATGGTGTCATTTTATTGTTAAAAACGAATGCAACAAATGGCTACTGTGCTGAATATAGAACGTATTCTTTATACTTACAAAGCCTTAAAAAATTTGGGGATTTAAATATTGAGTATATACATTCAGTTGGTGCTGATTATGCAAATAAATACATGCTCATTAACGATGAATATGGCATCACATATAATGCTGTGAAATTCGTTATAGAACGATATAATGAAGTCAAACAAGAGTGGACGTTAGTTCAAGAAATAGACACTGTTGCTGAAGTATTTAATTGGTTGGAGAAATTAAATAAGCAGCTTGTAAAAGTATAAAAACAGGTAAATTAAGTGTTATTTATTTTTATAAAAATAAATAACTATATAGAGGAAACTGAGATACGAATCAATTAGGATATTGTAGAGCATGTTTACATATGTTCAGAACTAGTGAAGAGCTGAGAGAAGAGGGAGGAATTAAAATTTCATTGACCTTTTACGAGAAACGTTATGGCAAATCAGAATTTCAAAAAATGAGAGACAATCATAAAGGTTATTATCGCTACCATATCAAAATATACAATTCAGATTTAATAAAGAAGTTACAAATAGAAGATAAAACACTCAATAATTTTTATAATTTATTACCTATTGAAGAAGTAGAAGAGTTATTTGGTATGCATTGGATACAAGAAAATAAATCAATAAAGGATTTACACGGTAAAATTCATGTTTGTGGTGTGCAAAAATATGAAGAATTGTCATTGAGATTATATAAGCTCTTTATCAATAAGCTAACGATAGAATGGGGATATCTAGTAGGAGAAGATTATGAGATTAATGAAATTGGATACATTCAATTAGAGTTGAGCGATTTTTATAAAAATTTCTGGCTTACTAAAGATTCATCTATTGCAGATAAAATGTTTATCGAAGAGAATTAATTAATATAGAAAGAATGAAATGATAGGAAATTTGTAAGATTCAAAATAGAAGGGGTGTGGGAAAGACAGATGCAATTCTGCTTTCCCACACCCCTAAACATTTTGAGAGATCTTCACTTGTTGTCAAAGCTTTATTAAATCTACAAGTAGATCGAATCTATCAAAATGGTGAACGAATTGAATTTTAGAAAATATATAGTAGCAAAGTCTTAAGAATTATCATTTAGGTAGTGTGCATAGGGATAATTTATATATTATTAGTTTTTGCAAATATCAAAGACCTTCTTGATTATCAATAAAGCATGATATATTAATTATCAAGAAAGTATTTTTTGACTGGCAATTTGTTGAGATGTATAACTGTAATATATTTATACTTAAGAAGTACTATCTTTCTTGCAACCACGCTATTTAATTTATAAAGCTGATAAAGAGGTGCATGGCAACAGATAGGATATAGAATCTTGCAGCCCGGAAATATAATCAATGAAATAATTAAAAGGTGGTTCACAATGGGGATGGTACCAATGGAGAGCAGTTTTATTTCTTTTGGTGACGACGAAGGCAGATTAAGCTATGATTTCATCCCAACAGTTTAACAAATAGAAAAGAGGTTAAATAATGATACAACTGCATATAGAAAGTAAGAAAAAGCCGAAAATCTATCGAAAGCTTTTGTTACCAGAGGAAAGTAGATTTGATTTATTAGATGAGCTTTTATTGCTTAGCTTTGGTTTGGATGATTCGGATTATGTTGATTTTGAAATGATTAAAAAAGATGGACAAGTATCTGTGAATAAAGAAAAGATATTATTTTTACCTGAAAATGACACGGATTTAGACTCAGAGGATGAGCTGGTCATTAAATGGTTTCGAAAGTCTGGTGATGAAGCGATTGCACAAGTTATCGATACCAATGAATCATTTATTATTCGGTTAGATAGTTATGTTCAATTACCAATGAATTCAGAAAAAGCTATATGTATCGCTGGAGCAGGTGATATTCATACAGGAAAATTAAGCAAGATTAATATCGAGGAAATCAATGAACGGATAACGGTGAGGGAAGAGGTAGAAAGTTTTGTAGATTTTCTAGAAAGCCAGGAACCAGATTATCTTACTTTATTGGAGCTTACAAATGACCTAAAAAAGTTAAAGCCGTGGCAATACTTAGAAAATGATGAGATTATTGTTATTGACTATGTAGATATGGATTTCAAGGTACTTGTTTCTGTTATGGGAGCTGCCGGTGAAGAGTTTGGATTAATGGTTTTTGATATGGAATATGGTTATGCTAGCTTAGCAAAAATTCTTTTTGAAAAAAATTTATCAAGTGATTTTTCTTATAGCTTAAATGCTTTAACTGTGAATTATGTTGATAGAGAAGAGTTAGAACCAGCAGATTATCAGCTCATTAAAGATTGTGGGCTATCGTATAGAGGAAAGAAGAACTGGATTCAATTCCGTAGCTATCAGGAGGGGACGCATCCTGAAATACCAAACTATTCAGAGGTAGAGCTTTTAATTGATATTGTAGATACGATGATTAATATAACAGAGGCTCGGAAGGCTGGCTGGCAATATCCGCAGGTAGCTGCACATGAATATCCAGCGTTTAAAGTGCAAATGGATGGTAATTTACAAGAAATTTATATTTTGAAGCTTCAGGTCTCAAAACCAACGTACGAGTGCTACGAGGAAATTTCAATGTTTGAGAAAGCACAATATAAGAAAAAGCCTAAAAGTGCGTTACAACTAGAATATGATTTATTTTACATGCCTTTTGGTGTAGAAATGGAACAAACCAACCGCACTGTTTTTCCGATTGTTGGCATGCTTGTTGAACGAGGAAGCAATTTGGTGATTGGACACGAAATGTTCCCAATGCCTAAAACGCCACCAATTGCACAAAGTATTTTATGGGCATATTTACAAGGCTTAGAGGTAAGACCAAGTAAAATATTTGTCTCTAAAGAGGTAAGACCGATGCTTCAACCGCTTGCGAAAATTCTAGGTGTAGAACTTGTAGAAAGTGAGCTTCCTGGTATTCGAGAAGTGAGAGAATTTATGGAAACTATGCCAATGGATCTTTTTGAAGAATAGTGAATAACCACACCACACATTTCTGACATTAGTAAGAAATGTGTGGTTTTTAAAATGGTCGTTGTAAGCATGAAAAATAAAAAATAGTACATCTTCTCGGTGATATACTCCCCATTAAATAAATTGTATTTTTCATCTGTCTACCTAATGGGGAGCATATCAAAATGAAAGTGTTTTCTCATGCAGAGGAATAAAAAATCACTTGTTCCATACAAATTTTAAGATAAGAAAAAGGGAACACCAATTATTCAGGTAGTTCCCACTAAAAATTTGGCACTTTAAATCAAAATAAGGCCCTACCCCATATAAACACTTTCACAAGTATCTGGTGCTGGTTCATAGAAACAATGGTTCTTAAATTGTCCAGTAAACGGTTGGCCGTACCAAGTTGGGGGACATGGGGCATATGGATTGAAGTACCAAAGTGCATATTTTGCTGGATGTTGTCGCCAGTAGTCTAAGTTCTGTTTCGCTAATCTTTTTTCCGTTTCTCTCGCTCTTTGGTAAAACATATTGCCCTTTTGTACGGCTTCAAACGAATAGTTTCCTCCTTGTACCTGGTAAATGACTTGCTCGATGGTTCTGACATCGTTGAAGTCTAAACAAGATGCAACAGCTCGATTTACAATGACATTGCCCACGTATAACATGCCTTGCTGTCCTTCACCTTCAGCCTCGGCCCTCATCATCCTAGCCATTAAGGCAACGTCTGCATCGCGGTATTTTACTCTTGGCATTATTACCACCTCCACCATATAGTATGAAAAAGGCAGAGTTGAATTTCATTTTATTTTGAAATTCCCCCTGTTTTATAAAAAAACGCCATCAATGCTGTGAGAAAAACAGCAGGATGGCGTGTTTCCATTAAAAATTTCTTTTAAAGTATGGTGTTTTTTTCAATACGACACATACAGGAATCGCGATAATTAAGCCGACAATGTTTTGAATTATATCCCCGGGAATGGATGCCAACGGTGCAATCCAGCTATTGAACATAATGGCTTGCCCAATATAGTAAACAGCGATCATCACGGGCATTGATACGACTGCTCCTAAAATGTTCAGTCCAATATTGTCACCTTTATTCCCTTTAGACCAAGCAATTTTACCTACGATAAAGCCCTGTAATGCACGCGAAATAATAGTAGTTGGTGCCCAAATTAACCAGCCCCCTACGATATCGAATAAGCCCATTCCAATTGCTCCAGCAAGTGCGCCTTTTTTTGGACCGAATAAAATTGCACTGATGAAAAGCATGGATGTGCCTAAGTGAATAAGCCCACCTTGACCAAACGGCAACTTAAGATTGATAAACATTGTTGCTACGAAAACAAGTGCTGCTAAAATGGCTGTAATCACTAAATCAAATGTTTTCGTGCGAGATTTTGTATAGGATTGCCTTTGTATATTTTGCATCTGTATCTTCCTCACTATGATGAATATTTTGATGATTTTTACTTTAGCAAAGGACTGACTGTTGTGGAAGTGCCAATTTTATAAAAAAGTTAGGGGTCAGATTGAGATTATTTTCGCTGCTTTCTAATTGTGATACGATGGGGAGAGTATAAGCATGATTAGTTAGGTGGAATGTATGATGAAAAAAGTTGCTGTAATTCAGGATATGTCATCCTTTGGAAAGTGCTCGTTAACGGCTGCGATGCCTGTGTTATCTGTAATGGGTGTTCAGGCAGTGCCTTTGCCGACTGCGATTTTAACCGCACAAACAGGGTATTCGAGCTTCTATTGTGAGGATTTAACGTCAAGGATGGACTACTTTGTGGATGAATGGAGCAAGCTTGATGCAACCTTTGATGGTATTCACACAGGCTTTGTCACAGGTAAGGAGCAAATTGATAATATCTTTCGTTTTTTAAGTGTGTTTCATTCAAATGAAACGACGTTGCTTGTAGATCCGGTGATGGGTGATCATGGCGAGGTCTATAAAATGTTTACTGGCGAGCTACTTAATCGTATGAAAGAGTTAGTAAAGTGTGCGGACATTATTACGCCAAATGTTACAGAATGCTGCTTGCTTACTGGTTTGGCGTATGAGAAGCTTCAGAGTTATGACAATAATTTAGATTATATTCAGGCACTTGAGGAGGCAGGTCAACAGCTTCAGCAGGTGACTGGGGCGAACGTTATTATTACGGGTTTGAATCCGCCACCAGTAGATAAAGGCAAGCGTTATGTGGGCAATATGTATGTGGATGCAGAGCGTTCTTTTTTTAGTATCCGCGATTATAATGGTGAAAGTTATTCAGGCACAGGTGATTTGTTTGCATCTGTGATTATGGGCGGCATGATGCGAGGACAAGATTTAGTGGAGTCGATGAAGCTTGCGGAGACGTTTTTAGCTGCTGCAATTGAAGCCACAGCGAAGGAACAAGTTCCACGCGAGGCAGGCGTACATTTTGAAAAATTTTTAAGAATGCTGCTTTAAAGATTTTACATATGAGATGACCTAAAAAGTTGCCTTTGTATTGATTTTTTAGGTCACTTTGAAACATAGAATGCCTATGTTAATAGTTTATTAGCTCCTATCAATCTTTCTGTAATCTCAAAATGATGCCTTTCATGTATAGCAAGTAATTGAATAGCTTGAATAAGGTTTGGATAATGAGCAATAGGATCTGGAAAAATGATATGCCCTGCAACATCCTCCTCAATATCTTCTACCAATTTTTTCATAGCCATTGTGTCGTTTACTAGGTATTGTTCAATATCCTTACTGTTTAAGGCAAATCGTATTTTCTTAGGTGGCACTAATATTCCTGGAGCCTTCATACCTTTCCCTTTTTTAAGTTTATATTCTTCATAAATATCATGTATTTCTGTGGCGAAAGGCTTATTTCTTCGAATTTTTGCGTAAGGAGTGAGGAAAAGGGAACATGTAGTTGCTGTTTTAAGCATTCTGAGAATTAAATAAAGATGGTAAAAGTGTTCACCAATAGACCATTTTCCCTCCTCGCCGCGATACCATAGCTCTTTCTGTGAGAGTGAATGAATTGAAGGGATGTAGTGAGATCTTTGCTCTTGTAGGGTGTGAAAATGCTGCATCATGCAGTTAGATTTCATTGTAAGTTCTCCTTTTTTGCTGTTATTTCCATTTTAGGGGAATGGGTTATGGATGTACATATAAAAATAGATTTTTTGGAGGAAAAAGCATGGATATTAGAATATTAAGTGCAGCAGAGGCTGACATGTACCGGGGGATCAGATTAGAAGGACTAAAGAATAATCCAGAGGCATTTGGTTCTAGCTTTGAAGAGGAAAAAGATTTTACCCTTGAGCAATTTGCAAAGAGATTAGAATCACAGGATTCTTACACGTTTGGAACATTCTACAACGAAGAATTAGTGGGTGTTGCAACCCTAGTACAAGAAAGGAAGCAGAAGTTAAGGCATAAGGCAAGTGTCTTTGCTGTTTACGTTTCTCCAAAAAAGCGTGGGTATGGTATTGGTAGGTATTTAATGGTCGAAATCATTAATATGGCAAAGGAATTAGAGGGAATTGAGCAGATTAATTTAACGGTTGTGTCTACAAATACCTCAGCAAAGAGGTTGTATGCTTCTTTGGGATTTGAGGTTTTTGGAACAGAAAAAAGGGCATTAAAAATAGATCAGCTGTATGTTGATGAGGATTATATGGTTTTATTTTTATAATAAGTAAACTCCAAATTTCACTGAATTTGGAGTTTTGTAGGCTATAAGGAGTCTCGAGTGTTACGTGCCTTATTTTTCAGCAGCTTAAAACTCGCCAGTATATTAATTATGGACAATGGGAAAGCCAGGCAAAATCCTACATTACCTAAGCGTTCAATCTGAATGGGTGATTGGTTGTAAAAATAATAATATGTAATGCCTAAAAGAAGCAGGATGACCAGCACAATATTGGTCGATGCAATGATATTATTGCTCATTATAATCCCTCCAATCGGTAATTCTTGGTATTGGTTTATATTATGCGTATAAACAGAATCTGTTATAGAAATTTAGGGAAACGTTTCCCCCATTGATAAGAACTGATCAAAAAACTATAGCAGATCAGTATGTGGTAAAAGCCTCAATTTAATGTGTAACCCGAGCAGTTTGGATTGGAAGGCGATCAATTTAATGTGTAACCCGAGCAGTTTGGGTTAGAAGGTGATCAATTTAATGTGTAACCCGAGCGGTTTGGGTTAGAAGGTGATCAATTTAATGTGTAACCCGAGCAGTTTGGGTT
>NZ_JBXAPF010000051.1:0-29889 GCF_058803665.1 Lysinibacillus sp. GW821-FHT14F06
AAAGCGAAGCGTCAGCGACAAAGCGAGTAGCCTGGAACGGAAATCACCTTCATTTGACTTAGTAGTGTTCACAAAGAGTCCTTTGACCATTTAGTTTTTCAACACTATGAGCCCATCTTTTGTTTGATAATAAAAGATGGGATTCTCACAAACAGAGTGATAAATTTACAGCTCTCCTTCAAGAAAATTGATAAGGTATGTTTCAGGCTTTACAAGAAATTCTTTAAAGCTACACAAATCAGCATACTCTTGATGCTCCACATCATAGCAGCCTATTTGCCCTCTTCTCTTTGGATTCCATACTATTTGTAAATCAGAATAATTGTCTACATGTGCTGACAAACACAGTAGCTTTTGACGGTCAATCTTCATTTCAATAGTATCTGTTAGTGTGAAAAAGTCGATATATCTAATGTCATAATCATTGGTATCTAGATCAAGTCGTAGCTTATCTCCCGTAAGAAAGCCAATCAGTTCATTACTCATTTTATATTTCTTTAGTTCATATTTTTTGTTCTCTAAATCATGAAGCTGAGCTGGCTCCAATACTTTTAAATAGTCAGCCAAAATAGTATTTTTATTGCCAACCGCAATCGTATATGGACGCTCACCATCCTTTTCAGCTAAAGTAACGTTTGCGCCTCGTTCAACCAAGTATTTCACCATTGTTAGATTCCCCATTCTTGTTGCCACAGTTAATGGAGTTGCTTGATAAGGATAAACCATATCCGATTTATTATAATTAATGTTCACCCCTTGATCGAGTAAATATGTAATTGTCTTCATATCATGATTCGACACAGCCTGACGCAATACTGGACCACCGTACTGTCTTATATCCAGACCTAGCTCATGAATAAGTGGGATATTATTTTTATTACCATAGTAGGCCTGTGAATAGGCGCCAGAGCCGACCTGATTACGCATGTCTAGCTTCGCTCCATGCTTTACAATATAACGCACTACATCTTCTTTACAATAACGAACGGCTACCAAAAAAGCTGGATTACTTTTAATATTCAAATTGACGCCATGCTCTACTAGTAGCTTTATAACATTCAGTCTCTGCAACCTTAGCGACAAATCTAATGGACTTAATGAGATATGTGGACTCAATATAATATCCTCTTCAATATCCCAGCCCTCTTCAATAGCAAGCTGTAATGCAGGAACATTTCCGTTGTAAATATGCATTGCCTTTTCTGGAAGATCATGAAATTTCCCGATATTTTTTAAATTAATCATCTGCCCCATTCCTTTCTTTATGAAAAGTATAGGTAACAACTTTAGCGAAAACAACGGTCCATAAGATTTATAGCATCAGCTGGCGAGTTAATGAAAGACTATATAAGTATTTAAGGTATTTTCCATCTTTAATTAGCACCCTAAATGTTGAATACTTCTCCGAAATAATGTTGCTCATTCAACTTTTGTATTAAATATTTGTAAATTTGTCATTATTTACAGTTCATTCTAATATAATAGAAATAATTGATTATATTACAGCTTTTTTCTATAAAAAAATAGAATCCCCAATCCCTAATTAGATTGAAGATTCTATGCTATGGAAACGGTTGTCCAAATGTTGCTTTACATCTGCTGTCTCCAAGTATTTATTTTAAAGCAAGTGCTTTATCAGTTGTTTCATTAATCTCTTTAAGGAGCTCTGGATTTTGTGCTAATGATAAGCCATAAGATGGAATCATTTCTTTAATTTTCGGCTCCCATTCTTTGATTTGTTGAGGGAAACATTTATTGAGTACCTCAAGCATAACGTGAACAGCCGTAGAAGCACCTGGTGAAGCTCCAAGTAAAGCTGCAATTGATCCATCAGAAGCGCTTACAACTTCCGTACCGAATTGAAGCGTACCTTTACCACCAGCTTCTGTGTCTTTAATTACTTGTACACGTTGTCCAGCAACAATGATATCCCAATCATCGCTATTCGCATTTGGGATGAAGTCACGTAACTCATCCATGCGCTGCTCTTTTGAAAGCATAAGCTGTTGGATTAAATATTTAGTTAATCCCATCTCTTTAACGCCTGCCGCTAATAGAGTTGTGATATTATGTGGTTTTACAGAAGCAAATAAGTCCATATTTGAACCTGTTTTTAAGAACTTAGGTGAGAACCCTGCAAATGGTCCAAATAATAATGATTTTTTGTTATCAATATAACGTGTATCAAGATGTGGAACTGACATTGGTGGAGCACCAACTTTTGCTTTTCCGTACACTTTTGCATGATGCTGGTCAGCAACTTCTTGATTTTTACATGCTAAGAATAATCCACTGATAGGGAATCCGCCAATATGTTTCCCTTCAGGAATACCTGATTTTTGTAGTAATTCTAGGCTTCCACCACCAGCTCCAAGGAAGACAAATTTTGCTGAATGATATTCCATTTTGCATCCATCTAAATCATGTACACGTACTTCCCATGTTCCATCGCTTGCTTGTTTTAAACTTTCAACACTGTGGTTGTAGTTAATATCTACATCTTTTGTTTTTAAGTGATCAAATAACATACGTGTTAAAGCACCAAAGTTAACGTCTGTACCAGTGTCAATTTTTGTTGCAGCAATAGCTTCATTTGCAGAACGGTCTTGCATAATAAGAGGAATCCATTCCTTTAGTTTTTCTGGGTCATCAGAAAATTCCATGCCTTGGAATAAAGGATTTTTCGTCATTGTTTCATGACGTTTTTTTAGGAACTCAACATTTTCTTTCCCTTGTACTAAGCTCATATGTGGCAAAGGCATAATGAAGTCTTGTGGGTTATTGATCAATTTATTGTTTACAAGATAAGACCAAAACTGTCTTGAAACATGGAACTGCTCATTAACGTTAATCGCTTTGCTGATATCGATTGATCCGTCTTTTTTCTCTGAAGTGTAGTTAAGCTCACATAGTGCAGCATGCCCAGTTCCCGCATTGTTCAATTCTTGAGAACTTTCTTCACCGGCTTTATCGAGCTTCTCAAACACTGTAATTTTCCAATCTGGTGCTAATTCTTTGAGCAATGTCCCCAAAGTCGCACTCATGATTCCGGCACCAATTAAGATAACATCTGATTTAATTTGTCTGTTACTCATTTTTACCTTCCTTATATGTTAAGATTTGCAGAAAGGATGTAAGCACTCCGCTTAGATGTCAAAGCAAGCCATGGAGCGACCTAGGAGCACACCTTTTCTGTATCAATTATTACCTTATTGCAGTTTATCACAATTACTTGAAGATTAAAATATCAACTATTTATATGAGATTTAACGGCATATTTCGAGCCATTCCCTTCATAATTCAAGAAAAAAACGGACAAATACATAATTAAAAGCATCCATTAAAATTCATGTATTTTGGAATACTTGACCTAAAAATGGTTAGCGCTTTCATATAAATAAGTCATATTTATTATTATATCTATATAATAACATAAAAATAGGGAACCAGTCTTGTTTTTGTACTAGCCCCACTCCACATTTAAATATACCGAATTTTCTCAAAATTTACTAGTGTTATTTTTATTTTTCGTCTGTTTTTACTTATTAAAGAAAGTAGATAAATTTTGTTGTATTGATTCAGGTAGTATACGGAAAAATAACCCCTCGTATTTGAGATCGAGTAAACCAGCAATGACAATTATTATCATGCTAAATAATAAAATTGGTTTTTTATTATTTTTAGAAATCCACTTCATAAGCTCCCCCTTTTCTGATAAAAACATTCTTTTCCTATAATATAGGACAAGCTTATATAGATAAATAGATTTTTACTAATGAAAGAGCAATTTTTTCCTTGTCATCTATATAGAGATTTTTACATAAGCTAATATGATTGTTAATTCGAAAGGAATGGTTATGGTAAATTTTAAATCTTTTCGTGGAATTGTTACACAAATTAATGATTTTCCTGTTGGACAAAATAGGGATGCTGAGGGATGCTATAAACTTTTAACTGTAGAAGATGGTGCTGGGGGCGTTGTCAATTTTGTCATTTCTCCCTCTACTTACTTTGTTAATCAGGAAATAGTCAGACCTGGTGATTGGGTTACAGGCTACTATGATGGGGACGCTCCTGTACCTATGATATACCCGCCACAATATCGAGCTCTTATTATTGTAAAGGAAAGTAATTACCAAAATGTAAAAGTTGACTTTTTTGATAACCATTTGATGAGCAGTGATGGTCAACTACAATTAAATCTCTCTCCATCTACGGTTATCTTGCTTAAAAATGGGCAGCCTTTTTCTAGAAATCCCGCTAATCGAAACCTAATTGTCATCTATGGTGCTACAACAAGAAGTATTCCGGCTCAAACCACACCCAATGAGATAATTGTTTGGTGCTGATTTTCAACAGGAAATGGCTTAAGTCTAGAGCTTAAGCCATTTTTAATCTGCCTGACGATGAAGGAACAAATGCTCTACTGCTTTTTTACATTATCTTTCATGTCATGTAGTTGCCGTTTGATTTGCTCTAGGTACACTTTATTTTGCTGTACAGTATCCAAATGCTCCCCATATTGATGTGCATTCATATACGCATTTTCTGCATGGTCTATTTGATCAAATGCATGTTCGATAGCTATTTCCTCAGGGTGTGATTTTGCATGCTTTAATAAACGTTCTGCCTTTTGGACAGAGTTGCTAAATAAAGTACTAGGATGATCCTGCTTCCAGCTTGTATCAGAGTGCTTTGCCAATTTTACCTCTCCCTTTCTTAACCATTCAATAAGTTACCTAGACATAGTATTTTTAAAATGGATAGAAAATATGCAGGAAAATGATTTGTAAGAGTTTTATTGCTTTTTTTCCCAAATTAGAACAGCATCTTTTAAAATATTATTCCAAGAATCCTTATTAACTGCTATTTTTTCAATATCATATTCCGCATAGTACACAGCATCTATTTCTTCAGCTTCAGGAAATTCAAAAGTAAAATTCTGCTCATCGCGTGCTTTTCCATTATTAATAAGCTGTCGAGTAGGCGAAGCTGCAATTGTTTTATTATAATAAATAAAGCTTATATTCTTTTTCTCGCCATCTATTTCTAGGAGCATAGGATGAGTTACGTTAACACTTGCATAGCTTTTACCATAGTAATAGGCAAATAATGTTTTATCTTCGTTATTTTCAATTTTCACGATATCCCCTGAATATGGAATTAGCGTTTCATAATGAAAGACGTACTCAAATACACCTAATAAAATTAAGGCCGTGATGATAGACGAGACACCTGAAACGATTATTTTTTTCTTACGCCATTTCTTATTAATCCTTTTAAAGAGAGTCACTTTAGTCTCTTCAGGAATATACATTTCATGCTTCATTTGCTGGTATTCTAACTGACATTTTTCACAATGCTTTAAATGCTTCTCAATCATTTCTTTGGTATCCTGACTAACCACCTCATCAACATAAAGAGGTAGAATATCTTGAATAATTGTGCACTTAATCTCTGTCATGATTGATTGCCTCCATATACTCTAGTATTTGCTTTCTAGCCCTGTAAAAGGTTACCCTAGCCCATCCCGCGCTTTTACCAAAAAGCCTCCCAATTTTATCAAAGGATAGCTCCCCAAAGGTTCGTAGTGAAAAGACTTCCTTGTATGGTTCCTTCATTGAATGTAGAAACTGATGAACTGCAAATGCATCCTCTTCATTCATTAAATGCTTCACAAAATGGACGCCTGTTTTAGTTGTCTTATTTAAATCAGAATCAATTTGCTTTTTCTTCTTTTTGTAATAAGTGAAATATGTATTTTTAGCAATTATAAAGAGCCAAGCTCGAATATCCTTAGAACCATCAAAACTTTCAATATTCTTTAATGCTTTAAAAAAAGTTTCCTGGGTAATTTCTTCAGCTATAACATCGCTATGACTCAATGATTTCAGATATAAATAAACGTCCTGAAAATATTTTTGGTAGATTTCATCAAAGTCCATGTCTTTTCACCTCCCTACTTAAATAACTCTGGATATTTAATAATGTTACAAAAATTTAATAGGATATTTTGAGATCAATCTCTCCAAAGATTTTCTATTATAAGGTTAACTCAAATAAAAGAACTAAGGCCTAGACCTTAGTTCTCCATCTCAATGTTTTGAATAGTTGTCAAATAGAAACTAGTGCCACGCCGTACGTTCACTTACTGGCTGTTTGATATCTGTTTTTCCTAGGGTTTCGGCAAAGTTGTTTACTTGTGCTGAAGCCGTATCGATTTCAAACTCAGAACCAAATTCCTCCTGCTGTTGACGATTTTGGTTTGCTTGTAATGTCTTCACATATTGCGTTGCATTGGTATGATTTGTTTTCATATTTGACTACCATCCTTCATTGATTTTTTGAAAAGTCATGATCATTCGTTTGATGACTTTTCATCTAAAGTTTGCACTAGCAAATGCTATTTTATTTATTAACAGCTAAGATTTAGACATCAATACATATATTAAAGCCTGAAATGCTGTTACATTTCAGGCTTAATAGGTTCTCTATACACATGTACACGATTACGTCCTTCTTGCTTGGCACAATATAAAGCCATATCAGCTTTATGGAGGAGCTGATAAAGTGTTTCCTCTTCCTCGGTTATTGCTTCTGCAACACCACAGCTTAACGAAATTGTAATCAATTCTCCCAGCGTTTCAAGAGGCTGTGATGCCACATAGGAACGGAGCTCATTAGCTATCGCTTCTCCCTCTAGTAATGTTAATCCATTGAATGCAAGAACGAACTCCTCGCCTCCATATCGAGCAAAAAGACCCCGCTCTTTCAATTGATTTTGAATAGTCTGTGCTACATGAATAAGTACTTGATCACCAACAGCATGGCCATACGTATCATTTACTTTTTTAAAATAGTCAATATCCATTAAAACGACAGTAAAGGCTGTTTGATCTTTCTTGGCCTCCAAAAAACCCTCCGTACAATACTGAAAAAAAGCTCGACGATTAAAAACTTGGGTTAGTTCATCATAATATGCCTGATGCTCTAATTTTTTTTGTAGATTTTTAAGCTCCGTAATATCAGTAAAAATCAATAGCATTCCATTTCTACTGTTCGTCTGTTGCATCGATGAGAGGCGAAGCTGATAGGTCCGTGAAAGGTTTTCTGAAATAGTTAGATCTAGCTGAAATTCTTTTGCCCCTTCCGTTATATCAATATGAAAGGGGATATTTTTCTCGGATAGTTCAAACCAGACCTTCACAAAGTCCATGCCATACATGGTGCGGTTCAGCTTCGGAAACATCCTCTGACAGGCTTCGTTAAATTCAATTAATCGCTTGGATTCATCTAGCACCATAACCCCATCATTTATATTATTAAATATCGTATTTTTCGTAATAGGCATAATTCTAAATAAACGCGATGAGCTAATTGACCATAGATATAACAGTGAGGAAATCCATAAAACCATTGGGACTGGATCAAATCCTGGAGGAGTTAATCCAATTAAATAAACAAATGCCGTTATTATTGGAACAAGCTGGCTAAACATTAGCGAAATTAATTGTGGACGATATACCTTCGTCGTTTCCTTCCAATGAGAGAGCACTAATAAAAATGCTAGAAACATACTGGCAAACGTAAATATACCGTGAACTATATACCAAATACCTATCTCCTGATAAACGTAGGGTGCTCCCAAATTTGGGTCTATTTCAAACACTCTATAATGAAAATGATGAATATCATTCGTTGCAACTGATAGCAGGCTAATAAAAGGAATAATCAGTAATGAAATAAACATTTTCCTATTTAAATTTATGCCCACGTACTGCATGATAAACAATAATCCAATTGCAGGTGAAAATGCCATTCCTACATATTGAATAACTGTCCAAAACTTTATTTCATTTAGTGCAGTAGACATTAAACCAAAAGCAGATGCAAAACAGTAAATGGCTATCAAAAGTGTATTACAAATAAATAATTGAGCAATCTTCGTAAAATTGTGGCGTTTAAAAAAGACATATCCACTAAGATACAAATTTAATACGCCTGACGTACAAACAAGTGTGATAAAAGTAGTCAATGGTGAATTCACGGTTATGTACCTCTTTAGCAACATTTTTAATTTTACAGTAGCACATAAAAAAGATAGAAAAACTTTCTTCGTCAAAGCTGGGTACTCACTAAACTAAGACAAATGCTATATTTATAAAAATTTTTCGACAATTCATTTATTGAGTCTTCTAAAATATTACCTTATCATTTTTAATTTTTCAAAATAAAATGAACGATTTATTTAATTGGTGCATCTAATCAGTAAAGGAGGCATGGAGATGAACGAAAGCGAACTTGCCAAACATGCAATTAATGGAAATGAAGCTGCTCAACTTCAACTTTTAAGTTTATATAAAGAGTCTATGTATCGAGTTGCCTATAGCTATATGCGAAATGAGCATGATGCCAATGATGCTTTACAGGAGATGACATATCAATGCCTAAAAAACATTCATAAAGTTCAAACGCCTCAATATTTTAAAACATGGCTCGTTCGAGTTGTTATTAATACATGTCTAATGATGAAGCGACAACAAAAGCAAACATTCATAACCAATAATGTATTGGAGCAGTCTCAGTATATGACAGAGCTATTTGAACTAAATGATGTCATTTCACAGCTACCCATTGAGCAGCAGGAGCTTATTCATTTGAAGTACTTTAGGGATTTAAAAAACAGTGAGATTGCAACCCTTCAAAATATTCCTGAGGGTACTGTAAAGTCTAGATTACATAAAACATTAAAGAAGCTTCGTCAACTATTAGGAGAGGGGGGCTTTTCATGAATCCATTTGACAAAGAGCAGCAAAAAAGATATGAGGAATTACTTGAATCAGTGCCAATGGACACATTACAACCCGAATCACAATTTCGCGCTTATAAACGATTAAAACAAAGAACTCGCTATAAGCGACTTTTACAATTAGCAATCACTGTTGCCTTTATAATGATTGCCTTTATTGGATCTATTCGGGTATCTCCTGCTCTTGCACAAGCTGTTGCACAAATCCCAGGATTAAAGCCACTTGTTGAAATGATTGCCTTCGATAAAGGAATTGAGGATATAGTCAGCAACGAATATTATGAGCATATAAATGCGAGCCAAACCATTAACGGTAAAACACTTACGATTACAGGCGTTGTAGCAGATGAATCTGGAATGATTATTTCCTATAAGCTAAATTCAGATGAGGATTTAGCGATTTTCAAAGGCATAATAACCGAAGTTAAACAAAAAGGTGAACAAATAAGGGCAACCGTTGGTAGTAGCTTTGCAGCACAGCCTAAAGGAACATATGAAATGGAAAATACAATTAATGTTGTCGCCAGCCAAGGCATGGACTATTCATCTAAGGATTTTAAGCTGACATTATCGCTGAGTGACCACCCTGAGACAGTATTTGAAATTCCCTTTACACTAAAAAATGATGTGAAAGCATCCAAACATTATACTGTCAACAAACAAGTTATTATAGATGGGCAACGCATGACAATCCATGAGCTTATTATTTCTCCCATTCGTTCTGAGCTAAAAATGTCGATTGACCCGAAAAATTCCAAGAAAATACTAAGCTTTGAGGATATTCGCATCTATGATGAACATCAAGAAGAATGGGGAAAAATTAAAAATGGTGTCGTCGGATTTGGTAACTATGAAGATGAGAAATTTAGTATTATGCTTGAAAGTAATTATTTCCGCATCCCCAAAAGCATAACATTTGAACTGCGAGAAATTGAAGCAATTGATAAAGCTGATGATTTTATCATAGTCGATTTTGACAAGAAAAAAATTATAAGTCAGCCTGAGAATATAAATATAGAGCTTGAAATAAAAGATAACTTTGAAATTCAATATAAAATTTCCCCATATAAAAAGAAAGAGCATAAAGGAGTATTTAGCCATTTAGAGGATGCAAATGGGAATATTTATTACTCAAATAGTACTTGGATTTCAGAGTACGAAAACTATATGCTAATTGGGCAGCAATTTGATATGGAGAATGTTGAAAGACTTCCAACTAAGCCAATTAAACTGCAGATTGCACGCTATGAGCAATATTTAAAAGGAAGCGGTCGTGTCCAAATCGAACTTCAAAAAAATTAAACATCTGAGGAAAAGCCGATTTTAGTTATTAAATCGGCTTATTTACATCAACAAAAAACAGCACTTATCGCCCAATCAAATAGAAACAGAGCCTATTTCGATTGAAATTAGCTCTGTTAATTTAAATAAATAGTTTAAATCAATTCTGATATTAAATAAACTTTATCTAGTCTTTTAGTGGTTATATTTTACTCCACGTTTAAGCAAATTTCACTATATAACCTCTCCATTATCTGTGAAGCTACTATTAAGTGCTCGTTTTTCCTAAACAAATTTTTAATCTCTATTCCATTTATTTCTCCTTTTCTTTTTTACATCCCCTCTGTAAAAAAAATTTCATATAGATACAAATTTCTATAAATAGATCATAAAACCTTTTTTGTTAATAACTATTCTTTAATTATTTTATCTAATTATAAAATTTCAGTATTTCCTCTTTATTCACAAGTCACATCCTCATAATTTCAAAACATAAGATACACAACTTTACACCTATATAAACAGAGAGTTTTATACTATTTAACGCTTTAAATATACATTTACATTATCCCTAAAACTTTATAAAATGAAATTATTGGAGGGATAATAATGTCTTATAACAGATATATTAACTTTAGTATAAAAGGTATAATACTGAGCTCAATAGTAGTAAGTTTGTTTTTACAAATCGATGAAAAAGAAACAAAGGCTGCTTCAAATAAACCTTTAAGCATTGCAGGAACAACAGAACCTGAAGATGATGGAATAATTTATATTACTGAGGGTGTTTTAGAAAGAGGATATGAAATCTTTTCAAGTCCAAATTGGGTGACAGGTGACAATTCGCCAAGGAACTACTCTGATCCTGAGTTAAAAGCATTACAGAACAATCAGGAATCCAAACAAACAGTAGTCCAACAAACACAGAGATTATCTGTAGATAAGTACAAAGACTATGATTCAAATGCGTATTGGGCAAAGGATATGAAGTGGGCAATTGACCAAGGTCTTATTACAGGTTATCAGAATCAAAAACATCCTTCACAGCCATCAAAAGGGGTAGGAAATTGGATAGACCCATATGGAAGCCTAACGGAATACCAAATGCTAAATGTTATGCTCCGTTACCGTGATGGAACCCAATTTGAATCTGCCAAAATGGCAATGAAGGACAAGACAGCTACAAACTTCGCGTATGTGGAGTATCATTTCGCTAACATACACGGTATCATGACAAAGGGTTCTACATCCAATGCCAACTTTGCTAAAAAACAAGTGACACGTGGTCAAATGGCACAAGCATTAGTTTCAATGCATTATGGAAAATCAGTAACGCTTCAGCAAGCAGTGGATTTCATGTATGCAAATGGGCTTACAACAGGAGGTAATTCATCTAGAGGACAAACACTAGAAAATTTTGGAACAGACACAAAACTTGCAAGAGCGCACATCGTGGCATTCATAGGTCGTTACAACGATGCAGTCAAAGAGGGGCAACTAAAGGACACACTCAATAATCCAACCGAGTACAGTACAGTGACAACCCCACCTAACCCCACAGCACCAAAGTTTGAGCATACAAAATACGATTACTCTAATTTATATGGTGAATTTGACACTTCTAAAATATTCGAATTTCATGCCTTTAAAGTGTTTAAGCGCCTTGGATCGACGTTTAATAGCGGAGGTACGGTTATTGAAGATTATCTAGGACCTAAGGGTGAACTCAGTAAAGAATATACAGGCGAAATTATAATGACATCCTATAAAAACCACACATACAATGTTGGTTCTCAAAAGGACTATGACCAAGTAATAAATTACGTAGATAAAGTACTAACTGGTAAGACATATGGTGATATAAAACCGGATAATCAAAATGATGAATTTGAACTAGAGATATTAGAACGGTTAATGAACAATGAGATTACTATAATAACTGACCGAACAAACCCCGCATCACGTAATGAGGAGAATATGAAAGCTCATAAGTTTAAAACAGTATATGGAGAGGCAATTAACTTAGGTATTTCTTTTGATACTTTAGCTAAGTACTATGCCGCATCCTACTATGTTTCAGCATTTTCTAGCCAAATTGGGAAAGTAATTGCACCATTAGAGAAGAAACACGATACCTTTACTAGAAGACCAGATAATTATATCTCAACAGTTTATGCGAGTCAGGCTATTTATGATGCATTAGGTTACAACACAGCTGTAGTGCACTCAAATTCAGAATATCTAATTATTGAATTGGATGGAATTTGGTACGAAGAAAAGGAACTAGAACCATTCACTAAAAAGTCAGTAACAGGAAATGAATTCATCAAATTCGCACCTACTAAATCGGTAGAAAAGTTAAATTTTATCAAAATTATGTAATCAACTATGCTGTAAAAAAGGGGTACGATATGTACTCCCTTTTGCTTACCCTAAAGCCACTCCTTTTATCAGGAATGGCTCCCTTTTGGGAATCAATTTTTTCTAAAACTTTCTTATTCAAGGAATTATCCCATAGATTAAGTTCTTTTCATAAGCTCATCTGACAAACCGCTTTAACAGCCATTAAGTTCCACAATAGATCAATCACGTCTTAAAAAAGCACGTTAGCCTCAATAAATTATTATCCTTTTATCAAGAACAGACTTGTTTTGCACTTGATTGCCTAAAAGATATAGTTTTTTCAAATTGGGCAGATTTACTAAAGGCTCAACATTTGTAATCGTGTTATTTTCCAAATGAAGCATCTCAATTTGTTGCCAATTTTCCATAAAACTTAATGATTGTAGTGAGCTATCCTGCATTGTGAAAGAGCGTAGAGCAGAAAGGCCAGCAAAATAAGGCATAACCTTATCAACTTCATGCAACCAGTCACCATTACCTACTTGGAAGGATACATCATTCAATGTTAACTGTTCCAGTATGTTGTTGTTAAAAGGGTTTTTACTATTAAATTGAAACTTACACTCATAACAATTTATCGTTTTTACATGCTGTAAATTAAATAACTCACTCGTTTCATCGTAAAAAGATGTCTCATTGAGATTTAATGTTTGTAGATTTGGTAGACGATTTAAGGCACTAATACCTGTAAAATCGCTATACTCCATAGCTGTAAATTGTTCTAGCTGTGGGTATTTTAATAATTCTGCTCCATTAAAATACGACTCAGACCCTCTAATATAAACAGTCAAGTTTTTTAATGCAGGTGCCTCTAACTTAGAAATGAAAGAACTTGTTAATTCCGCTTTTTTTAAATGAGGAGCTACAATCGATGATACTTCGCCACTATAACCAATTATCGATAAATCGGTCAGAGAAGTCAGGCTGTTCATAATATCAAGTAACTCTAATTTATAAAGAGAAGATAAACGCAGCTTAGTTAATGACGACTTATCTCTAAGGCGCTCTAAATTCGTAATATCCATATTTTCAAGATCTAGCGATTGCAGATTGGGCATGTTTTGTATAAAATCGAGCGTTTTTAAATTTTTCACCGATGTAAGCTTCAATTCTTGTAGTTGATTCAGTGAGTAGAACGCGCTAAAATCTGTTGCCTCACTCATATCTATTGCTAATGACTCTAAACCTGTTAATGAAGACAACCACTTTAAATCATTGGTATAACTTAAAGACAATGATTTTAATGACAGTTGATTCAGCAGATGGAAGTCTGTAACCGTCTCGGTCAAATAAGAAATTTCAAGTGATTGAAGATTAGGAAACTCTAATAATAATGCAAGTTCATCATTACTTCGAATTTGGACAGAGAGCTCTACAACGTTAGACTTATCACTAAAATATTCGGCAATTCTACTAAATGATTCATTAAAGCTGCCTGTATAGCTTTTTAAGTTTTTCAGATGGCGAAAGCTTACTTTTTCACTCTGCGATATTTCATAATCATTCATGAACTTCAATACAGTCAGTCCAGTAAAGGCTTCAAAGTCCTTTTGTTCGATTTTTTGAGTATTTAATATCTTATCCATAACAATATAGTTTGAAATTTCAGCCTGCTTATTCGTAAAAGGATCATCAAAGCTGTAATCAAAATGCCACTGATAATCAGTATAGTAGGTAGTTAAATAGCGGATACTTGCTATTTCTTCTTTAGTCGGCATCGCTTCACCTTTATTAAAAATATCTTTTAAAAAGAACAAAAGAACTTCGCTTTCCGGCATAGTTCGAACAGGTATTTTTTCATGGTTACCATATTCTGTTTGATTATTACTCAAAAGTAAATACCCAAAGAATGCACAAATAATGACGATTGGCACAATTAGAAGCGCCTTTAAGTTCGTATTTGGACGTGTGTTTGTTTTTGGAGGAGTTGTTCCATAATAATTATTGATCGTCTGGTCAACATAATAGACATTATTCTCCTTCAACATTAATTCAGTTTCACAAAAAGGACATTTGAATGGCTGCCCTTCTTTATATTCAATTTTTCCATTACAATTTGGACAATTTAATTTAATAAGTCCCATTGGCTCCCCCCTAGTCAACCTTTTTTGTATAGCCAATAAAATGTCTTCAGCCTAATATATTTATTTTTCAATAAGCTTAGTTGTCTAAAATAAAAATGTCAATATTTCCTTTATCCCTAAAATTCCCCTTGATTTACATAATAAATAGAAGAGAGACGATGACAAAGTATATGTCGTCGTCTCTTCATTTTATTTTCTGTTAATTGGAATGCACGATATCATCTCTTAAATAATAAACGGAATGGAAGTTGAGCCGGTTGGGTTAATCTATATTCTAGCCTTGCTAACTACTCAGTTCCCTTCACTTCAATGTAAAATCCCCTTTTTCCTTGCTTCCTTCAGCCAAATTGGAAACTCATTTAGAAGACGGTTATATAGCTCTTCATCTGATATTTTATCTAAATCATCTAAGGCAAAAAAATTAGCATTATCAATTTTTCGTCCTGGTAAATTATCCAACTTTCGAAGAACTCCATAATTCGCATTTCCTAGCCCAACAAATTGCCAGAATAGATTTCGTTTAGAGGCATCCACTAATATTTTTGCAATCTCTTTATCTTTATATATTCCACCATCACTAAAAAATATTATATATGCTGGTATATCTTTTCTTGGTTCCTTTTTTACATAGTGATGGATGATATCCTTCATAACAGGTGGCTCATTATTATCCATACCTAGACCACCGAATATTTTAGGTCCAGGATATGTTTGTTTAATATAATCCTCAAAATCTCTCTCTGTTACACTTCTCGCTTTCATAAATTTAGACCCAAAGAACCAAACATCTAATTCGCCATTATCGTCCATGCAGGCAGCCACAGCTAGCACACGTTCAAAAGCACGCTGAATGGTCCCATTTCGGTATAGCTGTGTCATAGAGCCTGATGCATCAAAAACAACTGCTACACGTGATTTCTCAAGTGCAATTTTCTTCTTTTCCAATGAAATGGAAACTTTTCTTTTCAATAAATCAATTTTTGATAAATTAACATCTTGAACAGGTTCATTTTGAGGAACAGATGGAGCTTCCGGCACTTCAGGCTCTTCAACCTCTACTCCATACGATTCAGCTAATGGCTTTAACCCGCCATTAAATCCTCTGCCAATCGCTCGAAATTTAAATTTTGATTGGTGTCGATATACTTCTGCAAGAACCAATGCTCTTTCTTCAGTAGCATCATCGATTTGATAACAAACTTCCCCATGAGTTCCCTTTACTGTGATACTTAGTCCTTGAACAGTATCAAATGTTGAGTTTCCTTCTAATGTTGCTGTAAAAAAACAATGCTGTATAGTTGGAGAAAGCTTTTCTAGCTGAATAGTAAAAACTACTTTATTCATGTCATTTTCTTTCAACCAAACACTTCGTTCTGGATCGGTTTCTTGGTTATAAAATATCATGTACTCATCTGATGGAACTTTGCCATCAGCAGCTACTAAAAAAGAACTTACATCTAATACAGATGTAGAGCTCCATCGTACTTCCACGCTGAGATTGCCACTCTCTGATAGAACCGTATTACCGCCTTTTTGTAAAGAAACAATGTTAGCCATATCAAAACTCCCTTTATACTGTTTTTACCCTGTCCCTAATTCTATGTATTTCTTTCTATGCTTTCTTTCACTTAAAACATATAATGATTATAATTTTATATTCAAAATTTATATATTTCTACCTTACTTATAATCATTTATTGGTCCTTTATCCATTATGACTTCTACCATATTTGAAGACCCCATCCTAAGTTTAGGTCTACGTTCTGAATTCGGTGTACTATAAAGCTCTAATGGGCTGATAATAACTCCATCTTGCGTATTATGAAGTATTCCGGGAACACAGGAATAAATTCTATCATTATTATTTGCATTCTTGGCGAATATTGTAACAGAGGTTCCATTATGATTATCTATACTTATGGACACCTTGTATCTGTAAAATGAGCCTGTTCCATTTGACTGAGCAGAGTAAACCACAGGAACAACTGCAAGAATATTATTATTTAACCTTAATTTGATTACTTCTGTCTTTGTTGATCGACTATCTCTCCCAACATCCCCCATATGTTCGACAGCTCCATTGCCAAAATTCCTGAGTGGAGGTGTTCCTTTCGCCCCAAACATAGCTACATCTATCTGCTTACCATCCTTTGTATAGACTAAAGCATATATATCATAATCTGTACCCGTCTTCCAAGATACCGTAGCAGTAATTTCTGGAGTTTTATCAATGATAACTGGCCTTTGACCTTTGATCAGACTTATCTTACCCTTTACTTTTTCAAGGTTTATTGATGACAATGTGTTTTGTCTTTTCTTATTTTCAGGTACAGCTTGGGGTTTATCAGGTTCTTGTGGTATATCTTTTTTAATTGTTTTAGTATCAGAAGACGTGTTTTGCTCATCAGGTTCAACCTCAACACCGTAATTTTCACATAACCCTTTAAGACCAGAATCAAATCCACGCCAGATTGATCTTGCTTTTGTCTGACCATTCCTTAGATATAATTCTAATACTACGATTCCATTTTCATTTGCGAAACTAAATGGGGTTAATTGGATAATAGTATTATCGGAACATATCTCCGCCTTCAAATTTTTCACATTTGAAAATCCTGTACTATTATCCTCTGTAAGAGTAATAGCAATTTTTGTAATGCTTTCAGGAACTTTACTCATATCAAAATTAATTTTATGTACCTTTGTATTGCCCACATTCTCAGATGGTATAAGCGTAGCTTCACCAGAAGAACTCTTTGGCTGATTATAAAAAATAATTCCACTGTCTCCTTGTACCTTGCCTGAGTCAGTTAAAAGGAAAGCTGTTAAGGATATATCAATTGAATTGCTCATATCGTAGCTAACTGTTACAGTACCTTTTGGAGAACTTAAAACTGTATTTGCTCCCATCTGAAGAAATTGATTCATTTAAACCTCTCCTTACTCGTATTTATTGATAATCTAAGAATTTCAGAAAATTACATTCTATATTTGTGAAATATTATGTATTTTTATAGTATCACAAAATTAGTAAATGCAACCAAATACAGAAAGTAAGTTCCCAATATTTAAATTAGTATAATATAAAAATTTTTCGCAATAATTTAATTCAGTATATTTAGATATCAAACACTTAGACATTTAAAGCAAAAGAAAAAATCGCCCTTATTTAGCATTGAAAGGCGATTTCTTAATATTATTGGTAAAAATTATCTAAATTTACGTGAAATATTTTCATATAAATTGACTTCGTACTAGCACTAATACTAACTCCCAACATCTGCTGCTGTTTATTTAGACTCAGTATCGTCAGTGATTACTACGCCTTTAGGCTCCACCAACATAACATGGCATTCCTTTTCGGCGAAAGGCTTTTGATCGACCCCTCCTGGGACAATAAACATCTCTCCCTTGGAGATTTTCACCTGACCATCACGAAAATCAATGAACATTTCTCCTTCGATTACAATGAATACCTTATCTGCGCCTTCATGATTGTGCCAGATAAAATCCCCATCAATCTTAATCAACTTAAATAGAGAATCATTTATTTCACCAACGACTTTCGGTGACCAGAGCTCGTTGATTTGAGATAGCTCCTCATTCAGATTAATAGCTTGATAATGCATACTCATCTCTCCTTCTTTTTGATGCTGCTTTTTCAATGGCATTCTTTTCGACTTTTAGAACTTATTTAAGGCATTTGTTATATTTTGCAAAGCATATTCAATAGCCAATGGGCCACCAGTAATAGCGGAAGTATCCATTAAATAGATATTACCTTTCTTTACGGCATTCAGATTATTCCATACATTACTTTGTTTTAAGTCATTCATTAATTTTTCCTTCTTTGTAATGTCACCTATAAGGAAAATATGATCTGCTTGAACAGTTGAAATTCCTTCAAACGAAGTAAATTCATTATTAGTGCCTTTAAATGTATCATCAGATGTAAGCCCCAGTCCCATTTCTTTATCAAATGCAAGTGTATAAACAGGATTTTCTTCTCCTAGGACATTAAAAGTTTTCCCATCCCAAGACAATATAAGTGCTACTGATTCTCCTTGAATCGACTTTAATGCTTCACGCCCAGATGAAATTTCTTTCATCATTCTATCAATTACTTTTTCCGCTTCGTCTTCTTTTCCAATAATTTCGGCTACTGTACGTAGTCCATATTGCCAATTTTCATAGATGTCCTTGTATTTTAATGTAATGACTGGTGCCACTTTTTCTAGTGAATCATACAATTTTTCATGATGCTCTGTTGCTAATATATAATCAGGATCCGTAGATAGAATTTTTTCAATACTAGGAGACAATTTATCTCCTAGTTCTTCTGTTGAATCTATTTTTCCTTTTAAATAAGATAAAGAAGATAGATATTCTTTATCAGTAGTGGCAGCAGGTGGCTCACCTAATGCAACTAATATTTCAGGGTAAAAATACCATAGTGAAACCATTTTTTCTGGTTTTTTCTCGATAACAATTTCTTTACCTAGGGCATCCTTAAATGTTCTTGGCCAATCAGTGGCATCTACATTAACTGCTGATGTAGTTGATCCTTCATTTTTTGCAGGCGTTTCATTACAACCTGCTAGTATGCCTGCTAATAATAGCATTGAGATTAGCAAACCTTTAATTTTTAGCATACAAAATTCCTCCACCATAGTGTTTTCTTTGGTATGACATTAGTATAGTAAAGGTAATTTTAGAATTGAATGGATGCCTGTTGAAATTAGCATGGATTATTGATGAACTTCTCTCGATATTCAGTAGGAGAAATACCAAATTGTTTCTTGAACACTCTACTAAAATAAAAGGGGTCAGCAATTCCAACAGTTTGCGCAATTTCTTGTACTGGCGCATCACTTGTAAATAGCATTTCTTGCGCCATGTTTAAACGATATTTTAATAAATATTCTGCGGGTCCCATCCCTGCATGTCTTCTAAAAACATAAGAAAGTCGATTTCGATTAACATTATTTTGTTCTACAAGTGATGTTATTGTAAGGCTTTGATAATAATATTCATGAATATAATTAGATACCCGTTCAAATAAAGCATGTGATTCACAGCTATTTTGCCTATTAGCAACACATAATAAAGCTTCATTTAATACATCACGAAAAAGCATTTCGGTCTGAAACATCGAAATGCCACTACGCTGATTATACACATGCCAAAGACGCATAATTAATTCGCTAAGACGAGGTGATTGTCCTGTTGATAATTCAAAATGCTGATGAGAAAAGCTTGACTCTTCTAGTTCAGAATTGCATATCCTGTATTGAACAAGAATATATTCCCAATTGATATTACTGAAATTTTCTTGGTCTAGTTTCATATTTGCACCCCCATGCACAACTTTTCCTGGCGAAAATATATAAGGTGTGCCATTAAATTGAAATTGTATCTTCCCTGTAAGTGGAAACACAAACCCAGGAAAAGAATCTGTATAGTCTGCGTAGGGCACACCTGAACTTTTAGAATATCTATATACTCCTTCTACTTGAAAAGGAGTGTGAGCTAAATGCTCTGCTAACTGATTAACGTCAACTTTCACATTGCATACCTCATTTCAATAATCATTAATTAATCAAAAATCTGAGGCTCAAATGCGGAAAGGTTGCATAAGAACACTCGCCTATTTCCACATTATCGATAATGATTATCATTGTCAATGTAGATAAATCCGAATCACTAGCATAATAAAATGCCCCTCAATTAGACAACAACTGAGAGGCATTTCATAACTGGTGGTTTACTCTGCGTAAGTAACGCTTGGATACAGCAAAAACTGGTGAAAATATTATTCTTGATGCATTAATTATCTTCGTATCTCATTCGGAAGTTTTCATGTTAGCGAATATATTCTATGCCTTCCATCTGGGATATAAGAGCCAATTCCTGGTGACATTTAGCTTGATTTGGAGGCTTTCAATTTACCGATTATCATCAATAGTGATTTGAAAATCAATAAATGCAATAATCTTTTTCTCTGTTCCCTTGACATTGCTTGTGTAAAGGCTTGATGGAAGTTCATCATGATCGGATGAATTTTTTCATAGATCATTCGCTCAATACTATTGATTGTAAATTTTTTTAAATAATAAAGCGAAAACTCCTACCGTGTTTTGTTTCAACAACAATTACGATACAAAAGTTTTCGCTTTTCTATTAGTTTAAATGGTGAATGTTTCAATTTTTATTATTTAAAATTACTGTGCTACTTTATCAATCTCGTATTGATAAGTCATTCCCTTATTATTCGTTTTCGCATATTCAACAATATTATCTAATTTTTCAGCTACTACATTTTCTTTGCTCACACCTAGGTAATTTGCTGCACTTGATAATTCCTGGAAATGGAAAAGTTTCCAGCCCATGATTCCTTTGGCTGTTTCATCATTATTAAATTTTACAGTTACTGCATTTTCAACTGCAATCCAGTTATTTAAGCGTGGCGCTGTTGCACTATAATCACGAACATATTTATTAGTAAATGCAACACCATCTGCATGTTCTTGATGATACATACATCCAATTCTACAAAAATAATGAGTGTATCCTTCTTGGTCAATCGATTTGGCAGAATACACTTTATTTGGGTCAGTGTTATGAAGATCCATACGACACACTTCACAGTGTACACCCGTTTGTGTTACTTCTGTAAATTCAGAAATCCCATCAATAGCAATTGTTTTTGTGGACTTGTTCCCCATTTTATCCTCAGCATAAACTGTATAAACACCATTTTTTAGCGCGATGATTTTATCTTTTTGATTCGTATTTTGTAAAGGTGCCAATCTTGAACCTTTATCAATGAAGTATTCTACATCTTTATTTCCATATGCCCATTTTTGATCTTTAATTCCAGTATCATCAGTAGTTGAAACTTGTATTTTTTTACTTACTGCTGTTGTATCACTTTCAGGTATTGAAAGTGTTATTGCTGGTGCCGTTTTATCAATATTTGATATTGTAATTGATTTTGTTCTTTTATTGCCATTATTGTCTAAAGCATACACAGTGTATGTACCATTTTTACTTACTGTAAATGAGTTATCTGTAAATGTTGTGCCTGCAATAGAAAATTTATTTGCTGGCTTTGTACCAATTGCCCATTTTTTCAAGATCACTTTCTTATTATCTGTAACATCTACATTCACTGTGACATCTGTATTCGTTGGCTCTATTGTGCTCGCATTTAATACAATACTGGGTGCCTCTCTATTATATTTTTCCTTAACACTAGTCTTAATTGTATTTATATTAACTTTCTTTAAGGTTACGTTGTTTTTCACTTTATAAGCTTTAAGATATTTATCTGCATCTGCTTCTTTTGAGAAATAAATATTTTTTGAAGTATTCGTTTTAACAATCGTTACTGAATCTAACGCAACCCATTTTTTTGTACTATAATCTTGGACTTCTTTTGTGAGTGTAACCCCTTCATTTAATTCATCATACAACAACGAAAATACATTCTTATAATAAACTACTTCTCCATTTTTAATAGCTTGAACATCTGTAGTGGATGCAAATACAATTGAATTTTGATTACCATTTAAAAATGCTACTAAAATTACACATATAAGCAATCCAAACCGTAAATATTTTTTCATTTTCCATATTTCCCTTTCTAATTTTATTGTGTTTTCAAATATACCTATTGATATTTCTCAACACTCTCTTTTTGAACAGTTTTAAAGGGGACAATTTTTGTACCTGAATGATTTTCAACATAATCCTTTGCAGCAGCCGCTTTAGCAAAATATATATAACCATCGTCCATTGGCGAAACTAGCGATGTTTTAACATAAGTTGCCTTTTCAGCTTGAACCCACTTCAATGTTTTGTAATCACGAACATATTTTTTATTTGTTGTTTTATTTTTTACTTCATCGTATAAAAGACAACCAATGTCATCGTAATAAACCACCTTACCTTTCTTTTTAATTGCCTGAGCTGAAAAAACACCCATTTTATCTTTCTTTTGGTACACAACCATATTACAAAATGCACAATTTGTATTATCTGGTACATCTTTTTCTAAACTTGAATCAGCTGCCTCAGCATTCATTTTGTGCTTATTACCTATAAGATCTACAGAAATGATACTTAACAATATAAGTCCTAATACGAATAATTTTTTCAATGTTTACAATCTCCTTTCAATTCCCAATGATACGGCACAGATGTGAAATAAGTTGAAAATAACTGTGAAATAATTGAAAAATTTATAAAAAACAGGAATTGATAAGGTGAATTATTAAATATGGCTCATCATCACAACTAGAGATTGACCTTAAAGCATTTAAGGAATTTTACAATTTACTATAGTTTAAAAGCGAAAACTCCCAATTGTAATTGTTGTCGAGACAAATTACGTTAGGAGTTTTCACTTTGTGTTTTCAGATAATTAAACTTATTTTACAATTACTCTTTTTAAATTTTTTCATCTGGAACTCATAGAAAAATATAAACCGCCTTACACAATAGTGAACGTTGGTTTCTCGTATATGCAACGGAACAACTTATAAAAGAAAGGGCACAAGCTATTACTATGTGAAAAATGAGTCAAAAACCTTCGCTACTTATGATACGGTTACCCGTAATGTGGCTAAGTGCGGTTTATTTATACATTAATCTTCACTACCGTTGCATATATTTTAACTGAATTTTCCGTTTTCTTTTTGCCATGGAGAGTAAAAACGATCACACTGAAACAGAGGTAGTAATCATCCATTTTTTACTATATCTTGTGACTTGTGCAACAACGATGATTAAATCTTTATGGAACGCTCTCTTTCCTTGAATTTTACGTAGCCAACTATGTGCCGATTCTATAAAGCGGCTTTTAAATAACGACTGATTTGTAAATACGTTCGTTCACTTTGGGTGTTTAGCTGCGCAAATACGTTCAAGCAATACACAATCATCGCGATATACACTTGATTGTGGACAGCTTGTTCACTATGTCCATAAAACTTCTTAATATTCAAATGTTGTTTCATCTATTTGAAAAACAGCTCGATTGCCCACCGTGATTTGTACATTTGCGACATTTCATCTGCGCTCATATCCATTGTTTAAATGATGTTTTATATGGTATCTTATCCATGTGTTTGTCCCTTATGTTGGATTTGGATTGGTTACTACCGCCAAACCATTATAAAGGATTTTTTTATGGAGAAATATAATTACAGAAAATTCAGACTAAAATTAAAACCTAAGCTATTTTAATGCGACGCTAGTGTCTTGATATAAATGAACAATAGATAACATTAATTCTTTGGGGTGTTTATAAAAGGCCATACAAAAATGCCCCCAATTAGATAAGATGAATTTTTTTATTTCATCTGTCTACCTAATTGGGAGCATATCAATAATAGCTGTCTGTTTTTCTTAATATGTATAATTAAAACAATAATTACTTTTTAAACATTTATTTATAGTAGAATTAATAATAACGTTATTGTAAGAAATGGAGTGAATAAAGTTGGGAAGGGAAGAAAAGAAAAGACAAACTAAATTAGCTATAACAAACGCTGCTTTCAAATTATTTTCGGAAAACGGATATGAGTCGACAAAGGTTGAAGATATTGTGAAATTAGCTGGAGTTTCTAAGGGTACTTATTTTAATTATTTTCCGACAAAAGAGGCAGTCATAGAGGATTTCGAAAGAATTTCAATCTATTCAGAAGCTGAAAAATTAATGAATATCACAAGTCCAGTAGTACCTAAACTACTCTCTTCGCTAATTAATATCGTACATAATTTAAACTATACAAGGTCATTAAGAAGAGCAACTTTAATGGCAACTCTCTCAAGTGCCAATAATTTAAATGATCACATAGATAATATGAATAATCTTCGTGCTTTATTGATTCCAATTTTTAAGCATGGACAAGAAACGGGGGAATTTACACAAAAATTATCCCCTGAAACACTGGCAGACTTAACTATTCAAATGTTTATTGGTGTATTAACCCACTGGTGTCTTGGTGGAGGCGAAGATGATCTTATTACACAACTTATGATGAGTTTTGATGTTTTCTTTAAAGGAATATCTTCATAAAGATCCTGTTGATTTCCAAAGTACTCCTGCGAGAATAGCCTGGGTTATAAAAACTCGCAGGAATGTTGTCAAAGAGAGAATTGGAGACAAGCAGAGAACTAATATATACTCTTCTTATTAAATTTATCGACTAAACTTTGAGAACGTCTATGATTTGTACCAGAGAATAGTAGACTAATAACTGGTAATTTTCGAATAATAAAATACGATATTAAATGGCTAAAGACAATCCCCAATAGTGATGCTAATACGAATTTTATATAGCCTGAAACAGGTACACTAATTAAAATATATTGAATTCCAATTAAAACCGGAATATGAATAATGTAAACACAAAAGGTATTTTTAGCTAGCGTCTCAATCCATTTTGATTTTCTATTTAATTTACGTTGAAATAATTCAATTAAACCAATTGAAAGTCCTGTACATAAAAAGGTCTCATAGATTGCATAAATAAGTGAACTACTATCCCATCCACCCCTTGAATGTGGTACAAACCCAATGACATTTAAAGCAATTAATAAAACCCCTATAAATAACCACAAATTACCAACACCTTTAGGGATATGATAAATCCAGTTACTATTAGCAGCTGTTATTCCCAAAACTACAAATGCTAAATATTGAGGAAAGTGTGCATACTCCATTTGGATAAAACCTAGTACACCAATCCATTCATCAATCGAATAACTTGTTCGAACTAAAAAAGTGATTAACGATACGATAATAACAAATATAAAAATATGTTTATGTGTTGGGGAAATTAAAATTTTTGGTAAATTAATATTTTTAAAAAGATTCATTAATAATAGATATATCAGTGAATAAATAAGAAGATGTTCAATAAACCAAAGATGGCCAAAATTTAGGTCTGGCCAAGATGGTCCTGCCCAATTTAATGGTTTTTCACCAAATCCTAGATATATATTTTTATAGTATTCATATAACGATAGGTTAGGGTAACCACGAAATTCATTATAATAAAAGTACATTATTAAAGGAATTATTACTATAAATCCAAACAATAAAGGTATACCAATTCTCTTCAACCGATCTTTCAAAAAACCTATATTCCCTTTGTGTTTATACGCAAGAGGGATAAAATAAGCAGAAAGAAAAAAATAAAGACTCATATTAAAGGCAGAGTTTATCCCAAAAAAAACGCCCAAGTCAGAATCGACACCCAAATCTCGTACATACCAAAAACCATTTGACCCGCCATAAGGTTGACCTGCATGGTGGACGATTACAGTGCAAGAAAGAAACACTTTTAAAAAATCCATAAAATGAATACGTGTATTAGACAACTTACATTTCACCCTTTTTTCGGAAATAACCACTAAACTATTTATAATACTTTTTAGACTCACGGTCAATATTTATCTTATTATTTTATTGATTAAATTTTAGAATATTTATTTTACAATCATCATTTATGACTACAGGTCAATTTATATATTGTTAATTACGTGGAATTTCACTTTATAAAATGTTTAGTGCAAAATAAAAAAGGAGCAGAATGTAACTGGAAAATCTAGCAGTTATGGGTCCTTTATAACGAAAAAAAATATCATTGTCCATACCCTTCAAATCTACTAACCTATTGGCAAAAAAGTCGATTAGGAGGAATGGAAAGGATGCTTACAATGATACAAGTTCATCATATCAAATTTTTGTATGAGGAAAAGGTTATTCCTTACGGAAAATAGCAAATGAAACGGGACATGATTTTAAAACCGTACAAAAATACGTGGAGCAACAGGATTTTAATCTGAAACTAGAGAAGCGTAAAACCGTGTCAAAAAAGATAGATGTATATAAAGATGAATCATGGATTGGCTGATAGCGGACTTAGAAATGCCAAAAAAGCAGCGTCATACGGGAAAGCGTGTGTTTGATCGCTTAAAGGAAAAGTGTATCTACATCAAGTTTTTGGACACATCTCGATTAAGTTTTCTTCTTGGGCAACATCCCGAATGGATTATTCCACATCCCACGTAGCCCGTCAAAGTGAAAAGAGCCATTGACCGCCTACGTGGGATGTAGACATCAACTGAACAGGTTGATGCTCGCTTTTATTGTTATTTATTAATTGTAATAACTTATATTCTCCGCAAAACTGGACTTTCTATTTAAATGAACTTAATTTAGGATTATTAGTGCCCCCTCACAATACAGCTGAAAACAATTTACCTTTCTCTATTAATTATGAAGCAAAATAAATCACTAATCATATCATTATCAATATGATTAGTGACTTATTCAAAAACCACACTTACTTATGATACGGTTCACCATGATGGGGCTAAGTGAGGTTTTTACTATAATAATCACCTTGAAAAATTATACTGACTATAAATAATTATTCATTTTTGACTCTTAACTCTTGTTCTAATTTCCCCCAAAAATAGGAGTCATAACTATCAAATAAACAAGTAAATCTATTACCTATAATTATACTAACATTTAAATCTACGGGTGGATAAAAATGATGATTAGAGGAAATCTAGTACCCAAACTGTGCTAGTTCATCCGAATGTAATGATTCTATAGCTAAATAGTTTTGTGTTCTATATTCTAAATACTCAAAAAAGGTATTTATTCCATTAATCCTAGTGGAAATCCACAATATTTTTTGCAATGCAAAAATATTAACGACCCATGTATCTCTATAATTTTCCGCTAAATATCTATTGGATAATTCCGATAAATCTAAATATTCATCAAGTACTACAACAATTTTATAGATTTTTTTATTTTTGCTCGTATTAATCTTTAATACTTCTTTTCTTTCCTTTTTATTATTAGAATTATAATAAATAGTACTATTACTATTTATTAAATACTCTTTTCCTCTCTGACACTGCTGACAAGCCTTAACAATAACTTCTTTAAAGTGCTTTTCTCTTGTTGATGTTGCATCTTTTCCTTCTATAAAGATATTTTTAAAATTTTGGGACTTACACTCTATGAATAAAACTGTATCTTCAAATGTTATAATTAAATCTTGTTCATTTCCTTTCTTGTCATATGAGGTATGAAATACTTCTTCAAAAAAATTACTAATAATATCTTTTGAATATGCCTCTAAAATATCACCTTTCTTGTCATTTGATTTTTTATTATCTAGAATTCCTCTTAAAATATTTTCGAATAAATGATATGTTCGCGGTATATATAAACCATTAGAAAACTTTAATCCTAGTTTTCCTTTAAAGGTAGTTCTTAAACTATCAACAATCAACATTTTTTCATCTATTTCATGACTATCTATAAATAAGCTTTCAAAGTTTCTATAGTTTCCAAAGGCTCCTTTTAAAATTTTCTTTTTAATATATAGATTTTTTGTTGATGTTACTAAGATAAGCAATTTATAAAAATTTTTATTTATCGATAAACTGTATATATCTTCAGATAATTCTTCGAAATACTGAAATAACTTAAAATACTCATACACATGGATAGAAGGGTAATCATACTTATAATTTAAATATCTTCTTAAATCATTACTTTCAAGTACATTATCACTTACCCGTTTTGACCAATCCAATTCAAATATTTTATCTATTATCATTATGAAAATTTCTTTTTCTGCAACTAAATCAAATTTATATTTATTAAAAGCTTTCATAATATTAGTATTATATGAAATAAATATATAACTTAATTCTACAGATAATCTCAAAGAAAATTTAAATGTTTCTAAATCCATTTGTCTATCTTGTATAACTTCGTTAAAAATTTGAGCTCTATCTACCCTTGCTATTTTTTTATAATGTAGTTTAGCAAATCTAATTAATTCTGCTATATCATTAAATCCTTTTATCTCTTCCTTAACTTTTTTGTAATCAACCATATCCAGCTCCACAACCTTTTTATTTTAAAAAAATAATTTTATTCGGTAATCACCAAGAATAAAAAGTTATTTAAATTTTTTAAAGTGGTATTTTTTCAAATTGCCTTTACTTATGATAAGGAAGGGCATGATGTGGCTAAGTGAGGTTTTATTCTATTAAAAAGACAAGCCGAATATCTACTAAAGATACACAAGCTTGTCTTTATTACTCTGGCTTTTCTAATCGTGATTGAATGTTTTTCCAGTGATTCTTCACTTGCTTTTCCATGAGATTCACGGTTTTTGAATCCCCATCAAATATTTTCTGTGCTCTTTCGACATAACTAAGAAAATTCCCATGCCCTTTCTTATCTTTACCTAAGTGTGAGTAGTTCTTATACAACTCTCTCCTATACGATTTACGACCGAATTCTTTTGATTTGCGATTAGCTATCCTTATTTTACGGTATGTTCTCGTGTAATATTTAAATAGGCTTTTTTCTCTAATTCGAACTTCTTCACCATTAAAACTGAATCCCAAATAATCTAATTCTGTCCTTTTAAATTCTAAATCAGTAATTTTATCATTTGAATAAAAATAATTACCTGTTTTTTCAGGTTGAATTTCTAAATTTGGAATCTGCCTTCTTACATCCTCCACAAACTTTTGGTGAATCTTATAGTCATAGTCTTTGATATCTCCCTCAATAGGAATAACTATAATTAAATCATCACAATACCTTCTATATAATCCATTTTGTTCATTCGTATATTTTTGAATTTTTTCATCAAAATCTAACAGATAGATGTTTGAGCAAACTGAACTAATACCTGCTCCTTGAGGAATTCCATAACTTTTAGAATTCTTATATATATTTTTATGCTTGAAGGCTCTAAACTCCTCTTCTGTGAAATATTTATAGCTATCCTTAATTTCACTTTCAGTATATTTAGTCTTCAATTCTGCTTCTATCGTATCTTTAATAAAATAACTAAACTTTGTTATATTCTTAAAGACGTTATAATAATCCTTAGGTAAGGTGTCCTTTTTCAGAACACAGCGGATTTTTTCTTTAAGATACCTGTGGTCTAACGTATCAAAGAAATTAGTAAAATCCGCAACAAAAATATATGCGTTTTTTTGAATTTTTATAAAATCAATAACTTCTTTAGCGAAATCAATATTACTTTTTCCAGATAAATTATTTCTATATGCAGTTGAAACTTCATTAATGCTCATTTCGTGAGCAATAGAATTATAGTAATTATTTAACTCATCTCCATAATATTTGTATATGAAGCTATCAATGTGAGATGAGGCTGGGACAAAACCCTTCTCTAAACTAAAAAGCCGGTGAAATTTTACGATCAGTAAAATTTCACCGGCTTTGAA
>NZ_JBXAPF010000052.1:0-26037 GCF_058803665.1 Lysinibacillus sp. GW821-FHT14F06
AAAGCGAAGCGTCAGCGACAAAGCGAGTAGCCTGGAACGGAAATCACCTTCATTTTGACTAAATATTCACAAAGAGTCCCTTGACTATTTAGTTTTTCAACACTATGAAAGGATATCTCAAATTGGAGATATCCTTCACTACTGGCTCATTATGGTTGTAATGCTTGTTTAAACCGCTGAACACCATCTTTGACTGTATCGAAGGAGCAAGCTACATTCATACGCAGGAAGCCGCGTCCTTCTTCACCATATTTAGTTCCAGGCTCTAATGCCAGCTTGCCATTTTCAAATAGGCGTTTCATCATTTCTTTTTCATCTAGTGCTAGCTCTCGATAATCTATCCAAAGCAAATAGGTGCCCTGTGGCTTTGTGATGCGGATGCCTGGCAGTTGCTCTAATTCTTGGATGACATAGTCCATATTTTTGGAGATGTAAGTAAGTAACGCATCTAACCATGAAGAGCCCTCAGTGTAAGCTGCCTGCAGTGCAACAGGAGCAAAAGTATTTAATGAGCCTTGACCGCTTGCCATATTTATAGCTTCTAATTTTAAACGTTTTCGCTTATCCGTCACAATCATATAGGCTACTTGTATACCAGCTAAATTAAATGTCTTTGTTGGAGCCATACAAGTAATAATCCGATCAATTTCCGCACCAGCAATTTTTGCAAGTGGTGTATGGGTTGCACCATCAATCATTAAATCAGAGTGAATTTCATCTGAAATAATTAAAACATCGTATTTTGCACAAAGGCGCACTATTTCTTTTAATGTTGCTTCATCCCATACATAGCCACCTGGATTATGTGGGTTACATAATATGTAAGCTTTAATGTTTTGGGCTAATGCCTGTTCAAAAGCTACGAAGTCAAAGACAAATGTACCATCTTCCTCAACCAAAGGACAGCTTATAATCTCTCGAGCATTGCTTTTGGGAATATTAAAAAATGGCGGATAGACTGGTGAGGAAATAAGTACTTTATCGCCAGGATTTGTAAAAGCTGTAATGCAATTCGCTAAAGCAGCAACTACACCGTTACAAAATAGAATCGAATCTTTTTCAATATGCCAATCATGACGAGTATTTTGCCAGTCTATAATCGACTGCACTGCTTCCTCTCCAACAAAACTATAGCCAAAAACCGTTTTTTTAGCATGCTCTTGCAGCGCTTTTGTTACAGCTTCTGGTGCGGTAAAGTCCATGTCAGCTACCCACATTGGCAGAATATCTGAAGCATCTTTTAGTCCATATACTTTTTCCATTGCGTCCCATTTTACAGAGTTTGTACAACGACGTTTATTAGTTTGATCGAAAATAGACAAGCAAATCACTCTTTTCTTTTTTATTTACTATGGTATCATACGAGTATGATAAAAGGATAATAGGTGAGTATTTTGGAAAATATTAAAATGAATCAAGCAGCTGTACATCTGCTAGAGGAGTGGGATCCATTCCACTTAGGTTCAGACCATTATGATACTGAAACAGCAGATGTTGTAGCAGCATTGCAAGGTATTGATGATCCATCTATTCTTGCAAAGGTTATACAAGAAACATATGAGCATTCGTTTGAAGAATGGATTCCATTTGAGGATTGTGTAGCCATATCATACAAACTAATTGCCATTAAATTCGAAGCAAAGTGTATTATTTAACAAAAGCTTTGCTTTATGATAGAAAACGAGATTGTCCATCAAGTTGTGACAACCTCGTTTTTTTTGATGAAATTCACTTAAACAGCGGTAAAATTCCTTGAATAAAAATAATAAAAATGGCTAATGGCGAAACATAACGAATTAAAATATACCAAATCATAAACATTAGATTAGATGAAGCAAGCTCTTTTCGTGAAATGTCCTTTGTATAGTAATAACCAGCAAAAATTGAAATTAGTAAGGCTCCAATCGGCATCCCAATACTATTCGTCAAAAAGTCAACAAAGTCAAAAATAGAGCGATCTAAAATTTTTATATCTGATAGGATACCAAATGACAGTGCGCTTGGTATACCAAAAATGAAAATAATGATGCCACCAATCCAAGCAATTTTTTTACGCTTTTCAGGCTTATCACCAATAGCAATAGCAACAACAATTTCTAACATAGAAATTGAAGATGTTACCGTTGCAAAAAGTAAAAGAATAAAGAAAATCGTTAGAAATAGTCCACCAAGTGGTAATTGCTCAAAAACAGCAGGTAAAATAATAAATACGAGACCTGGACCCTGATCGGGCGTATATCCTAGTGCAAACACTGCTGGGAATATAACCAAACCCGCAAGTAAGGAAATGATGATATTCATTGATGCAACATTAATCGCAGAGTTTCCTATTTTTTCGGTTTTGGATAGGTAGGAAGCATACGTAATCATTACCGCAATACCAACACTTAATGAAAAGAATGCTTGTCCAAGCGCCATTAAAAATGTTTCCGCATTGAAGTATGACCAGTCAGGCACAAACATAAACTTAACACCTTCCATTGCACCGTCCAATGTTAAGGAGCGAATCACTAATACAATGAAAAAGATGAATAGTAATGGCATCATCCAAGTGCTCGCTTTTTCAATACCACCCTTGATACCGGCTGATACAATGACTACCGTTAATAGCATAAATAGTCCTTGGACAAGAACTGCTTCAAATGGGCTGGATATAATGTTTCCAAATAAATCTGCATAATTTATATTGGTACTAGAGCTAGTTAACCGTAAAGTAAATGCACGAGCTAAATAGCTTAAAATCCAACCACCAACAACACTGTAGAATGACAGGATAAGTCCAGCAATAATCATGCCTCCCCAGCCAATTAAATACCAAGGTTTTCCAGGTGCTTGTTCCTTAAACGATGTTACAGCATCTTTTTGTCCACGACGGCCAATCATAAATTCAGCAATTAGCACTGGAAGGCCGATAAAGAATGTACATAAGATGAATAATAAAATAAAAACACTGCCACCATTTGTGCCCGCCATGTATGGAAACTTCCAAATAGCTCCTAATCCTATAGCACTTCCAGCAGCAGCTAAAATAAATCCAATTTTAGTTGTAAATTGATCTCTCGATGACACGAAAATAAATCCTCCTTATACTAAAACTTTATTTTACCGCAATATTTTCATAACACAAGCAAATATCAGAAAATTGATAATAGATTTCTTCATGAGATTTAGTTAGGTTGTAGAATGATGACAAATATGGTTTTGTTATCTTGATTCAGTTCTCTATAGATGGCAAGATAAATGCGATTATTTTCCTTTTTAGGTGTCGTACAAACGCTCATTGAATCGAGATAAAGTTCCAGCGGATGTCACGGATTTTGAAGAGGAACTTTTCTTAGGGGCGTAATTGATAAAAGTACTTCCTTTTAAAGTGAAACTAAATTTTGTAACAATTAGAAGGATTTATTCGTTCCATAAACAAAGGGGGGATTACTTTGATGGAAGCTGAATTAATAGCAAAGGCACAACAAGGGAACAAAGAAGCCTATATAGAGCTTATTCGAATACATCAACAAACAGTTGAAAAATTTGCCTATCAATGTGGCGTACATAGTAATGATTTAGCAGATGTTTCACAGGAAGTATTTGTGAAGCTATATCGTTTTTTACATCAGTTTAAACAGGACCGTTTTACAACTTGGCTCTATAAAATCACCCTGAATGCCACACGTGATTATTATCGTAAGGAGCAGCGAGAACAAGCAAAGGAAGAAAGATTAAGAATTCAGAGGCAGCTCCCATCCTCTTCGGCAGAAATGCATGTGCTAAATTTTGAGGAGGATAGAGTATTACATAATGCCATTAAAGCACTCGATGAAAAATATCGTTATCCACTTATATTATTTTATTTTCATGAACTCAAGTATGAAGAAATAGCAGAGATTCTCAACATCTCGCTATCGACAGTTAAAATACGGCTATTACGTGCAAAGGAAAAAATTAAAGTCGTGCTATTGCAAGAGGGGAGTGTTGAAAATGGATGATAAACAGTTTGAAAAACGGATGGAGCTTCTAAAAAAATCCTATGATCGTTTGGAGCCACAATTAGATCCAGAAGCTGTTTTCGCACAAATTGAGATAGAGAACGCAGAACAACCAGAGCAGGATAATCCTTCAGTACAAAAACCTCCCTCAAAATGGCAGAAGCCGGCAGTTTGGTTTGTTAGCATTGCAAGTATGCTTTTAGTCAGTGTTCTTGTTTCATCTTATGTAATTCAGCAACCAGAAAATCTAGGTAGTGAGGAAAAGGCATTAAAAGAAGATGAAAAAAAGACAGAAGAGAAGGATTGGGCTGAGCGACTTACTAAAAAATACAATAGTAAAAAAGATCAAATACGAAGAGAGCTGTCCGTTTCAATTGATGAACTGAATGCATTTCAATTTATTAAAAATGCAGATAGTTCGTTAGAGTTTTATATTAGACACAATTTACGATTACAGGAAAGTGATGAGCAATATTTAAAGTACGCTGAGGAAACCGTTCTTAATGAATTAATGACACCACGAAGAGCGCTAGAAACTATAGAAAATAGGAATAATTTAAGCTATGATGAATCGTTTAATGTATATCTAACATATGAAAACAGTGTCATTGAACTTGAGGAGTTTTACAGTGTTCTTCTAGAACCATTTGAACCCCTCTTAAGGAAATCAGCGAATATTAATAAATACCCTGAGTTAAAGGTAATTATTGATGCAGCAAACGCTCAATTTATGGAATTGAGAAAGGATGAAAATGGTTCATTCTATTTTAAAGCTGATCCAATTAATGGTGAATTTCGGTCAGCTGCTATTAATAATTTGCATCCCGATATCTTTGGCTATTTTGAGTATTTAGAAAAGGGGTATTTATTATTGGCAGATGATTTAAGGTATACACGAGAAGAAACAGCTAGATCCTTAAAAATAATAGAGCGATCCTTATTAGCAGATAACAATCCTGATTCAACTGCTTATAAGGTGTTAAGAGAAACTTTTGAAAATACATGGCTGGTATTATTAAAAGGAAGTCCTAAATATCCTGCTTACAATGGGAAACTTCATATGGATCATTTGAATTTTTTACAAGATGTAGCAGATGGTAAGTATGGAGAGCTTATGAAAGAAACTGCTGTGACAATTTTAAATGAGCTAAAGAAAAGCAATGATTCCACTACATTAACGAAGTTATCTTCTTACGATATTTGGACAATCATTTTGCAAACAAGAGAAGAAACTACAGGATTGATTAATGATAGTGATTTTATTATTGTGGATATAAACGAGCAAGAAATGATGCAAATAGAGGCAGTATATAAGCAATATAAGAAAAGTGATGCTGAAACGTTTATTAATGAACTACGCCCCTTAAATATAGTGTCTCTTTATTTATATGCAAAAACGATCGGTGATAAATCTTTAGAGAAGTCTTTAGCTCTCCCAGATGTAACACTTGATGCTAGCTTGTTAGGCAATGTAAAAAATTTGGAGGTTGTCAGTCAGTTAGGTGAGTATGAAGGGAGCTATCCAATGGTAGCTATTCGAATTAAGAGCGAGCAACAGAATATATATGGTAGGCAGTTCCTTGTTAAGTTTTCAAAAAATAAGCAAGGCTATTATCGTATATCTGGAATCATTGATTGAGGAGATGATTTTTTGCCCCGCTTTTGCACGTATGCTATAATTTAAGGTGATATATACGTAGCAAACAAAAAGAAAGTGGGCAAAAGGTTATGGTAAAAAAATATGAATTAGGAGACGTGTTGACCGGAAAAGTTACAGGTATACAGCCGTATGGTGCATTTGTTGCGCTTGATGAAGATACACAAGGCCTTGTGCATATTTCCGAAATTACGTACGGCTTTGTTAAGGACGTAAGTGAATTTTTAGCCGTTGGGCAAGAGGTAGAAGTGAAGATACTTGAAATCGATAAAGAGGCCGAAAAAATTAGTTTATCGATTCGAGCTTTACAAGAACGCCCAGCAACATTACGTAAAAAAGATGCACCACCACGTAAATCATTGCAGGATCGTGTAGATGAGTCAGATGCAAATGGTTTTAATTCCCTAAAAGATAAATTACAGGACTGGATCGAACAGTCAGGACAATAAGAAAACGAGGATGCCTTTAGTGGGAGGTATCCTCGTTTTTTTTTAATTATTCAATATAAATTCTATTGTTTTTTTATTTTGCGGATTCTATATTGCAGATTTTGACGGCTCATACCGAGTGCATTTGCCGCTTTTGTGATATTGCCTTCATATAAATTCAAGACATTTTGCACATAATATGATTCGGCTTCGCGTAAATAAGCATCGAGAGGCATGACATCATTTTGCTGATGAAACATAAAGAACTCTGGTTCACGATTGGAGGCATCTTGCTGCTGTACTTTAAAGCGAAAATGCAATGGTAGAAAATCCGAAGTAACTGTAGATTCAGTTGTCATAAAGGACACAATTTCATCTAACAATAGTTCGAGTTCTTTTAAGTTACCTGGCCAATCATATTGCAAGAATAATTCCTGTACATCAGGTGCTAGATCAGTCACATTGGATGCAAATCGTTCTCGATGACGGCTAAAGTAATCATTTACAAATGGCACAATATCTTCTTTTCGATCTGTTAGGTTTGGAATAGTAATCGCCATTGTTGCAAAGAAATAATATAGTGATTTAGATAGCTTCCCCTCTGCAATTAATGCAATTGGATCACTCCCCACACTTCCAATTAGCATGTATTTGGATTGAGGAAGTGATTGCAGTACTGCTAATAATTGCTCCTGAATGTCTAGGCTTAAGAAATCGATGCGTTCAAAGAAAAATGTATATGCCTTATCATCCTGTAAGAGCTCCTGCAATTTATCTAAAACAGATTGAGCCGAACGACGGCTTACTAGTGTAACAAAGGCTTCAGGATCAGTCGAAGCTGCATGGTGAATACCTTCTGCTACTAAATCTTTTCCTGTACCAGATTCACCGATTAGTAAAACAGGTAATTTCACAGCTGCTGCTTTTTTTGCATTTGCAATCACCTGTTGCATTGATTCAGAATCAGATGTAATCATATCAAATGTTAAAGGTTCACCATATCGTCGAAGGGGCTGATAAACAAGCTTTTCGAGTGATGTAATATCACGAGCAAATTCTATTGCACCAATTAGTTTATTTCCGACATAAAGTGGAAAAGTATCATTAATAGTTGTTATTTCATGTCCATTTTTATTCCAATAGGTTTGTTTTACATTAATTTCTTTTTTACCTGTTTGCAATACACGCATTAACGTACTTTCATGCTGGCGAAAGGAAAACAATTCAATAATAGAACGATCTGCTAATTCATCAAAATGAAATCCTTCAATTTCTTTCATCTTTGTATTATAAATAATGGTTTTTCCAGATAGGTCAACTGCGTGAATACCAACGGATACATTTGTTGCTATAAACTCATAAAAAGGTAATAAGGGTTCAGAATTTTTCATAAAATGTGCACCTCAAAAAATTTTTTACTTGAAATATGCAACGAAATTTTGCATTATAATAAGTGTAAGAATATTTTATACGCAAAAATATTTTGCGTCAATGTTTTTTGCACACCAATATACATCTCATGAGGGAGGATAAAGTATGATTCCATACAAACACGAACCGTTCACAGATTTTTCACAAGAGGCAAACTACAACGCTTACGTAGAGGCTTTAAATAAAGTTGAAAGTTATTTAGGTCAAGACTATCCACTTATTATTGGTGGCGAACGTATTACGACAGAAGATAAAATCGTTTCGTATAACCCTGCTAAGAAAACAGAAGTGATTGGTCGCGTGTCAAAAGCGAGCAAGGACTTAGCTGAAAAAGCGATGCAAGCAGCCGATGAAACATTTAAAACATGGAAAAAAGTAGATCCAGCAATTCGTGCAGATGTGCTTTTCAAAGCAGCTGCGATTATTCGTCGTCGTAAACATGAATTCTCTGCACTTTTAACAAAAGAAGCTGGGAAACCATGGGCTGAAGCAGATGCTGATACAGCAGAAGCAATCGACTTCCTAGAATATTATGGTCGCCAAATGTTGCGTATTAAAAACGGCCAGCCAGTTGAAAGCCGTTCAGGTGAGTACAACCGTTATGACTACATTCCATTAGGGATCGGTATTGTTATTTCTCCTTGGAACTTCCCATTCGCGATTATGGCAGGTACAACAGTGGCCGCTTTAGTAACAGGAAACACAGTGTTATTAAAACCAGCTTCTACAACACCAGTAGTGGCGTATAAATTTATCGAAGTATTAGAAGAAGCAGGTCTTCCAGCAGGAGCTGTTAACTTTGTACCAGGTTCTGGTGCTGAAGTAGGCGACTACTTAGTAGATCATCCAAAAACACGCTTCATCAGCTTCACAGGTTCACGTGATGTTGGTTTACGTATCAACCAACGTGCTTCTGTCTTAAATGATGGTCAAATTTGGATCAAACGTGTGATCGCTGAAATGGGCGGTAAAGATACAATCGTTGTGGATAAAGAAGCAGATTTAGAGCTAGCTGCACAATCTATCGTGAAATCAGCATTTGGTTTCTCTGGTCAAAAATGTTCAGCATGTTCTCGTGCTGTCATCGTAGAAGATGTGTATGACCAAGTCGTGAATCGTGTAGAAGAATTAACAAACGCTTTAACAGTTGGTGATCCTACAGATTTCAGCAACTTCATGGCAACGGTTATTGACCAAGCAGCATTCAACAAAATTACGGAATACATCGAAATCGGTAAAGGCGAAGGTCGTCTAGTATCTGGTGGTACAGCAGATGATTCAGTAGGTTACTTCGTACAACCAACAGTATTCGCTGACGTAGAGCCTTCTGCACGTATTATGAAAGAAGAAATCTTCGGACCAGTGGTAGCGATCGCAAAAGCAAAAGATTTCGATCACGCTATTGAAATTGCGAACGATACAGAATATGGTTTAACAGGTGCCGTAATTACGACAAACCGTATGAACTTAGAAAAAGCACGTGAAGAATTCCATGTTGGCAACCTTTACTTCAACCGTGGCTGTACAGGTGCCATCGTTGGCTACCAACCATTTGGTGGCTTCAACATGTCAGGTACAGACTCAAAAGCTGGTGGTCCAGACTACCTACAGCTTCATATGCAAGCAAAAACAACTTCAGAAATGCTTTAATTTTTAACAAATTAGTGGAAAAAAACCACTTTGATTTAGGGCTGTTCCATAAGTAATTGAAGGATATATATTGAAGAGAATCTGTAAAACTTCTTTGGGTATGCGTACATGGTTATCCGCAGACACAAATGTGAGACGACTTCGCACCTGTGGAGGCTAGCAGATTCTTGTTCATCCTTTTTTCAGAAAATGCTGATGAACTTTGTCCCTTTATTCCATAGATGAAGTAAGGAGAGAATATGATATGACAAAAACACAACAAGTGATTGAACAAACTCAAAATTTTGGTGCTGCAAACTATCATCCACTGCCAATCGTAATTTCAGAGGCTGAGGGTGCTTGGGTTAAAGATCCAGAGGGCAACAAATACTTAGATATGTTATCAGCATACTCTGCTGTAAACCAAGGACATCGCCATCCGAAAATTATTGCTGCATTAAAAGAACAAGCTGATAAAGTCACATTAACTTCTCGTGCATTCTATAGCGAAAACCTAGGTGAATGGTATGAGCTTGTTGGACAATTAACAAATAAACAAATGGTCTTACCAATGAATACAGGTGCTGAAGCGGTTGAAACTGCTTTTAAAGCGGCTCGTCGTTGGGCATATGATGTAAAAGGTGTAGAACAAGGCAAGGCTGAGGTTATTGCATGTAATGGTAACTTCCATGGTCGTACAATGCTAGCTGTATCACTATCATCTGATGAAGAATATAGACGTGGCTTTGGTCCAATGCTACCTAATATTAAGCTAGTAGACTACGGTAACCTAGAAGCTTTAAAAGCAGCTATCACACCAAACACTGCTGCATTTTTAATTGAACCAATTCAAGGGGAAGCTGGTATCGTGATTCCACCAGAAGGCTTCTTAAAAGCGGCTCGTGAGCTTTGCCGTGAAAACAATGTATTATTTATTGCAGATGAAATCCAAGCTGGTTTAGCACGTACAGGTAAAATGTTTGCTTGTGATTGGGAAGAAGTAGAGCCTGATATGTACATCCTTGGTAAAGCTTTGGGTGGCGGTGTATTCCCAATTTCTTGTGTAGCTGCAAACCGTGACATCTTAGGTGTCTTCAACCCAGGTTCACATGGTTCAACTTTCGGTGGTAATCCTTTAGCATGTGCTGTTTCTATTGCATCCATTAAAGTGTTACTAGATGAAAAATTAGCTGAACGCTCACACCAACTTGGTGAATATTTCAAAGGTAAATTACGAGCAATTAACAACCCTGTTATTAAAGATGTTCGTGGCCGTGGCTTATTCATTGGAATGGAGTTAACAGAGGCAGCACGTCCATACTGTGAAAAACTTAAAGAATTAGGCTTACTATGTAAAGAAACACATGACACAGTTATTCGTTTTGCTCCACCGCTAGTGATTTCACAAGAAGATTTAGATTGGTCAATTGAACAAATTGAAAAAGTATTTAAACTTTAACAAAATGTTCACATTTTAATTCGGAAGTATGTTACAATGATGCCGATATACTATCATTAAAAAAAACAAAGAGGCGATTTAATATGTCTGAAAACTTAAACCTGTTCACATCAACTCAAGATGTCATTCAAGACGCTCTAAATAAACTTGGCTATGACGAAGCAATGTATGAATTATTAAAAGAACCGCTTCGTATGCTACAAGTACGCATCCCAGTGAAAATGGATGATGGTACAACAAAAGTATTTACTGGTTACCGTGCACAACATAATGATGCTGTTGGACCAACAAAAGGTGGGGTACGTTTCCACCCACAAGTATCTGAGGAAGAAGTTAAAGCGCTTTCAATGTGGATGACATTGAAATGTGGTATTGTCGATTTACCATATGGTGGTGGTAAAGGCGGAGTCATTTGTGACCCACGTCAAATGTCTATGGGCGAAATCGAGCGCTTAAGCCGTGGTTATGTTCGTGCAGTAAGTCAAATCGTAGGACCTACAAAAGATATTCCTGCACCAGACGTATTTACAAATGCACAAATTATGGCTTGGATGATGGATGAATACAGCCGTATGGACGAATTCAACTCACCAGGTTTCATCACTGGTAAACCACTAGTACTTGGTGGTTCACAAGGTCGTGACCGTGCAACTGCACAAGGTGTTACAATTGTTATCGAAGAAGCAGCGAAAAAACGTGGCATTAATATTAAAGGTGCACGCGTTGTTATTCAAGGATTTGGTAATGCAGGTAGCTTCCTTGCGAAATTCATGCATGATTTAGGTGCAAAAGTAATCGGGATTTCAGATGCTTATGGTGCACTTCATGATCCAGAAGGTTTAGATATCGACTACTTATTAGATCGTCGCGATAGCTTCGGAACAGTAACTACTTTATTTGAAAACACAATTTCAAACAAAGAATTGCTAGAGCTTGATTGTGATATTTTAGTGCCAGCCGCTATTGAAAACCAAATTACTGCTGACAATGCACACAATATTAAAGCAAACATCGTAGTAGAAGCAGCAAATGGTCCAACAACAGCTGAAGCAACGAAGATTTTAACAGAACGTGGCATTTTACTTGTACCAGACGTATTAGCATCTGCAGGCGGTGTTACAGTTTCTTACTTCGAATGGGTTCAAAATAACCAAGGTTATTACTGGACTGAAGAAGAAGTGGAAGAGCGTTTATACAAAAAAATGGTGGAAGCATTTGATAATGTATATACAACAGCAACAACACGCAACATTAACATGCGCTTAGCAGCTTATATGGTAGGTGTTCGCCGCACTGCTGAGGCTTCTCGCTTCCGTGGATGGGTTTAATAAAGCGAAACTTCAATCAGTGAGGGTTTTCCTCATCCCACTGATTGCTGTAGATGAACACAAGCTAAGTACTCCGCATTCTGCGTAAATGCTTGTGTGACCAACATCGTATTGTCCTCAATCGGGCTTTTATGGGTAGTTAATCTCCCACCTGACTTCTTTGCTTTCGCTGAATTTTGAGGTGAGAGTCTTGTGCCTGATGATTCACTTTCGGTACTGATAAATTACTGCCCGTTAATGCTGGATAAAATAGATAAATACAAAACGAGTCATTCCTATATCATTAGGATGACTCGTTTTTGTCTTGGGGCGACTTGTGTTTATTTGTTTGGATAAGATGCTCCAGTCGCTTTTCTAAAACCACTTTTCTTTCATTCCGCACCTTTTGTACACGCAGAAATTTCAATAACCCTATTCCACCAAAAATAGCAACAAAGCAAACGATTACAATAATTAACATAAACATAAGCAAAATTCCTTTATTCTATGTACTGTCTCTACTATACAATAACTATCTAAACAAATTCTGAACATATGGATAGAATATATGTATAGGTGGATAGAACTATTATATAGCTAGATGGAACTATTGTGAATAAAAAGTTCCTTTCCTTTTCTGTTCAGATTTTGTTCAGGTGTTCCTTGATAGACTTATCTAGGAAGAATGTGAAGCTAAATTTTTATAGTGAAGGGAGAATAATAGATGAAAACTAGCACAGTACTATATGACAAATTATTTAAATCAGCCATGGCTACGGTAATGGCTACAAGTGCACTGACCGCTTTGGCACCAGTTACAACAAAAGCAGATACCAATGAGGAAGTATTTAGAGATGTGAAAACGACCTCAGATTACTATGAATATGTCAATGAATTATTTGAGCGTGGTTTCGTCCACGGCTACTCAGATGGTTCTTTTAAGCCTACGGGATTATTAACACGTGCTCAGGCATCGAAGATTTTAGCTCTTAATTTAGGGCTAGATATTACAAAAACTTCTAACGTTACTTTTAAGGACCTTCCAACTGATGACTGGGCGTATCCGTATATAGCAGCATTAAAACAAGCAGGCATTATTGATGGTTATGAGGATGGTACATTTAAACCAAATGCTCCGATTACACGTAATCAAATGGCTAAAATAATAGTTAAAGGATATGGCCTAGAGCCAGCTACAGCGATTACATTACCTTTTACTGATGTCCAGGCTGACAATAATTGGGCGGCTCCTTATATTCAAACACTATTTGATTTAGGTATTACCATTGGACAAACGTCTACCATTTATGGCGGCAACGCTACAGTGACACGTGCTAATATGGCGGCGTTTACGATTCGCTCTGAAACGACAACTGACTATCGTGACAACCGCCGCCCAGATGAAAATGTTATTTCTTCTATTGATGGCAATAAAATGACGCTTGATGGCCAAGTGTACTATATAAAAAAGGAATTACAGCCCTTGCTGCACGCTCGTAACTTGGCGGTATTAAATCAAGCAAATCTCGATTTTATTAAAATCGGTACAAAGATTGTAGGAATTCGCAATTTGGAATTATTGCATGGAGGTACAGCAGATCATACATTAACACTCGATTTAGCGGGTAGCACAGTGGAAGCTAATATACTGATTACTGGGGATTATATTAAACTTGCAGATGCTTCTATTGTTGGCGATGTCATCATTAAAAAGGGCAACCAAAAGCAAATTGAGATAAGTAATCTTAATGTAGACGGTCGTTTAATTATCGAGGGTGAAGCAAAACGCGACCAAGAAACAGTATTGAAGTTGTTGAACAGTAACGTGTCTGAAATGGTCGTAAATCGGGATGAAACAAAAATCATCACAGATCATACAACGCCAACTATTAAAGTGGGCGATAATGTTTCTGAAATTGAAGTTTCCGGTAAAATTTACAAAATTGATTTTGCCGGCAGCCAAGATGTACTGGTAAAGGGCAATCTTGACACAACTGATGTAACCATTGAAACCCCAATTAAGGTGACACTCGCGAATAAGGCACATATACCACAAGTAGAAACAAAACAATATGGTAGCCAATTGATTGTGCCGGTGGAAAGTACGATTGGTACATTAATCAAACCTGATAACATTCAACCAGAAGAAGCGGTGAAGTATCCAGCAGGAGGAACTCCGCCAGTTGGCAATGTGCAGGACACAGCTGATGTAGTAAGACCAACAAATCCAACGACACCAACAACACCAACAACACCAACAACACCGCCTCCAACAACAGGTAATGGCGGAAATAGTGGTGGGAGCTCGTATAATCCGTTTTCGTCACAAACCTTAACAACGAATAATATCATAGATGCAGCTCACCAAGATCCGCTAGCAGTCGGCATGATAGGTACAACAGTAACAACAAGTAATCCAAATGTTGCCGTTGCTACAATTGTAAATGGCAAAATCAATATTACTTCCAAAGGTCCAGGTACAACGACGATTACTGTAAAAGAGGATGCACCATCCTTAAAAGAAGCACAAATTCTTGTCACAGTAGATAGTAACGGCAAAATTACACATAGCATTAAACGACCATTAGAAGTATTGCAGGACAAAATCAAAGTATCCCCAACGCCATCCACTGAGGAGTTAGTGAAGCTGTTTGAGGCAGTGGACATTAAAGGTATTACCTTTAGTAATGTAATAGATGTTACAGAAGCGCTAAAACAGTCGATTGCGAATAATGGTAGTTTATTAACAGAACAAGAATTAAAACTAGTAGTAGATACGACGTTACTACCATATATCATTAAAAAAGATAATTCAAGCTTACAAAAGGTAACTACACAACTTGATTTAGTGACAACAGGTCCAAACGGTACAGCTTTCACATGGAATCCAGTTACACCTGTAGATAGTGCTACAGTTGATCATATAACTGGTCAGGTAACACGTAGTAATAACGATGATGAAAACGATACAGTATCTCTTGGCTTTAAGGCTATAAATGGCTCTGCCACAAAGAATGCTTCAATCAATGCAACAATTATCGAAAGTAAGGAGCCAAGTATTACAGAAATAGCACTTCATGATGAAAATAATGACGGCTTCATCACAACAGAAGACACGATTGAACTAACATTCAGCGAACCAATTGCGTCATTTGATGAAATAATCATTAATGGGCAAAATATTACAGAAGGGACTTGGAATCCAACTCGTACAAAGTGGACTGGTAAATTGATAGGAAATGTTACTTCAGGAGACACAGTGACGGTTACTATTTTAACTGATGATCATCAGAATGTAACACCACAAAGCATAAATGCAATAACAGAGGAGCCATTGAAGGCGAGCTTAGCACAAACTACTTTTGCAGGAGATTTTCGCTATACTACAGATGATACTGCGCAATTAGTTGTAATAAGTGAAGCAGCAGAGGCATTAAAGCAGGCACTATTAAATAGTTTAACGGTGCAAAGAGGTGTTCAAACAGTAGACCCAACAGCAATTACAAATGTTACATTTGGTAGTGCCAATATTACTGGAGGTACAATTGCATCAGGGAATTTCAAAGTGCATAATATTCAGGCTATGGTGAATGGACAATTAGACACAATTGAATTGACTACACCTATTACAGTTACTACTTCAAATAAATTATTTGTCACAACAGAGGATGAAGTAAAAGCTAGTGTAGGGAGTACACACGTAACAAATGGTCTTGTTAATATAATTGAAGTGGACCAGAATACTACAAAAATTTCAATGACAGATCCTGTAATTGTACCTAATAATATTACTTTATTTGAAGGAAATAATAATATTTCATTTGCATCTCTAGGTATCACTGCAAATGGAATGATTACAGTACAAAATATAGATGTCCATGGGCTTAATCGACATGGAACTAATGCTCATAGAGGTATTAATTATATTGGAAGTGGTTCACTAATCTTGAATAATGTAAAAGTGGAAGTAACAAGTGGTTCAATAGGTTACCCTGGATATGCTATTTATATTGGTCAGCCAAATGCTGTTGTGGAAATGAATCATTCAAAGGTTGACTTAATACTAAGTCGATCAAGTGCACCAGGAACATTAACAGGTATTCTGCTTAGCAACGGCAGTACATTGACATTAAATCAATCACCAATTTATGTAGAAGCTGAACATACTGGAGGTCAGCCAGCTTTTGGTATTTCGACAGGATCTACAGGAACGCTCACTTTAAATAATTCACCAATTACGGCAAAAGGTGCTAGTACTCCTGGTGTTGCATTAAATCTTCCTGCAGGGCATTCAGTAAATGTAAATACAGATGCTAATTCTACTTTAGAGGAAGGATTAAAGTAGTTTTGTAGCGCTTGAGTTGTTTAAAAGATGTATTTTTGACGTACTTTCTAGCTCAGTGATATAAATGGCAACCTTGTGAGATTTTCTCAAAGGTTGCTTCTTTTTTGGTCTTTCCCCATTACCTTTAAAGTATTTATAATATTATAATAATTTTAGTTCGATTATATTGAAAAATACATATAACCAAAGATAAAAAAATGGCAGGAGCATAAGTATGAAAAAGAATTTTTTAATTATGATTAGTATTATTTTATTATTTGCCATTGTTATTATAATCGGGAATGGACATTATTTTTTAAAAGGTAATGGCCCGGTAGTGAAACAGGGTGTGGCGATTGTTACTAGTGAACAACTTGAAAATAATAAAACTATTAAGCTTAATGGAGAATGGTCCTTTTATCCAAATTTACTGCTATCGCCTCAAGAGTCATTAAATGACTATACTGATCAACGTATATTATTAAAAGTTCCTGACAAATGGGAGGGGAAATTTCAGTTTAATAAAGATGGTCCTATTGTGGGCACATATCATCTTTCCATAAAAGTTCCAACAGAAAGGCAATATGGTTTATTTTTTAGACATATACACACATCTAGCCGAGTGTTTATTAATGGTATCGAGCTTGGGGGGAAAGGAAATCCAAGTACATCTTTTACGGAGTTTCAATCAGAGAATGATGATAAATTTATTGTTATTGGGCAAAGTAGCGAGCAGATACTTGATGTTTTAATACAGGTAGCTAGCTATAATCAGTATCCAACTTCAGGAATTATGTATCCCGTTGAATTTGGAACAAGGGAAAATATACAGAATTTTTATGATCAAAAAAAATTGAATGATATAGTAGCAAGTCTGGGGCATATTGTCTTTGGTTTCATCTATCTGATTAGCTACGGACAAAATCGCAAACGGAAGGAAGAATTGTATCTTGGGCTGTTTATGATACTAATGGGTTTTTATTTGTCCTTTATTAATATGAAAATTTTCTTTCAAATTGTTCCCATAGAATTGATTAATAATCAGCTACGTTTACAACTCGGCATCGTCCCACTCGTGAATATGTGTCTGACACTTTTTCTATATACTATGTATCCACAAGTGGTAAAGAAAAAAGTGGTTTATACATTTGTTGTTTTTCTAGGTTTTGTTTTTTTTATCTATGGCATTTATAATCCTTTTAACCTCGACAAAAGTGATGTGAATGAACAAGCTATAGTCGCTCGGCAAATCACATATATAGCCTTGATTTCACCAGGAGTTATCTATATCACAATGATTTTAATTCGTATTATTTTGCGGAATTTAGAGGGAGCTTATTATGTATTAATGGTCTTTGTAGCGACTTGTTGCTATGCGTTTCTAATTATCATTAATTTTTTAATAGAAATACCAGTTGATTATAGTGAGTTAGTGCTTTTCTTATGTGTATTAGTAGGTTTTTCCTCATTATTAAACTATCGTGCCAATACCACTTTTATGAAACTAGAAGCTATAACAGAAGAATTGCGAACACATAATCATATGAAGGATGAATTTTTACTGAAAACCTCCCATGAATTACGTACACCTTTAAATGGCATTTTAAATCTATCAAAATTATTAATGGAGGGTGGACAAGGGCCATTAAAACGGACTCAACAAGAGCAAGTAATATTAATTCATAATATAACGCAGCGCCTAGGACATTTAGTGGAAGATTTATTATTCTCATCAAATCATATGTCAGGTGAACTACGGGTTTCGCCTCGTATTGTACCGATAAGCATTATAAATGATGTAGTTACAGAAATACATAGTGTGATGCCTACTAATAGTTACGTACGATTACTCGTTGAAGTAGATATGACATTGCCACCCATGCTGACAGATGAATTACGCTTTAAACAAATATTGTACAATTTGTTACACAATGCTATCCAGCATACCGAAATTGGCGACATTACTGTAACGGCTTATCAACAGCAGAAACATATGATTATCGAAGTAAGCGATACAGGAAAAGGCATTCCTGCTCAGGATTTAGAACGTATCTTTAATGCATTTTATCGGGTAAAAAATAATCACCATAAGGATGGTCTTGGATTAGGATTGAGCATTGCAAAAAATATTGTAGATAAATTAAATGGTGAAATTTATGTAAAAAGTACTTTTGGTGAAGGAACTACTTTTACATTCACAATGCCGCTTGCCGCAAAGGATCAAGCTGGTGAGGAAAATTCACTTGCAATCATTGCACAAACGCCATCAGAAATACTACAGCTTGAGCTACCGTTAATTCATAAAGGTAATGATAAAAAAATACTTGTTGTAGATGATGATCATATCAATATAAAGGTGTTAGCAGATGTATTAGCTTTAAAGGGTTATACAGTAATTGGTGTGGATAATGGATTTGATGCTGTCGATTATATCAAAGTGAATCAAGTGGATTGTATGCTAGTTGATTTAATGATGGAGGGAATGTCGGGCTATGAATTATGTAAGCAGGTACGCAAGCATTATGATATGTTAGAACTTCCAATCATTGTTTTAACTGCTATTATGAAGCATTCTGATTTAGTGCTAACCTTGCAGGTAGGAGCCAATGATTATTTACAAAAGCCTGTAGCCACTGATGAATTGCTTTTACGAATCGAATCATTATTAGCTGTTCGACAATCATCAGTAGATGCAATTGAGGTTGAGATGAATCATTTATATTCACAAGTGACACCTCATTTTGTCTATAATACACTCAATACAATTATTGGTTTGAGCTATACTGATATGGATAATACAAGGGAGGCATTATACTCCTTAGCAACATACTTCCGCGCTAAGCTCAATGTGCACAATCGTAACAGTATGGTATTGATAGAAGAAGAAATAGAGCTTGTAAAGGCATATCTTTATATTGAAAAAATGCGGTTTGGTGATCGTTTAACTATCAAATATGATATTGATGAATCCATACAACTGATGATTCCAGCATTATCGCTACAACCTTTAGTAGAAAATGCCGTTTTTCATGGTATTTCCAAAAAGCCGGAGGGCGGTACAATTGAGGTAAGTGTCCAGCGGGAGGGACAATTTGTTCGCATTAAAATTTATGATAATGGAGTCGGTATACCCGCTAAAAAGTTGCAGCAATTAATGAATGAAGAAAGCTCACGCATTGGTTTTACAAATCCACTAAAAAAATTTAAATTAATGAAAAATGCGAGTCTTCGTTTATATAGTGAAGAAGGAAAGGGGACAACTATTTTAATACTTTTGCCGGAGGGTGATGGAGTATGAATATTATCATCATAGATGATGAAAAAATGGCTATTGAGGTTTTACGTTTCAAATTAAATCGACTTACACAGTTTCAGATTTCTATTAGAGGGGCATTTACAAATGCAAATGATGCACTGGAATTTCTTAAAAAAGAATTGATTGATGTTGTTTTTTTAGATATAGAGATGATTGATGTGCATGGTTTACAGGTAGCGAAACAATTAAAAAGGAATCCATCTATTCAAATAATATTTGTAACAGCACATGCACAATTTGCTGTGGATGCATTTGATATAGAAGCAACTGACTATTTGTTAAAACCTGTTCATGAGAAACGACTTATTAAGGCGTTGGTGAAAGCACAGCAGAAGTTGCAATTACAAGAAAATGTAATAACAGAGGAGAAAGAGCATCTCTTATATGCACATACATTTGGAAGCTTTTATTTACAAAATGCACAACATGAGGTTATGAAGTGGCGTACGAGGAAAGTACGGGAACTATTTTTATATTTATGGTTTTATCAAAAAAAGCCTATGTTAAATGTTGTCATAATAGAGGAGCTCTGGCCTGATTTAGAATTTGAGAAGGCAGCAAGTAATTTACATACGTCTATTTACCAACTAAGGAAGCTTTTTAAGGAAAACGGCATTCAAGATCCAATTCAATTGGTCAATAACCATTATCAATTAAATGTGAAGATTGCTAGTGACTATGATAAACTGATTCATTTGTTAGAGCAGAAAAGACATGATGAAATATCCATCCAGAGGCTATTAAATTGCTATGAAGGTGATTTTTTAGCAGAGGAGGAGTACCCTTGGGCTATTCAAACCCAGCTGCGCTTAAAACAAGGGGTTTTACATGTGCTTGAAATGTATATTAGTACTACGGATTCCGTTAATTCGTTGCTAAAATTAAACTGTTTACAAAAGATGCTAGAGCTAGATGAGTTTAACGAAGACTATATGTTTCTGCTATTAGAATTTTTAATTGGGCAAAACAAAAAACAGGATTGTATAAAGTATTATGAGAGGATACAGGAGAAATTATCGGAAATTGGTATATCAGTTCCAGAGAAAATTCTTACTATTTATAATGCTTACATGATTCGTGTTTAAGCAATCTTAATTCTTTGCTTTCTTCAACATAAATATGAGAAAATCCAAGTAGAAAGGGGCGAATTGAATGGATTCATTTACATTTTATAATCCAGTGAAATTGCATTTTGGTGAAGATGCACTGGAGAAGTTACCGAAAGAGTTGGCGCAGTTTGGAAAGAAGGTATTAGTTGTATATGGAGGAGGCAGCATTAAGAAAAATGGAGTGTACAACGCTGTCATCGAAAAATTGCGAGAAGCGAATAAAATAATATTTGAGTTAAGTGATGTTGAGCCGAATCCACGTGTAGAAACTGCAAGACTTGGTATTGAAATTTGTAAGAAAGAAACAATCGATCTTGTTCTAGCAGTTGGGGGCGGTTCAGTTATTGACTGTTCAAAATTAATAGTTGCTGGTGCTAAATATGATGGCGACGCATGGGATATTGTGAAGCGTAAAATACTTGTAGAGGAAGCTCTACCTCTTGGAACAGTTTTAACACTGGCTGCTACTGGTTCTGAAATGAATTCAGGCTCAGTTATTACAAACGCAGCTACAGAAGAAAAATTAAGCTGGGGCAGCCCTGCTGTTTTTCCAAAATTCTCTATCTTAAATCCTACTTATACAGTGACAGTACCAAAAAATCATACCATTTACGGAATAGTGGATATGATGTCACATGTCTTTGAACAATATTTCCATAATACGACAAATACACCGATTACAGACGAAATGTGTGAAGGTGTATTGCGAACAGTCATTACTACGGCACCTAATTTATTACAAGACCTAGAGAATTTCAAGTTACGTGAAACGATTTTATTGGCAGGAACAATTGGATTAAATGGCTTCTTATCAATTGGTTCCCGAGGCGATTGGGCATCTCATAATATTGAGCATGCTGTATCTGCCGTGTACGATATTCCACATGCTGGTGGGTTAGCTATTTTACAGCCACACTGGATGCGTTTAAGTGTAAAAGTAAATCCTGAGCGTTTTGCAGGTATGGCAATTCGAGTATTTGGAGTGGATGCGACAGGAAAGACGTCAGAAGAGGTTGCCTATGAGGGAATCGACCGTTTATCGGCATTCTGGACATCACTAGGAGCACCAAATCGCCTTGCAGATTATGATATTGATGATGCAAAATTCAATCAAATTGTTGAGCATGCTATGCAAAATGGACCATTTGGCAATTTTAATAAATTACAAGAGGAAGATGTTCGTACGATTTTACAAAATTCTCTTTAATATTGACCTAGATATGAGGCTACTGTTGTAGTCTCATATTTTTTTGTGCAAAGGTTAAGGAAACTTAACCCAAAGTGTTGAAATTTGTCGTAGAAGTTTCTTTTGACCTACAATATAATTAAATAGACCGATACATAAAAGGAAAAATACTTGAATTGATAAAATTAATGTGAGAAAGGTAATGATTATATTAAGTTATTATTTTATTTCTGAATATTTCGTGTTTATTTTCGGGATATTTTTCACTTAATTGTATCAGGTTAGTGTAAATGACAGTATTTTGTTATAAAAAAATCTATTTAAAATAGTAGATTTGTTGTCGTATTTACGTACTTAATGTAGGATTGTTCAGAATTTGTTCAACTGGGTTTATTAAAATAAATACAATATTAAATATAGATTGGAGAGGGAGCAAATGTTGAAACAATTGCTTGAAGACCGAATTGTCACATTATGTTATATTGAAACGCCATTTCAGCAACATGTTTATAAAATGCAAAATTGTGTAGAAGTATTGGGAATTGAAGCGAAATCACTGCAAATTGAAAATGACCAAATAGTTGCAGGATACATCGTTGATCAAAGTATATTTTTCAAAAGTTTACGCTTTGGTCAAACGAATATTATCTTTACAGATGGTGTAAATAAAGCAATTGTACAATTATTTGTCCGTCCTTCTGGTGAAATTATTGCAGAAGTGAAGCCTTATTTGGGTGATGCTGAGATTGTTTTAGTTTATTATCGGACAATCTTAGAAGATACAGCTATTGCAATTGATTTAAAAGGTGCTTTTAAGCATTATTTGGTAGCCCATCAATTGATGAATGTTGAAGATTCAATTGCAGAGGTCCATTATGAATCGATGCATCCTAATGTATTAAAAGATTCTTATGCTGGTAACTTTGTTTTAGGATGCCATACAGATGGAAGAGAAATAACTAATGCAGAGGAATATGCTTTAGCCAATCGTTCAGCTACAATAAAATTCTCAAAAATTGTTATTCAACAGCAAGGTGTAAAAAAGATTATCGCATTAAAAATGTTATTAACGTTTATGATTACTAATCATGTTTTTGTTAGTAATGAAGAGTTACCAGACTGCTTAAATGAAGAAGTAATAAAACGAAGTCACCTAAAGTCAGTATAAAAAACAGCCAACTGCCTGAAATATGGCAATTGGCTGTTTCTTGTTTATTTAGTGGATAGAGAGTTATTGTTCAAAAGTTGAGTTAACAGGTCTATTACCAATATGTTTCCATTCTAGTTTCCCATCATCCTCATCAAATAATATAGCTACTTTCGATACACCCTTCTGACTTAAAATTACTTCTGTTAAATGATCACGTACATCGTCTAAAAAAGCTAATGATAAGTTAGGATCTGCTTCAGCAACTAATTCTACATGTAAAAATTCGCCTTCTTTTATAACTTCTAAACGGACAATATCTTGAATGTTTGGATCATCCAAAACTAAATGAGCAATATGGTTCAGCATTTCTTCATCTGTTTCACCAATCACTCCACGTGCATTATCAAGGAATACCTTAGCTACTACATAAAACATCATACAGCCGATAATCATTGAAACAAGCCCTTCAATATTTGCCCAACCTGTATAATGTGCAATTAAAATAGCACCGAAAGCCAAGATGTTACCACCTGTAGCTACTAAGTCTTCCATAAATACTAATTTTGTCGCTGGCTTCGCTCGATTTAAATAGGCAAAAGCTTTAGGAATGGTCGAGATACCTGCTTTCTCCTGTCCTGCCTCATGCAAAATCTCTGCAGCAGCTTTGGCAAGAACAGCTCCTTCTAACACAATCCCGATAAAAAGTACACCAAGTGCTATGAGCATTCCTTTAGATTCACCCGAAGGATGGATAAAATGATGCCAGCCCTCTTTAACAGTTTCATAAGAAAGAATGGCCACAATAATTACTGCAAAAAGACAAACCAAATTGACTATTCGACCAAAGCCACTAGGGAACTGTTTTGTTGGTGCCTTTTTTGAAAGAGCAGAACCAATGTACACAAAAAATTGATTTGCTGCATCACCTAGTGAGTGCATCATTTCAGCAAACATGGCGACATTACCAGTAAAGAAAAATGCAATGCCCTTAATTAATCCTAAGAATGCATTTACACCTGCAGCCAAAAGGGAGGGTTTGTTTCCGTCTTTTAATAGTTTTAATATTTCTGCCATTGTAGAATCCTCCAACTAGTTTAAAATTTCCATTTCAATTTTTTCAATATAAGATAAGGCACGCAATGAACGGTAAAATGACAGTAGGTTATCAGAGACGATTAATGATAGTCGTAAATCTAATTCATGTAAGACATTCCCGTTATTTGGAATATCTTTAATGCGAATGTTCTCAATAATAATATTGTTCTCTTTTAGAAATTGTAAAAAGGCTTCCGTTTTCAGATCAGATTGTAAATCTGAACCTTCAATGATACTTCTCGCATACGAATTCGTTTTGGTCCTATTTTCATTAGGAAAGGCGATAAAACCTCGATTCCGAAAACAATAATAATAACAGCTAATGTTGCGTCCATATAGAATCCTGCACCAACAGCAATACCAATCCCGGCAGCTCCCCAAATCATTGCAGCAGTTGTTAAACCTGAGATACTATCGTTTCCACGTCTTAAAATTACACCTGCTCCAAGAAATCCAATGCCACTGACTACCTGAGCTGCCAAGCGAAGAGGATCCATTGTGATATTAATGTCAGACCTTGGCGGCGTGGAGTACGCAGTTTCAATTGAAATAATGGTTAATAGACAACTAAATGTTGCAATGACCAAGCTTGTTTTTAATCCTACGGGTTTCTTTTTTAATTCCCTTTCAATACCTATGACTAAACTTAATGTGGCTGCAATCACTAATTTTATGCCAACTTCATATGTAATCATATTTCCTAATAATATTTCCATACGCAACCCTCCACAGTTATTTCGTATTGCTAAGAGATATGCAAGCTGTCATTATTATATGTACATTACATTTTTGTATTGTACATCACGAAAGTATGGAAGTATAAGTATTTTTTTAATGGAGGTGAGGTTTTATGGAGAAACCTAAAATACATCCATACATCCCAATTTTTATTGGTGTTATTTCTGTATCCTTGTCAGCTATTTTTGTAAAATTAGCAAATGCAGAAGCGGGTATTATCGCATTTTATCGCATGTTATTTTCGGTTTTAATTATGGCTCCGTTGTTTTTTTTGAAATATACAAAAGAGATACAACAATTATCAAGAAGAGATTGGTTATTCTCCTCTATTGCGGGCATATTCCTAGCGTTCCATTTTATTTTGTGGTTTGAATCACTAAATTACACATCTGTCGCAAGCTCTACAGTACTGGTTACATTACAGCCTTTGTTTGCGTTCGTTGGTACATATTTTTTCTTTAAAGAGAAAATTACGATGAAAACCATTTTTGCAGGTGCTATCGCTATTATTGGTAGTGTTTTAATCAGTTGGGGCGATTTTAAGCTTAGTGGTACGGCATTTTATGGAGATATGCTAGCTCTTATTGCATGTGCACTCGTTACAGCCTATTTTTTATTTGGCCAGGATGTACGTAAAAGATTATCCCTTGTGACTTACACGATGCTAGTTTATGTTGTTAGTACAATTACATTATTTATTTATGTTCTTATTAAAGGCGAATCTTTTGGTCCGTATCCTTTAATGGATTGGGTATGGTTTATTTTATTAGCAATAGTTCCTAATTTATTTGGTCATACTCTATTTAATTGGTCTATCAAATACGTTAGTACTAATGTAGTTTCGGTTGCGATATTATTTGAACCAATTGGTGCAGCTCTATTAGCCCTTCTGATTTTTAAAGAGTATTTGATAGTCACACAATTGATTGGCGGATTAATTGTTATAATGGGAATTCTTTTGTTTGTTATCGATGAGAAAAAGATTTTTAAGTTTTTTTCAAAAAATGCTTGATTTTTAAATTGCTATATTATATATTATTACTTGTCCTTAACAAGAAGGACGACTTGATAAAAAGATTTTAGAAAAAAGTTGTTGACTTCTTGTTGAATACAAGTTAAGATAATAAAGTCGCTGAAAATAATCAGCGAAAATGAACCTTGAAAACTGAACAAGCAAAACGTAATCAATAAAGTTTTTAGTAGCTAACTTATGCTAGTGAACGAG
>NZ_JBXAPF010000053.1:0-25116 GCF_058803665.1 Lysinibacillus sp. GW821-FHT14F06
ATTGAACCGCCGTATACGGAACCGTACGTACGGTGGTGTGAGAGGTCGGGAGTTAATCACTCCCTCCTACTCGATTGTTTTTCTGCCAGTAATTTTTTTATGGATGGGATGTCTGCTGGAGCGAAACTTAAATCTAAAAGCTGGTGTCGAGCTACCCATCTGATTTCAGTATGTTCTAAAGCAATCGGTTCTCCGCTAATTATCGAGGCTTTAAATGTCTCTAAGCGCACAGTGAATTTATGATATTCATAAGTGGTATCTTCTACTTTTTCGTTCACCTCTATAGAACAATTAAATTCCTCTAATATTTCACGAGCTAATGCCTGCTTTGACGATTCCCCTGCTTCTATTTTACCGCCAGGAAATTCCCAATAGTTAGCGAGTACCATTTGAGGATTTCGTAATGCACAAAAGATTTCATCCTTGTCATTTTCTATAATTGCACCCACTACGTGTATATGTTTTTTCATTTTATTCATCCTAAAAGTTTTTTATAGTCAGTATACGAAATAATGTAGATTATAACATGTAGTTTTATAATTTTGTTACTAAAAAATAAAAGCTATCTTTACTTAAACAGTTTTTCCACGACTATGTAAATTGTTATTTTCTACTGTATAATAATAATCAGTAAATAGGAAAAGGGCGGTACGAGGTACGATGAAAAGAATTGAATCTACGCAAAATGCATTAGTGAAATACTGGAAAAAGCTAGCGACGACACGTAAAGAGCGTGAACGTTCTGGAGAATTTATCGTAGAAGGGTTCCATTTAGTAGAGGAAGCATTAAAAAATAAGGAGCGAGTATTGCAACTTATTGTGCGTGAAGGTGTAGATTTACCAATGCTTTGGCCGATTGACGATATTGCCAGCATTGAAGTAACTGCGGCAGTTGCGAAGGAATTTGCTGAAACGGAAACCTCACAAGGTGTATTTGCAGTTTGTAAGCAGCCTTTACTAGTGGAAGATGTAATGGCTTCATGGCGGAAGGTATTGCTGATTGATGCTGTACAAGATCCTGGAAATATAGGAACGATGATTCGTACAGCTGATGCTGCGGGCTTGGATGCAGTTATACTAGGCAAAGGCAGTGCAGATATATATAATCCTAAAACACTTCGTTCTGCACAGGGCTCACATTTTCATATTCCAGTGCTTCGTGGCGATTTGGAGGACTGGATAGAGCACCTACAAGAAAATGGTGTACCTGTGTTTGGAACGGCTTTAGATGAAGATGCGGTAGTCTATAACGATATCCAGCATACAGGTGCGTTTGCCATCATGATGGGCAATGAAGGCAGCGGAATCCATCCACAATTGCTTGCTATGACTGATCAAAATATTATGATTCCTATTTTTGGACAAGCTGAATCATTAAATGTAGCAGTAGCAACAGGTATTGTATTATATGGTTTTGCTAAATAAACGGATAGAAGTATCAAAATAACGGATCGAACTATCGAAGAGATGGATAGACAGCAGAAGTGAAGGTTAGATTGCTGAAATCGGCGGATGCATTGTCATAATAAAGGGTTCTGACTACTTTCGAATCATTAATATCCTTAATAATGGGGAGATGCCCCTTGATTTGCATGAGTATAGTATTGTATAATCACTTTTAACTTATTTCAGCTGAAATCTCCCACCTCTATAGGTAGTGAGATGAATGCGAATTTAAGTTACTTTTCAGAGGGTATCAAAACACCTGCTGAAATAGAGGAACTCAGACTAAGAACGCCACATCCTGTGGCAATGACTGAGTGACCAACATCATGTTGGCCCAAAGCCTCCGGCAGATGTCACGGAATCGAAAAGGAGTTCTTAAAGGATGTTAGCCTAAAATCATCGCATCCATGCGATAACGGCTAACTGACCTGCATCACGCAGGCCTAAGCACAAAGCCGATTCCGGACGCAATTATGCCCAGGCATAATTGATATTGATTGTAAACTTGAATATGAAAATGTTTTGACCAGGAAGTAGTAAAGATTGTGAATGGACGACAGGGAGCGAGGGCCGAAGATTGAGAGCCAGCGCCGAACCAATGCAATTTTGAATTCATCCTGCGAGCAGCTACCGGGACCAGCAAAATGCTGTAAAGGTATGCCGGCTTTAATCTAGTCGTTATGTCAATGAAGTGATTGCTTGGCGTTTGCCCTGCAATAACTAGGGTGGTACCGCGAATATGTCCTCGTCCCTTTTTTAAGGGCGAGTTTTTTTATGCCATTAAAAAGCTGGCATTTATTTCGTAGCGGAAGTGAAACATTATCTACAGGCATGGGCACAATTCAAAATCTGGACGAATTGATTACCTATAGCGATAGCTGCAATGACGCCAAGACGAAATTGATTTGAACAAGGAGGATATTCACATGGAAGAGCAATTAAAGCAGTTAGAGCAAGAAGCACTTGCTAAAATTGAAGCAGCAGCAAATTTAAAAGAATTAAATGATGTGCGTGTAGCATACCTAGGAAAAAAAGGACCTATCACAGATTTATTAAAGGGCATGGGGAAATTATCAGCAGAGGAACGCCCTAAAATGGGTGCCTTAGTGAATACAGTTCGTGAAAAGGTAACAGCTGTTTTAGAAGAAAAGGCAACTGTGCTAGAGGAAGCAGCTATTGCTGAAAAATTAGCAAGTGAGTCGATTGATGTCACTTTACCAGGCCGAGAAATTAAAGTAGGAAATCGCCATCCTTTGACACGTGTTATTGAAGAAATTGAAGATTTATTTATTGGAATGGGCTATGAAATCGCAGAAGGTCCTGAAGTGGAGAAGGATTATTATAACTTTGAAGCACTGAACTTACCAAAGGGCCATCCTGCTCGTGATATGCAGGATTCGTTCTATATTTCCGAGGAAATATTATTACGTACACATACATCTCCAGTGCAGGCTCGCACAATGGAAGAGAAAAAAGGCGAAACCATTCGCATTATTTGTCCAGGAAAAGTATTCCGTCGTGATAATGATGATGCTACACACTCACACCAATTCATGCAAATCGAAGGGTTAGTGATTGGCGAAAATATTCGCATGAGTGACCTTAAAGGTACTTTAGATACTTTAGCAAAAAAAATGTTTGGTGCTGATCGCGAAATTCGCTTACGTCCAAGCTTCTTCCCATTTACAGAGCCATCTGTTGAAATGGATATCTCTTGCTTTAAATGTGGTGGTTCAGGCTGTAACGTTTGTAAACGTACAGGCTGGATTGAAATTTTAGGTGCTGGTATGGTACATCCAAATGTGCTTGAAATGGCTGGCTATGATCCGAAGAAAGTTTCAGGCTTTGCATTTGGTATCGGTGCAGAACGTATCGCAATGTTGAAATATGGTGTCGACGATATTCGTCATTTCTATACAAGTGACACACGTTTCTTATCACAATTCGAGCGAACAGAGGCGTAAGGGGGATTAAAAAATGTTAGTTTCATTAGAATGGTTAAAAGATTATGTAAATACACAGGATTTAGTGCCTGAGCAGTTAGCGGAAAAAATTACGCGCTCTGGAATTGAGGTAGATGCGGTAATTGATCGCGCTAACGGAATGGATAAAGTTGTAGTGGGCTATGTCGTTTCAAAAGAAAAACACCCTGAAGCGGATAAATTAAATATTTGCCAAGTGGATGTTGGTGAAGCTGAGCCACAACAAATTATTTGTGGTGCGCCAAACGTTGATGCGGGACAAAAGGTTATTGTGGCTCGCCCAGGTGCACATTTACCAGGCGGCATTAAAATTAAAAAAGCGAAACTACGTGGACATGAATCAAATGGTATGATTTGTTCATTACAAGAGCTAGGAATCGAAGGGAAGCTTGTTCCTAAAGCATATTCTGAAGGAATTTATGTACTTCCTGCTGATGCTGAAATTGGTTCAGATGTCCTTGCTATTTTAGGTTTACGAGACACAGTACTAGAGCTCGGTTTAACACCAAATCGTTCAGATGCACTGTCAATGCTGGGTGTAGCATACGAAGTTGGTGCAATTCTTTCGGAAGAAGTAAAGTATCCAGAAATCGCCTACAACACATCTACTGAAAAAGCGGAAGACAAATTAAAGCTTCGAGTAGAAGATTTACAAGCAAACCCAATGTACGTAGCTAAAGTTGTGAAAAATGTAAAAATCGCAGAATCACCAATGTGGCTACAAAATCGTTTAATGGCTGCGGGTGTACGTCCGCACAATAATGTTGTTGATGTAACGAACTATATCTTAATGGAATACGGTCAACCGCTTCATGCCTTTGATTACGATAGCCTTGCAACAGGTGAAATCGTTGTACGTAAAGCGACAGAGGGTGAACAAATTACAACTTTAGATGACCAAGAGCGTACATTAAAAGCGACTGATTTAGTGATTACTAATGGTAAAGAGCCAGTAGCTATCGCAGGTGTAATGGGAGGCGCAAATTCTGAGGTAACAGAGTCTACTACAACAGTTGTTATTGAATCTGCTTATTTCGATGGCTTAACTGTACGCCAAACTTCACGTCGTCTCGGCTTGCGCTCAGATGCTTCTGCTCGTTTCGAAAAGGGCGTAGACCCTAACCGCGTTTTACCAGCAGCAGAACGAGCGGCAGCATTATTAGCTGAACTTGCTGGTGGAGAAGTGTTAGAAGGCACATGCCTTGTGGATGAACTGGATAAAACACCAGCTCGTGTTGTTGTATCGCCAGACTTTATTAATGAGCGATTAGGAATGAAAATTTCTTTAGAAGATATGCTTTCTATTTTAGAACGTCTGAAATTCGGTGTAGAGGCAGCGAACGGCTTGTTAATAATTGATGCACCAACTCGTCGTCAGGATATTAAAATTGAAGAGGATATTGTTGAGGAAATTGCTCGTTTATTTGGTTATGATGAAATTCCAATGACATTACCAGAGGGTGCTACTCAAGTAGGTAGTTTAACACCATATCAAGCAAATCGTCGTGTAGTTCGAAATTTTATGGAGGGAGCAGGACTTTACCAGGCTGTAACTTATTCATTAACATCTGAGGCATTGTCACAGCGTTTCGCATTAAAGGCTGAGCCAGTTACTCGCTTACTAATGCCTATGAGTGAAGAACGTTCAACATTACGTCAGAGCCTAATTCCTCATTTAATTGAAGCAGCTGCTTATAATGTAGCTCGTCAAGCTGAGAGTGTTGCACTTTATGAAGTTGGTTCTGTGTTCCTTGGTCAATTAGAAGAAGGGCAGCCATCTGAGGAGGAGCATGTGGCAGCGGTTTTAACAGGAAAATGGCTAGATCATGCTTGGCAAGGTGAGAAAAAAGCAGTTGACTTCTTTGTCTTAAAAGGTATTGTTGAGGGGGTTATTGGTAAGATAGGTTTAGAGGAGCGCCTTTCATTTGTGGAAGCACAAGTCGATGGCTTACATCCAGGTCGTACGGCTAGCATTCTTTTAGATGGTGAGCAAGTTGGCATTATTGGCGGTTTACATCCTGCAGAGCAAAAAGCGTGGGGGGTTAAAGACACATATGTTATGGAAATGAATTTAGTAGCATTATTAAATGCCACTACACAAGAGGAACCACTTGCCTACACATCAGTGCCTCGTTTCCCAGCAATGTCTCGTGATATCGCTCTAATCATGAATCGCACTACAACTGCAGGGGAGGTCATCACAGTTATCCGCTCAGCTGGCGTAAAATTATTGAAAGACATCCGTGTATTTGATGTTTACGAAGGTGAAAAAATGGAGCCAGGTAAAAAATCTGTTGCATTCTCACTCACTTACCTTGATCCAGAGCGTACTTTAACAGATGAAGAAGTTGTATCTGCACATAATAAGGTACTAAAAGCTATTGCAACAATTGAAGGTACAGAAGTACGTTAATATTATTTAGGAAGACTGTCTTGCGGGGCAGTCTTTTTTTATTTGGGGGGTAATTTAACGAAAGTGGGTGCTCTGCTTGAAGGCGTTGAGAAGTTGATCAAAAAGGAGGTTGCTTCGCTCGAAAAATCAATATGAATAAGTGCTTTGTTAGTACAGATCTTAAATCATAGAGATACTCCCTCTCTCCATAATTTGGATAAAATAGGGCTATTAAAAATGGTGTAATCTATATAAATTGCCAGCTAGGACAAATACAATGATTATCTATCAAGTGGAGATGCCTAGAATGTCATCACACAGATAAATCGGCTCATTCATCATTATATTACTAATATGAAAGCCCAACATTTTTCTGTTACATAAATTTTATTGATGAGCTACAGTAAAATAGACTTGACTAAGCAAAGAAAATATCAAATATATCAATAAAGTGTCATAAATGATTCTCTGTCCGCTCAAACAAAGCACTCCATAATTTGAACGACCCGATTAGTCGTGAAATCGAGTCGCTCAAACTACTTCCTTTAAATCATTTTTCTTGCTTTTTCGGTATTGGCAAAATGCCATTTCGTAATGGAGCGTAGAAAATCCTCACCCTGACCTCGCCATATACGTGCTGCTAAAGCATCTACTTTTGCAGAAGCTCCCTTTAATAATTCCATTCCAGCAAGCTTACTTAGCCGATCCATTTCCTTTAAGAAAGCCGCACGAGCTAATATGGAGGCCGTTGCGACTGAAACATGCAATTGCTCAGCTTTTGTTGAAAAAAGTACATTCTCTCGAACGATTTCTCGCTCATTCTTTAAGTAATTATAATACACACCTCGTTCAGCAAACTGATCAATTAAAATATGCTGTGGTTTATCTGGTGCCATTTTTACTAGAGTGTTTTTAAGTGCTTTATTGTGCATCATTGCCTTCATTTTTCCCTGTGAATAGCCCTTTGCCTGTAAATCATTGTATTTCTCATTCCGCAGCACCAACACGCTATGGACACAGGCTGCACGTAAATCTGGTGCTATTTTACGCATATAGTCATCTGTTAGCATTTTTGAATCCTTTACCCCAAGCTCATTTACAAGCTCAATTTTTGTTGAGGGGACATAAACAGCTGCTACGGTTATCGGTCCGAAGTAATCGCCAGTGCCAGTTTCATCTGAGCCAAGTACTGACATTGTAGCAAAGCCATCCGGCAAAACATCTCCCTTTGCACCAATGGCTGAAGCTTTTGGTGGGGTAGGGATGCTACTGCCCCAGCGAGCAGCTTCCCGTTCAGCTCCTCCACCTTGAAACATTAATTTACCTGATTTATACATGGTGATTGCTGTATCTGGAAGCTTTGCAGCAAAGATAATACCAGGTGCCTTTCGCTCGACATAATGGCTTGCATAGAAGCTCATCACCTCTTTTTGTATATTTGTTGATATTAATAGCACAATATTTGACATTTAATCGACCCTTTCTGTCCTCATTGTTCACAATTTTATACCTTTCATGGTATGATAATAAATAGCTTTTTTGTGTAATGCTGTTCACAACTAATAAAATCGTGAACATAAAGATTTAAAAAAGGAGGGTGCGACTATGGAAAATCAAGAAAAGAATAAAATTTCCGTGGAAATATATGGTCACACTTATAAAATGGTCGGCTCTGAATCCATTGGACATATGCGACTTGTCGCTTCAATTGTTGATGACCGTATGCGCGAAATGAATTTACATAACCCCTCACTTGATAGCACAAAACTTGCTGTTCTAACAGCAGTAAATACTGTTCACGATTATTTACTATTAAAAGAGCAGATGGAGCGACTAGAAGAAGAATTGAAAAAATTAAAGGGTTGAAGTGAATGCTAGATTTAATCATATTGGCGGTGCTATTAGCTGGAATTATTACTGGTGCAAAACGAGGTTTCATCGTTCAGATGATGCATATCGCCAGCTTTATAGTTGCCCTCATTGTTGCGTATATTTATTATAAGCCATTAGCACAAAAATTTGTGTTTTGGATTCCGTATCCTGGTGTAACGGATTCAGGTAGTCTTGGCGTAGTCATAGATAGTCTGGATTTAGACAGCACATTTTATCGTGTCATTGCCTTCGCTGTTATTTTCTTCGCTGTGAAAATTTCCTTGCAAATTATTGCGTCGATTTTTGATTTTATAGCGTATTTACCAGTGTTAAACACATTAAATCGTTGGCTAGGAGCATTGTTTGGCATGATTGAAAACTATTTAATTATGTTTATTTTGCTATACATTCTTGCCTTATTGCCAGTTGATTTTATTCAAGGGTTAATGTCGAAGTCACTGTTAAGTGGTCTTATTTTGGAGCATACACCGATTATTACAAAGATGTTCCAAAACTGGTGGTATATTTATATGCAATAGTAAACTTTGCACTTCTCTCGGCTGTGAGAGAAGTGTTTTTACGATAGGAGGAACTTCTGTTGAACAAAAAAACAATTATTCGCACACTTGAAAAAATCGCATTATATATGGAATTACAGGGGGAAAATCCATTTAAAGTATCAGCCTTTCGAAAAGCGGCTGCGGCCCTTGAAGGGGATGAACGCTCATTAAGTGAGATGGAGGATGTAACGAAGCTAAAAGGAATTGGTAAAGGAACTGCTGCTGTCATTGAGGATTTATTAACAACTGGACAGTCCAGTCTTTTAAAAGAATTAGAGGAAATTGTTCCTAAGGGCTTGCTACCATTATTAAAATTACCTGGATTAGGTGGTAAAAAAATAGCCAAGCTTCATCAGGAGTTAGGAATTGATTCGGCAGAAAGTCTAAAGGCTGCATGTGAGGCATGTAAAGTTCGTGAACTGGCTGGCTTTGCGGCGAAAACGGAAGAAAAAATATTAAAGGAGCTTGCTAATTTAGCAAATCGTTCAGAGCGTTTACCAATTTGGCAGTTAGAGCCTGTTGTTTTACAAATAGAAGCACTTCTAGGTAGTATGAAGGAAGTAGAACGTTTTTCAGTTGCTGGAAGCTTCCGTCGAGCTGCAGAAACAAGTAAGGATATTGATTTTATCGTTGTGACTGAGGCAGTTGAGGCTGTTCGTGAACAACTGTTGCATGAGCTTTCTATACAAGAAGTGGTAGCAGCTGGTGATACAAAAATTTCTGTCATATTAGATTTAGACGAGCCAGTAAGTGTGGATTTCCGTTTAGTAAAGGATGCAGAATATGCAACAGCCTTACATCATTTTACAGGCTCAAAAGATCATAATGTTCGTATGCGTCAAATTGCTAAAGCACGTGGTGAGAAGATAAGTGAATATGGCGTTGAGCAGGCAGAAGGCACCGTATTGACCTTTACAGATGAAGCAGCATTTTTTGCCCATTTTGATTTACCGTTTATCCCTCCAAGCCTACGTACAGGTACAACAGAGTTTGACAAAACAGGTGATATTCAAACCTTAGTAAAACTAGAGGATATCAAGGCAGATTTGCATATGCATACGACTTGGTCAGATGGAGCCTATTCTGTGGCAGAAATGGGCGAGGCTTTAATCTCACGAGGCTATCTATATAGCGTTATTACAGATCATTCGCAATTTTTAAAAGTAGCAAATGGTTTAACGCCTGAGCGTTTAGTAAAGCAGCGTGCTGAAATAGATGCATTTAATAAAGCACATTCGGAATTTCATTTATATGCAGGGACAGAAATGGATATTTTGCCAGATGGGTCTCTTGATTTTGACGATGAAGTATTAAAAGAGTTAGATTTTGTAATTGCATCTATCCACTCTAGCTTTACACAGTCCCAGGAAAAAATAATGACACGTTTACTAACAGCGATGCAAAATCCGTATGTGCATATGATTGCGCATCCTACAGGTCGCATTATTGAAGATCGTCAGGGTTATAATCCTGATATGGAGCAATTAATTGCTTGGGCGAAGGAATATGGTAAAATTTTAGAGTTAAATGCCAATCCATATCGTCTTGATTTATGTGTAGAGCATTTAGAAATGGCCATGGCAGCTGGTGTGCCTGTAGCCATTAATACAGACGCCCACGATATTGCTCATTTGCGTTTTATGGATATTGGAGTACGTTATGCAAATAGAGCATGGTTGAAAAAAGATATGATTGTGAATACATGGACGCAGGAACAATTTGAGGCGTTTATTCGACGAAATAAATAGGTTGAGGAGGTGTTCTCAGTGATTGCAGAACGCGCATTGAAAACACTAGAATATGATAAAGTACGTCAGCAAGTGGCTGTATATTGTACTTCATCAATTGGAAAAACAGCTATTGATGAGCTTGTACCACAGACAGACTATGAAAAAGTTGTGCAATTATTAGAGGAAATGGATGAAGGGCTTTCCATTTTACGTGTAAAAGGCAATGTACCAATGGGGGGGATTTTTGATGTACGCCCAGCTGCAAGACGTGCACAAATCGGTGGTATGCTTTCAGCAATGGAATTGATGGAAGTTTCAAGTACGATTCGAGCTAGCAGAATTCTTCGCAATTTCATTGAGGATATTGAATCAGAAGCAGTGATTGAGATTCCTCATTTCATTACTAAAAAGGAAGCAATGCCTGTTTTAACTGGCTTGCAGCATGAAATTAACAATTGCATTGATGACAACGGTTCAGTGCTAGATTCAGCAAGCCAAACTTTGCGTTCCATACGCCAGTCCTTACGAGCTGAGGAGGCTAAGGTACGCTCGAAGCTAGAGAGCCTTATTCGTGGGAGTAATGCCGCAAAAATGCTATCAGATGCACTCGTAACGATTCGTAATGATCGCTTTGTTATTCCTGTTAAACAGGAGTATCGTCATCACTATGGTGGGATTGTGCATGATCAATCATCTTCTGGTCAAACATTATTCATCGAGCCAGATTCGGTTGTGCAGGCAAATAATGAAATTCATCGACTCAAAATGAAGGAGCAAGCTGAAATTGAACGCATTTTACTTGCTTTAAGTGCTATGGTAGAGGAAGTAGCCCCTGATTTATTTAACTTAGTAAAAGTACTTGGTGAAATAGATGTTATTTTAGCAAAGGGGAAATATGGGCAAGCAAATAAATGCACAATGCCAAAAATGAATAACGATGGCTATATTCGCTTAGTACGTGCACGTCATCCACTTTTACCGATTGACACAGCAGTTGCCAATGATATTGAATTCGGTAAAGACATTACGGCAATTGTTATTACAGGACCAAACACTGGTGGTAAAACAGTAACATTAAAAACGGTTGGATTATGTACATTGATGGCACAGGCTGGTTTACCAGTACCTGCTCTTGATGGCTCAGAATTAGCGGTCTTCAAGCAGCTATTTGCAGATATTGGTGATGAACAATCCATTGAGCAATCACTATCAACATTCTCCTCTCATATGGTTAATATTGTAGACATTTTACAAAAGTTTGATCATGAGTCACTTGTGCTCTTCGATGAACTAGGAGCTGGAACAGATCCTCAGGAGGGAGCAGCTCTTGCTATTTCTATTTTGGATGAAGTACATGGACGAGGAGCTCGTGTAATGGCAACGACTCACTACCCAGAACTAAAAGCTTATGGTTATAATCGTCCTGGCGTTGCCAATGCAAGTGTGGAGTTTGATATTGAAACGTTGAGTCCAACATATCGTCTGCTTATCGGTGTTCCTGGTCGCTCCAATGCATTTGAAATTTCAAGTCGCCTTGGCCTACCAGAGTCAATAATAGATAGAGCGAAAGGCTTTACAGGTACAGACCGTCATGAAGTGGAGTCAATGATTGCTTCACTTGAGGAGACACGTCGCCAATCTGAGGATGATGCAGAGCGATCTCATGAATTACTGATGGAATCCGAATCCTTACGTAAAGAGCTGCAGGAAAAACTACAAGCTTATGAGGAGCGTAAAGAGGCACTTGACAAAAAAGCAAAGGAAAAGGCTCGTAAAATTGTCGATGAGGCGAAGAGAGAAGCTGAATCAATCATAGCTGAATTGCGTGAAATGCGTAAAAATGCGGATCAGGTCGTGAAGGAGCATGAGCTTATAGAAGCTCGTAAACGTTTGGAAGAGGCGACACCTCTCGATAATAATAAAGTTCTAAAGAAAGCAGCACAAGTCAAGGCACGCGCTCAAAACCTAGTTGTCGAAGACGAGGTAAAGGTGTTAAGCTATGGTCAACGGGGTACTTTACTGGAAAAAGTGTCCGATTCCGAATGGATTGTGCAAATGGGCATTTTGAAAATGAAAATTTCGGATAGTGACCTAGAATACATCAAGCCAGAAAAAGAGCCTGTGCAACGTATTGCAGGAGTTAAAAATCGCAATAGCCATGTAAAATTAGAATTGGATTTACGTGGTGAACGTTTTGAGGATGCTATTTTACGTACAGAAAAGTATATTGATGATGCCTTATTAGCCAATTATGGGCGTGTATCGATTATTCATGGTGTTGGTACAGGTGCACTGCGTCAGGGGATTCAAAACTATTTGAAAAAGCATAAGCGTGTAAAATCCTTCCGTTTTGGTGAAGCCGGTGAGGGAGGCTTTGGTGTCACGGTTGTGGAATTGAAATAAGCAGTAAAGGGGACGGAGAAAATGCTGAATTCTAGCTTTTGGCGATATCCGATTATCGAAACGGCAGGATACTTTAGTGTTGTTGTGTTATGTTTAGTCGTCTCGATGGCATTGTTCGAAGTCGTTACGAAATATAAAAATTGGGAAGAAATAAAAAACGGCAATGTTGCTGTAGCACTCGCAACTGGAGGGAAAATTTTAGGGATTTGCAATATTTTCCGTTACTCCATTGCTCGACATAGCACTTTGAGTGAAATGATTGGCTGGGGTCTTTTTGGCTTTACATTGCTGATTGTGGCATATTTTTTATTTGAATTTATGACTCCACGTTTTAATGTAGATCAAGAAATTGCGAATGATAATCGCTCTGTTGGCTTTATTTCCTTCACCATTTCAGTAGGTCTATCTTTTGTGATTGGGGCAAGTATTGCATAGGAGTGTAATGACATGGAAAAATTAGCAAAAATACTAATCGTTGTCTGCATCGCATTTTTGGCAGTCGGTGTCTACTATATGATGACCCTTTAAACAAGAAAACGCATCCTGATTGTGAGGATGCGTTTTTGTTATGTCTAAGAGAGGCGAAAAGAATTGCTCAGTCTTGAGAGTGAAATCGCTCAGATAGAGAGTGAAGCTGCTCGGGTAAGGTTGAGAACCGCTCAGGTAGAGAGTGAAATCGCTCAAAGAATCTCAGGTAGAGAGTGAAGCTGCTCAGGTAAGGTCGAGAACCGCTCAGGTAGAGGGTGAAGCTGCTCAGGTAGTGTATGAAAACGCTCAGGCAAGGACAAGAATCGCTCAGGTAGAGAGTGAAACCGCTCAGGTAAGGTCAGGAATCGCTCAGGTAGAGAGTGAAGCCGCTCGGGTAAGGTTGAGAACCACTCGGGTAGAGTATGAAATCGCTCGGGTAAGGTCGAGAACGGCTCAGGTAGAGAGTGAAATCGCTCAGGTAGAGGGTGAAGCTGCTCAGGTAAGGTTGAGAACGGCTCAGGTAGAGTATGAAATCGCTCAGGCAAGGACAAGAATCGCTCAGGTAGAGAGTGAAGCCGCTCGGGTAAGGTTGAGAACCGCTCAGATAGAGTATGAAATCGCTCGGGTAAGGTTGAGAACCACTCAAGCCAAAAATCAAATCAACTGTATTGAGTCAAATATCCACAGATTATCTTAATATTAATCTTTTACTCAAACTTAAGGTGATTAAATTTTTAATTTAAAAAAAGCTATTTGCAAAGGTGATAAAACTTGCTATAGTCTAGGCAAAAAGAAAGGAGAATTTCATGATATTAAAACCATTTGAACAAGCACCAATGATACCAGGATTACGTGCATTGGTTCATCGGTTGGATTCAAATCATCCACTGCATTTAAAAGTATCGCAAGAGTTACAGCAATTAGAAGCAGGCGATTTTGGAGAACAATGTATAATAAGTGAATTGCAAAAGCTATCACAGACACTGGAAATCTATGTTTTGCATAATATTACTTTGTTTGAGCCTGTTCCTATTCAGCTTGATGTTGTAGTTATTACTCCTTATGATGTAATTGTTATTGAAAGTAAAAATATTCGTGGGAGGATTGAATTGAAGCATCATCCAAGACAAATGGTCCGTATATTAGAAAAGGGTGACAAACATATTTTTAATCACCCAGAAATTCAACTCGAAGAATATATTTTTGGATTAAACTCTTTATTTAAACAACTTAAGGTGCAAATAGAAGTGACAGGGATTATAATTTTTCCTTTTAATAATGCTGAAATTTATTATGAAAAAGGAAAGTTTCCAGTTTTAATGAGGCGTGAATTGTCCTACTTCCTTAGGCAACATTTAAATGAAAATAAATTCAAACGATCGATTCCAAATTCTCAAATAGCTAATCTCTTATTAAAGCATCATCGTGCTTTTCAAACTTCCCCACTATGCACCTACTACAATATTGATCCCTAAGTTCTTCAACAGGGTATATTTTGCAGACATTGTAATCAATCAAAAGTAATCCGACAAAAGCATAGTTGGTTTTGCCCTATTTGTAAAATGTATGACAAATTTGCTCATCATCAAGCATTGCAGGATTTTTGTTTACTGATTGATGAGAAAATTAATACACAAACCGCACGCAATTTTTTAGCATTATCAAATCGACATCTTACCAAAAGGATGCTACAGGAATTTTCTAAGAAAAAGGAAGGATGTAACAATAAGACATTTTATTATTTAAAGGACGATTAAAAGAGCTTGCTTAAGGGATGTGAAAATTTATTCGAGACTGCTCAAGAAAGGAGAGAAATCGCTCAGGTAGCACCGAGATTTGCTCAGGCAAGGAAAGAAGTCGCTCGGGTAGCACGAGATTTGCTCAGGCAAGGAAAGAAGTCGCTCGGGTAGCACCGAGATTTGCTCAGGCAAGGAGAGTAGTCGCTCGGGTAGCACGAGATTTGCTCAGGCAAGGAAAGAAGTCGCTCGGGTAGCACGAGATTTGCTCAAGAAAGGAAAGAAGTCGCTCGTGTAGCACCGAGATTTGCTCAGGCAAAGAAAGAAGTCGCTCAGGAGGCACGAAAACTTGCTTAGGTAAGGAGATAAATCGCTCGGGTAGCACCAAAAACTGCTCAGTTGATTTCGCATTCTACCCCACTCTCAGGCAGTGTCGCTTACCATACAATCTTCGACAAAATCAAAAATTTCACCATCAAAAAAATTCTCTCAAAATCACTCGTGCACAAAATTCTACTAAAATCTATCAATAATCTTTCGTCTTTCAAAAAATGGCCCCTCACAATTTATTTTTGAGATATAGAAATATTACTTCACTTGTTTGCATAAAAAAACAAAGAATGAATGAGTATTCATAAGGTCTTGCAATATAAAACCCTATATAACACAGTCATATAAATGTTGTGAAATGCATAATAATTAATCGAAAATGCATTTATTTTCTATTTTGTGTTTGAAACTGTATTTCTTTTTCATTATAATTAATATAAGAATTTACAAAGTTTGGGACAAAGGGGAGAGGACGTATGACAACAAAACCATGGCTAGCAAATTATCCTGAAGAAGTACCATCGTCTTTAACGTTTGAGGAAATTCCGGTGCAAGAGTTTTTGACACGTGCCTATAAAAAGAATCCATCCAAAGTGGCAATTCATTTTATGGGGAAGGATTTGACGTACACAGAGTTATATGAGTCTGCGCTTAGATTTGCAAACTATTTACAGGCCCTTGGTGTAGAAAAGGGAGATCGTGTGGCAATAATGCTACCAAATTCGCCACCAAGTGTAATTGCTTACTACGGTGCCATGTATGCTGGGGCTGTTGTTGTACAAACAAATCCACTTTATACTGAACGTGAGCTACAATATCAAATGGCTGATTCAGGGGCAAAGGTTATATTAGTGATGGATATTTTATATCCACGTGTCATGAAGATCATGAAGGAAACGGCACTTGAAAATGTGATTGTTACAGCTATAAAAGATTACTTACCATTTCCAAAAAATATAGTTTATCCTTTTATTCAAAAAAAGCAATACGGTTTTAGTGTGAAGGTAGAACATAGCGGTCAAAACCATCTATTTACTGAAATTATGCGCTCTTCGCCAATCAAGATACTGGATATTCCTTTTGATTTTGAGGAGGACATTGCCTTGCTCCAATATACAGGAGGTACAACTGGCTATCCTAAAGGCGTAATGCTGACTCATAAAAACTTAATTGCCAATACAACAATGTGTGACGCATGGATGTATAAATGTGTGCATGGGGAAGAAACTATTATGGGCATTTTACCGTTCTTCCATGTCTATGGTATGACCACTGTCATGCTATTATCTGTTTTTACGCAAAACAAAATGGTGCTATTACCAAAGTTCGATGCAGAAACGGCATTAAAAACCATTGATAAGCAAAAACCGACACTATTTCCAGGCGCCCCAACATTATATATTGGTCTTTTAAATCATCCAGATATTACAAAATATGATTTGTCATCCATTAAAGCCTGTTTAAGCGGCTCTGCATCACTCCCAGTTGAGGTGCAAGAAAAATTTGAGGCAGTCACAGGCGGAAAGCTTGTAGAAGGTTATGGATTAACAGAAACTTCTCCTGTAACACATTCAACACCTATTTGGGGTAAACGTAAAATTGGCTCAATTGGTTTACCTTGGCCTAACACGGATGCGGTTATTTTACGTACAGGAGATACAGATGTGCTTCCAGTTGGAGAGGTTGGAGAGATTGCTGTAAAAGGTCCACAGGTGATGAAGGGCTATTGGAATCGACCAGAAGATACGGCAGCAACGTTTGCAGATGGCTGGTTTTTAACTGGGGATTTGGGGTATATGGATGAAGAAGGCTTTTTCTATGTAGTGGATCGTAAAAAAGATTTAATTATTGCAGGTGGTTTTAATATATATCCTCGTGAGGTGGAAGAAGTATTATATGAGCGAGAGGAAATTCAAGAATGTGTCGTTGCAGGTATCCCAGATCCGTACCGCGGAGAAACAGTTAAAGCTTATATTGTATTAAAAGAAGGATATTCGATAACAGAAGACGAATTAAATAAATATTGCCGCCAACATCTAGCCGCATTCAAAGTTCCACGCTATTATGAATTTAGAGAGGAGCTTCCGAAAACAGCTGTTGGGAAAATTTTGCGTCGCTCATTAGTGGATGAAGAAAAAACAAAATTAGCGAATAAAGAAGCAAAATAAATACGTCATAAAGTATTGACAAGCAAAGTTGTAAAATATAATATGAAAATATGAATGAATGACCATTCATATTTTCATATTTTTTTAAATTAACATGTCACATCCTTACTATTTACCAAATAAGGATTACATCATGTCAAAACATGTATGTAGACGTCTGTAAGTTTTTTTAGGTGGTGATATATAAGTGAAACGAGATAAGCCGAAATATAAGCAAATTATTGATGCAGCTGTCATCGTTATAGCAGAGAATGGGTATCACCAAGCGCAAGTATCGAAAATCGCTAAACAGGCTGGGGTGGCTGATGGAACAATCTATTTATATTTTAAAAATAAAGAAGATATCTTAATTTCTGTCTTTAATGAAAAAATGGCTGTTTTTGTTGAGTCATTACAAGATATAATAGAAAATGGAAGTACGTCCAAAGACAAACTTTCACGAATGATAGAAAATCATTTTAATGTTCTAGCGACAGATCGATACCTAGCAACCGTCACACAATTAGAACTACGACAATCGAATAAGGATTTACGATTAAAAATTAATTCAGTGTTAAGAGAGTACTTACAATTACTTGATCAAATTTTAATCGAAGGTATGCTTTCAGGTGAGTTCAATCAGACGATGGATGTACGCTTGGCACGTCAAATGGTATTTGGAACAATTGATGAAACCATTACGTCGTGGGTCATGAATGACTATCGATATGATTTGATAGAACAGGTTCCAAAGGTTCAGGAATTAATTCTGAACGGCATTAAAGCTTAAAAGGATGTGGAGAAATGGAATTTCTAAGTTGGAAAGTTGAAGATGGAGTAGCAATTATTACAATTGCACGACCACCAGCAAACGCATTATCTCGCGGAATCATTACCGAAGTCAACGCAGTACTAGATGCTGTAGAAAACGATGACACAGTACGTGTCCTTGTACTTCACGGTGAAGGCCGTTTCTTCTCAGCAGGTGCAGACATAAAGGAATTTACAGAAGTTGAATCTGGCGAAGAATTTACAAAGCTGGCGAGCAATGGTCAACAAGTATTTGAACGTGTTGAATCATTCTCCAAACCTGTTATTGCTGCAATCCACGGCGCTGCACTTGGCGGTGGTCTGGAGCTTGCGATGAGCTGTCATCTGCGCTTTGTAACAGAATCTGCAAAATTAGGACTGCCTGAATTACAATTAGGCTTAATTCCTGGCTTTGGTGGCACACAACGATTACCACGTTATGTTGGCGTTGCAAAAGCTGCAGAAATGCTGTTTACAAGTGAACCAATTTCAGGGACAGAAGCTGTACAATGGGGTTTAGCGAATCGAGCTTATACAGATGAAGTATTGCTTGAGGAAACGTTAAAGACTGCTAAGAAAATTGCGAAGAAGAGCCCAATCGCCTTAAAGGCAGCTATTCAAACTTTGCAATTTGCGAAACATGCTTCATTCTACCAAGGTATAGAAGCAGAGGCAGAATCGTTCGGTACCGTATTTATAACAGAAGATGCTAAAGAAGGAATTCAAGCATTTATTGAAAAACGAGAGCCTGTGTTTACTGGTAAATAATTTTCCATTAGTGTCGATAGCACTTGTCAAATGTATTATCGACGTTATCCAAACTGAAAATATATAATATTTATAAGTTTACTTAGAATTAAAAAACGTTCCAGGAGGTATGGATATATGAACATTTTTGCATTAATTAAACGTACGTTTGACACGGAAGAAAAAATCGTTGTGTCTGGTGGTAAAATTCAAGAAGATGGTGCTGAATTCATCATCAATCCTTACGATGAATATGCCATTGAAGAGGCAATCCAAGTTCGCGATGCTGCTGGCGGTAAAGTAACAGTAGTAACAATTGGTGCCGAAGATGCAGAAAAGCAATTACGTACAGCTCTTGCAATGGGAGCGGACGAAGCGGTACTTATTAACACTGAAGACGATTTAGATGAATTAGATCAAAATGCAGCTGCTTTTATCTTAGCAGAGTATTTAAAAGATAAAGATGCTGACTTGATTTTAACAGGAAATGTAGCGATAGATGGTGGCTCAGGACAAGTAGGACCACGTGTTGCAGATTTACTAGGCATTAACTATGTAACAACAATTACAAAGCTTGAAATCGATGGAACATCTGCGAAAATTGTACGCGATATCGAAGGTGATTCAGAGGTTATCGAGTCCTCTTTACCGCTATTAGTAACAGCTCAGCAAGGTTTAAATGAGCCCCGTTACCCATCTTTACCAGGTATCATGAAAGCGAAGAAGAAACCGCTTGCAGAACTTGAATTAGATGATTTAGATATCGATGAAGATGATGTAGAAGTGAAGATTGAAACTGTAGACATCTTCTTACCAGCGCAAAAGGCAGCAGGACGTGTTCTTGAAGGCGATCTTTCTGCACAAGTAAAAGAACTGGTAAATCTACTTCACACAGAAGCAAAAGTAGTTTAAAAAATTTGATGATGTCAATCGAATCTTAAAGGGTAACGGAGGGAATATACTATGTCAAAAAAAGTATTAGTATTAGGTGAAATTCGTGAAGGAAGCTTACGTAATGTTTCTTTCGAAGCAATTGCAGCTGCAAAACAAATCGCTGATGGAGGCGAGGTTGTTGGCGTACTTTTAGGGGACGCTGTAGCAGATTTAACAGGTTCTTTATTTGAATATGGGGCTGACCGTGTTGTAACAGTTGAGCATCCACATTTAAAACAATATACATCTGATGGATATGGTCAAGCGTTATTAGCAGTTATCGAGCAGGAAAACCCAGCTGGAATTGTATTTGGTCATACGGCTAATGGCAAAGATTTATCACCGAAGATTGCAAGTAAGTTACAGGCAGGTCTAGTATCTGATGTCACTTCAATTGAAGGTGCTGGCGATGATATCGTATTTATCCGTCCAATTTACTCTGGTAAAGCTTTCGAAAAAATAAAAGTAAAAGACGGTGTTATTTTAACTTCTATTCGTCCAAATAATATTGCACCTTTAGAAAAAGTAGAAGGCAAATCAGGAGACGTATCTTCCATTACGGTAGATATTACAAACCTTCGCACAATCATTAAAGAGGTTGTCCGTAAATCTTCAGAAGGTGTTGATCTTTCAGAAGCAAAAGTAGTTGTAGCAGGTGGACGTGGTGTTAAATCAGAAGAAGGCTTTGAACCATTAAAACAGCTAGCAGATTTACTTGGTGGTGCAGTAGGTGCGTCACGTGGTGCATGTGATGCTGAATACTGTGATTATTCACTTCAAATTGGTCAAACAGGCAAGGTTGTAACACCTGATCTTTACATTGCTGCAGGTATTTCTGGCGCAATCCAGCACTTAGCAGGTATGTCAAATTCTAAAGTTATCGTTGCGATTAATAAAGATCCAGAGGCTAATATTTTCAAAGTGGCAGATTATGGTATCGTAGGAGATTTATTCGAAGTAGTGCCTCTTCTAATTGAAGAATTCAAGGCATTAAAAGTAAATGCATAGTAAATGATACAGGGGGAATTTATTCTCCCTGTTTTTTTGTATAATGTTTTATTTTGAGAATTATCGCAAAATAAAATATTGACATAATGATTAATAGCCCTTATAGTGATGGATAATCATTAAAATGTTTTGAAACGCAAAGATTAGGAGTAGTAGAAGCCCATTATTTGGTAGAGAGAGCTGCGGGGTGGTGCAACGCAGTCCAATAAGACTTTGAACTTGCCTAGGAGTGGTAAAACAAATGGAATTGACAGATTATTCTATTTGTTTGACGATTAACCTTCGTTACAAGGTTTTAAAGTAGGGTTCGTATCGAATCAATTAGAGTGGTACCGCGGTTTGCTTATGGCATATCGTCTCTTCTTTCATTTAACGGTGAAAGGATAGACGATATGTTTTTTTATTTTAGGAGGAAAGAACATGGAAAAAGACAACCAGACATTAAAACGCACAATGTCCTCACGACATATTACGATGATGGCTTTAGGTGGTGCCATTGGTGCAGGATTATTTAAAGGAAGTAGTGCAGCCATTGATATGGCAGGACCATCAGTGCTTATCGCCTATTTATTAGGTGGTATTATTCTTTTATTTGTTATGCAAGGTTTAGCGGAAATGGCAGTTCGAAATAGCGAAGCCAGAACGTTTAGAGATTTAGTTCAATCGATATTAGGAAAGTACCCAGCTTATTTCTTAGATTGGATCTATTGGAAAATGTGGGTTTTAAATATTGCGGCAGAATCTGTAGTTGCGGCCATTTTTATTCAATATTGGTTACCGGATTACCCAATTTGGATTCTAGCATTGTCTGTATCAGTTTTAGTTACAGCGATTAATTTATTATCAGTGAAAGTATTTGCTGAAACAGAATATTGGTTAGCCTTAGTTAAAATTTGTGTAATCGTTGTGTTCATTATCGCAGGCTTAATTTTATTACTTGTTTCGTTTGGGCAGCATACAGCTGTTGGTTTTTCGAATTTAACAGAGCATGGAGGCTTTTTCCCTAACGGATCAATAGGATTAATTGCTGCGATGCTTGTGGTAATCTATTCATATGGTGGCACTGAAATTATTGGCATTACATTAGCGGAAACAAAGAATCCTGAAAAGGTAGTGCCAAAAGCTGTACGCAGTACATTAGTCCGTATTGTGACGTTCTATTTACTACCATTCTTTATTATCGTAAGCTTAATTCCTTGGAATGAAGTAAATGGTGTGCCAGAAAGTCCTTTTGTGATGGTTTTTAAAATGATTGGGATTCCAGGTGCAGATCATATTATGAACGCTGTTGTTTTACTGGCGATTATTTCCTCAATGAATTCAGGGCTTTATGGCTCATCTCGTGTGTTATATACGCAGGCTGTAGACGGGCGTGTTCCAAAAATCTTTGCTCATTTATCGAAAAGAAAAGTTCCAGTGTATGCGATTTTAATGTGCACGTTAGCTTTATATGTTGGTGTAATTATTTCTCTATATGCTGGAAGCAAGACTTTTGAGTTTCTAATGGGTTCTCTTGGATATACAGTGTTATTTATTTGGTTAATCATTGCGATTGCGCATCTGAAATCACGTAAAAAACAATCAGAAAAAACAAGTGCCTATGTAGTTAAATGGTTCCCCTACACAACGTGGATTGCTATTATTGCGTTAAGTGCCATCTTGGTTGGTATTATTTTTACAACTTCAATAATTGTAACAGGTATTACATTAGCTATATATATCTTCATTACGTTAACATACGTTTATAAAGGTCGTTATCATACAAATTAAGTCTAATATTATAGTGATTTCTTGCTGTTTCGACTCTTTTCAACTTGTTTTTTCATAAATTATGCATTGCAGGCAGATTGTTCGCTCAAGGGAAATTATCCATGCTATACTACAAGCATAGTAAGTTTAAGGAGGATTTCAAATGGCAATTGTACATGCAACAGATGCAACTTTCCAAGATGATATTAAAGAGGGGTTAGTGCTAGTAGACTTTTGGGCTGCTTGGTGCGGACCATGTAAAATGATTGGACCTGTACTTGAAGAAATGGATGCTGCTGGCAGTGCAGCTAAAATTGTAAAAGTTGATGTAGATAACAACCAAGGTACGGCAGCGCAATACCAAATAATGTCAATTCCATCTTTATTATTATTTAAAAATGGTGAATTGGTAGACAAAACTGTTGGCTTCCAACCTAAAGAAGCGTTAGAAGCATTTATCGCAAAACATGCTTAATTTGTAAGAAACGAAAAGCTGAGCCATCATTTGATGTGCTTGGCTTTTTTTCGTTATATAATAAGCTAGTAGGGAACCTTATTCCGAAAATAGATAAAGGGATACATTTTTAATCTTGCTTTTTATCTGTTTTTTTTTCTGAGATAAAAACGGACGGGCACTATGTTTAAGGAGGGCAGGTTGCAATGAATGATTTAATAAAACGAAAGCTTGATATTTTGCCCGATCAGCCTGGCTGCTATTTGATGAAGGATCGGCAAGGAACTATTATTTACGTAGGAAAAGCAAAAGTGCTAAAAAATCGAGTACGCTCGTATTTTACTGGTACACACGAGGGGAAAACACAAAGACTTGTAAGTGAAATAGAAGATTTTGATTATATTGTGACCTCCTCTAATATTGAGGCGTTGATTTTAGAGCTTAATCTAATAAAACTCCATGATCCTAAGTACAATGTTATGTTGACAGACGATAAAACGTATCCGTATTTAAAAATTACGAATGAAAAACATCCTCGTCTCATCACGACACGAAAAGTGAAAAAGGATAAGGCAAAGTATTTTGGACCCTATCCTAATGCATATGCAGCAAGCGAAACGAAAAAGCTGCTGGATCGCTTATATCCGCTTCGAAAATGTGTACAACTACCTTCCAAGGTTTGTCTGTATTATCACATGGGTCAATGTATGGCACCTTGTGTGAAGGAGATCGATGCTCCTATTTATCAGGATATGATTGAGGATATGACCAAATTTTTAAATGGTGGTGTGGAGGCAGTCAAAAAGGAGCTAGAGGTAAAAATGCTAGCCGCTGCTGAAAATTTAGAGTTTGAACGTGCAAAAGAATTCCGTGATCAGATTGCACATATTGATACAGTTATGCAAAAGCAAAAAATTGTCTCAAGTGATACGACGAATCGTGATGTATTTGGTTATGCAGTAGAAAAAGGCTGGATGTGTGTCCAAGTATTCTTTGTTCGTCAAGGTAAGCTGATTGAGCGTGATGTCTCTATTTTCCCGATTTATCAGGAAGCAGAGGAGGAATTTTTAACATTTGTTGGACGATTCTACGAAAAGCTAGAGCATATTAAGCCAAAGGAAATTTTTATCCCACAGGCTATTGATGCTGTGATTTTAACAGAATTATTAGGTGTAAAGGTATTGACGCCAAAGCGCGGACAAAAAAAAGAGCTTGTTGACCTCGCTACAAAAAATGCGGAAATAGCAGTAGCCGCTAAATTCCAGCTGATTGAACGTCAGGAAGAACGAACAATTGGTGCATGTGAGGCACTGGGGGAAGCGATGGGAATTTCTACACCTCTACGAATTGAGGCTTTTGATAACAGTCATATGCATGGAACAGATGCTGTATCTGCAATGGTGGTGTTTATCGATGGTAAGCCTGCAAAGAAAGAATATCGGAAGTATAAAACTCGTACAGCTGCAAAGCACGATGACTATGGGGCAATGCAGGAAGTAATACGTCGTCGTTACATACGAGTATTAAAGGAAGGATTACCCCTACCAGATTTAGTTTTAATAGATGGTGGGAAGGGACAAATGGAAGTTACACGAGAAGTATTAGAAGATGAGCTTGGGCTGGTCATTCCAATCGCTGGCTTAGCGAAGGATGAAAAGCATAATACATCACAGCTTTTATTTGGAGATCCACCTGAAGTCATTGCGTTAAAGCGCACAAGTGAGGGGTTCTATCTATTGCAACGAATTCAGGACGAAGTACACCGCTTTGCCATTACATTCCTACGTCAGCAGCATGAAAAGCATGCCATTCAGTCTGTTCTCGATCAAATTGAGGGCATCGGTCCAAAGCGAAAACAGCAATTATTAAAGCACTTTGGTTCTGTAAAAAAAATTCGAGAAGCTAGTGAACTGGCATTACAAGAAGCTGGGATGCCTGCTAACCTTGCTAGTCATATATATACCTATTTTCAGCAACAGACATTGTCAAAGGATTAGACATATGCTAATGTTTAATAAAATACACTCACTATTTTAAGTGATGATAGAGGTGCAAGATTCAAAAGTAGTACATTGGAGGATGAACAAATCCTGTGAAAATGTATGAAAGGGGAGCTTGCCGAAGTGGAGCATCGTTGTTTCCGATGCTGTGCTGGTTTTACATTTAAGAAATGTAAGACTGTCGATTCTAAACGTTTCGGAGAGCTATCACACATGCGCAAGTTATTTTTATTGTACATGTTAAGGCGGCTTTCACGTTATGTGAAAGTTGCTTTTTTTGTATCTTTTGAAAACCCCTTGCTATGCGAGGGGTTCTAAAGAGCTTCTAGCTATGGACAAGAAAAAACCC
>NZ_JBXAPF010000054.1:0-22699 GCF_058803665.1 Lysinibacillus sp. GW821-FHT14F06
CGAACACGGAAGTTAAGCTCTTTAGCGCCGATGGTAGTTGGGGGCTTCCCCCTGTGAGAGTAGGACATTGCTAGGCAATAGTAAAACCAGAGTACATTACTCTGGTTTTTTCTTTTTTATTATAATATGAAAATTGGCATTTATCAATTACGCCCCAGCGTAATTGCGTTCGAGTTGTTTCGAGCTCTCTCGAAAAGCTCTTCTTCAAAATCCGTGACTTTCGCCAGGAACTTTATCTTGATTCAGCAGGCATTTGTACGCCCACTGAATAGGGAATAAATCGCAATGGTCCCGCTACCTAAAGAGATGGGAGTTTCTGTACCTGATGCTTTGCTTTCTCTACAGAAAAGATTTGCTAAATCGGGATAACAAAAATTGTGCAATTCTAATCGTAATACAAAATTTGAGTTGATTGATATGCCCCTCATTAGATAGACAGATAAAATCCATCTACCTAATGGGGAGTATTTTTTTATGGATTAATGGAACATCTAGTTGAAATAAAATTATAAGCTTACATTTGAAGAGCGTAACAATGGTGAACGTCTGCTGACAAACTATCAAGAGACAGTGCAAGCATATAGTTATAGTGATACCTATTTCAATGAAAGCAAAAAATTTGAGACAAATGGGAAGTGAAGTTACCAGACTGAGTGAACATAATAAAGATAAAATACTATTTACATCTTTATGCTCTTTTAAGACAGATTGTATTTAGTTCTATAAGAGTCCCATTGCTATCTAGAATAATTAATTGACAAGAATCCATTGAAATTCTGAATGAAGCAGCTTAAGAGTAATTTTAATAGTTCCACTGTCTGCTTGACAGGGCGCAGCTTAAATCAATGTTACATGCCCCTATTATAATTTAGAATTCTAAAGCATTTCGAAGATTATTTAAATAAGATTGACTCACGGGCAGCTCGCTTCCATCTTTTAAAGTAATTATAAAATTAGAAGTAAGATCTCGCGCCATTTTTTTTATGAAATAAATATTCACAATATAGGATCTATGAATGCGAATAAAGAACGAAGGTAGTCGCATTTGTAGCTCCTTTAGTGTGATACTAGTTTTGAATTGATCTCCCTCCACATAAAACCACGTTTTCTTCTGTAGGCTTTCAATATGAGATATCTTATCAATAGCCACAGGATTCCATTCTTCCTCATGTTTGCCTGTTAAGAATTGAAATGGCTCTAATTTCTTTTCTGTAAAGGCGGAAGGCAATACTACGACAAGTGCTGCAGGTGCATCTAAAATGTGTATTGGATAGCCTATACCATAATAGGGTGCTTCAAATAGGGAATTATCTAAAATTGCATCTGTCCGTTTACCTGTCCGTATCACCTGCTCCGCAATGCTACCGGGTTGGACTTGTTGGCCCACTTCCAAGTTGATGTTTTGATGTCCAGAATGAAAATAAATATAGGAGTTTTCGACAGCAATTGCAATGGAAGAATAGGCTGGAATCCAGTCCTTTAATATTGAAATAAACTGTTGTGAAATATCTTTTGGTAAAGAAAAAGACTTATTATGCATTGTGAATATCCCCCTTGTTTGTAAACAGTTTACCAAATTTCGTCGTTAAAAAAAGTGGTTCTATCATTAAAATTTGGTCTTTTATCTAAAAATAATGAAAATTCAGATGTTCTGTTATATATTAATTTACAACAAATAAACCTGTTATGGAACAGCAAATTAAAAAGTTTTTTAACAGAGTGAATTGTATACAAAGGGGAAGGTGGAATTTCAATATGTCAACACGTCAAGAAAAAATTCAAGCACTAGAGAAAGAATGGGCGGAGAACCCACGTTGGGCAGGTATTGAACGCTCATATTCAGCTGAAGAGGTTGTTAAATTACAGGGTTCTGTTGTACTTGAACAAACTTTAGCATCTAAGGGTGCTGTTCGACTTTGGAAGTCTCTACATGAAGAACCATTTATTAATGCATTAGGTGCATTAACTGGTAATCAAGCTGTACAACAAGTAAAAGCAGGATTACAAGCAATTTACTTATCAGGCTGGCAAGTAGCTGCTGATGCAAACCTTTCTGGTCAAATGTACCCTGACCAATCTTTATATCCAGCGAACTCTGTACCAGCAGTAGTAAAGCGTATTAACCAAGCTTTACAACGTGCTGATCAAATCGATCATGCTGAAGGACGTGTAGATCAATTCGATTGGTTCGCTCCAATCGTGGCAGATGCTGAGGCTGGCTTCGGTGGTCCTCTAAATGTATTTGAACTTGTAAAAGGAATGATTGAAGCAGGAGCTGCTGGTGTTCACTTAGAGGATCAATTAGCTTCTGAGAAAAAATGTGGTCACTTAGGTGGTAAAGTTTTACTTCCAACACAAAATGCTGTTCGTAACTTAGTTGCTGCTCGTCTTGCAACAGATGTAATGGGTGTAGATACAATTTTAATCGCTCGTACAGATGCAGATGCAGCTGATATGGTAACATCTGATATTGATCCACGCGATGCTGAATTTATTACAGGTGAACGTACACCAGAAGGTTTCTTCCGTACAAAACCAGGTATTAAACAAGCAATTGCACGTGGTTTAGCTTACGCTCCATATGCAGATTTAATTTGGTGTGAAACATCTAAGCCATCTCTTGACGAGGCACGTGAGTTTGCAGCAGCTATTCATGCTGAATTCCCAGGGAAAATGCTTGCGTATAATTGCTCACCTTCATTCAACTGGAAGGCTAACCTTTCAGAAGAAGAAATCGCTGAGTATCAACGTGAGCTTGGCAAACTAGGTTATAAATTCCAATTTGTTACATTAGCTGGTTTCCATGCATTAAACCACTCTATGTTCGAACTTGCGCATGATTATAAAGATAATGGTATGGCTGCATACTCTAAGCTGCAACAAGCTGAGTTCGCATCTGAATCAAAAGGTTACACAGCTACACGCCATCAACGTGAGGTTGGTACTGGTTACTTTGATGAAGTTTCTCAAGTTATTTCTGGTGGTACTTCTTCAACAACAGCAATGGCTGGCTCTACTGAAACAGAACAATTTGTTTAATTCTAAATTAATTACGCTTATATCCTAAATTCATAATCATAGATTAGTCTCCTCCGCTCCTCCTAAGGCGGGGGACGACTCAACTTAAAATCACAAAGGTGGGGGAAACTACTAATGGAACAAGCAACAACAGGTAAGCTTAAAATTGTTGGGGATCAAAATGAGCAAACAAAAGAAATCTTAACACCAGAAGCCCTTGAGTTTGTTCTTGCCCTGCACGAAAAATTTGATGCTCGACGTAAAGAATTGCTAGCAGCACGTCAAGAACGTCAAAAACGACTTGATGCAGGTGAGAAACTCGACTTCTTACCAGAAACTAAGCATATTCGTGAGGGAGATTGGACAATTGCACCACTTCCAGCAGATTTGCAAGATCGCCGTGTTGAAATTACAGGGCCCGTAGACCGTAAAATGGTTATAAATGCATTAAACTCGGGTGCAAAAATGTTTATGGCTTGCTTTGAGGATGCATCATCTCCAACATGGGAAAACATGATTGGCGGTCAAATTAATATGCGTGATGCTATTAATAAAACAATTGAGTTTACTCAAGCATCTAATGGAAAAACGTATAAATTAAATGAGCAAACAGCAGTGTTATTAGTTCGTCCACGTGGTCTTCATTTACTAGAAAAGCATGTACTCGTGGATGGAGAACCGATTTCAGGTAGTTTCTTTGACTTCGGCTTGTATTTATTCCACAATGCTAAAAATGCATTGGCAAAGGGTACTGGTCCATACTTCTATTTACCAAAGCTTGAAAGCCATTTAGAGGCACGCTTATGGAATGATGTCTTTGTGTTTGCTCAAGATTATATTGGCATCCCACAAGGTACAATTAAGGCTACTGTTTTAATAGAAACAATCTTAGCTGCATTTGAAATGGATGAAATTTTATATGAACTACGTGAACACTCAGCTGGATTAAATTGTGGACGTTGGGATTATATTTTCAGCTATATCAAACGTCTACGTAACCAGCCTGATGTAATTTTACCTGACCGTGGGCAAGTAACAATGACAGTACCATTCATGAAGGCATATACGTCATTATGTATCCAAACATGTCATAAACGTAATGCTCCTGCAATGGGTGGAATGGCAGCACAAATTCCAGTTAAAGGTGACGATGAAGCGAATGCAGTAGCATTTGCAAAAGTTGCTGAGGATAAGCGTCGTGAGGCAACAGACGGTCATGACGGTACTTGGGTTGCACATCCAGGTATGGTTGCAACGGCAATGGAACAGTTTGATGCAATTATGACAACGCCAAACCAAATCCATAAAAAACGTGAAGATGTAAATGTTATTGCTGAAGATTTAGTAGCTGTTCCAGAAGGTACAATTACACTCGATGGTCTTCGTGTAAACTGTAGTGTAGGAGTTCAATATATTGCCTCATGGTTACGAGGAAACGGAGCTGCACCAATTAATAACTTGATGGAAGATGCTGCAACTGCGGAAATCTCTCGTACACAAGTATGGCAATGGATTCGCCATCCTAAAGGTATTTTAGATGATGGTCGTGGCATTACATTGGCATTCGTACTAGAAATCTTGGAAGAAGAGCTTGTGAAAATTAAAGAGGCTGTTGGGGAACAAGCCTATAACAGTGGTCGCTATGATGAAGCTGCTGAGCTGTTTAAATCTTTAATTGAGCAGGATGAATTTGCCGAATTCTTGACACTTCCAGGTTATGAAAAACTAGCTTAATCAAAAGCAATCTACTAAACGAACATATCCAACTTTCCTAAATAATTGTGGACTGAACTCGAATGCAGTCCACCCAATTCCACTATTGAAATGAGCGGGGTCTGTTCCCCCGTTCCTTTCTAAACGAAATGAGCACGTTTTTGCAATAAAAAGGGGTCTACTTATAAAAGGTAAGAGATTTAAATGGGGTGTAACATGTCTTGCAAGCTTAGATGGGGGGCTTGTAGGACATCTTTTTTCAATGTGGAAGCAAAAGAAGGCAATATTAAGAATGGCTTTTTAGGGAGATGTCTCAGCTATATATGAGACATCTCTTTTTAATTACTTAACGATCGCTAGCACAAAGCCATCATAGCCCTTATTACCAACAGTTTGTATAGCTGTAGATTCAATTTTTGATTCTTCTTTTAATAAATCCATGAAATGTCGTATACCTTGTACTCGTTCATCATCACTTTTTTCGTCAATTACATCACCATTGCGCACTACATTATCAGCGACAATCACAGCTCCTGGGTTAGCCAATTCTAAAGCCCACTTCAAATAGTCTGGATTATTAGGCTTGTCTGCATCGATAAAAATGAAATCAAAAGCAGGAGCTGCAATTTTCAGGGTAGGCAATGTGTCTAAGGCTTTACCAACGATAATTTCCACTTTATTTTCATAACCAACATTCTCAATATTTTGCTTTGCTAGGGAAGCGTACTCTGGATTAATCTCAAGTGTATAGATTTTACCTTCTTTTGGAAGGGCACGTGCTAACCATATACTACTGTATCCACCTAAAGTTCCGATTTCTAAAATGTTCTTTGCCCCTTTCATTTTAGCCAATAAATACAACAGCATGCCTTGGGTTGGTGAGACATCGATTTCTGGAATACCTGCTGCTTTATTAGCCTGTAATACAGCTTCAAGTTTTCTATCCACTGGTAATAGCTTTTCCAAAAAATACTTATCTACATGATTCCAAACAGTTGAATTGGTCATTAAATCTTCTCCATTTCCACATTTTCTCTTGCAAGCTTGCAAGTTAAGTGTATGTTAGAATGAATCATAATAAAAATATATTATTATTATTGATTCATAACTTAAGATTATGAATGTGGAGTGAACTATGAATATTCATGCATTGAAGTTATTTTATCAAGTTGCTACAACTGGTAGCTTCACAAAGGCTGCTGAATTACTCTGTTTTAGCCAACCAGCCGTCTCAAGTCAAATAAAAAAATTTGAGCACGAAATGGGTGTTCAATTATTCAAACAGCAAGGAAGAGGTGTAGTATTAACTGATTTTGGAGAAGCATTAGCGGAAAAAGCCCGAAACCTTATTTCGCTTGAAGAGCACATTGAATCCTTTATCGAGGATTATCGACTTGCTAAAGCTGGTACGATACATATTGTTGCAACTTACTTACCTGCTAACTTTCTAATCCCTAAATGGGCAGCTGCCTTTAAAGGAGCACATGAAGATGTGAATCTAGTTATTACAACGACCAATACGAAAGATGCCTTTGAGCAGCTAATTCATTATAAAGCTGATATCGCCATTTATGGTGGGGGTATTTCAGAAAGACCAGGAGAAATAGCATGGGAGGAGCTTTTTGAAGATGAATTATGGTTTGTCGTTTCACCTGCTCACATCTATGCAAATCAAACCATTGCACTTGCTGATATGGTGAAGGAACCCTTTATAATGCGAGAGGAGGGTAGCTCTATGAGGGAGCATCTTTTTTCTTTATGTCAAACCTATCAAGTGAAACCGCCAAAAATAGCTCTTCAATTCAATGGCATTAATGAAACAATTCGTTCTGTTATGGCGGGCTATGGTGCAAATTTTATTTCATCACTAGCAGTACGCGAGCATGTGGATAGTGGCCAATTGGCAAGAGTTTATGTAAAGGATATTCATATTAAACATAAAATTGCTATATGCACAAGAAAGAATGAGAGGCACAGCATACTTGTACAAAAATTTATAGAGACGGTTAAAAGCTCTCTATAATTTTTCTTTATGCATAGCAATCAAATATTTGTTATATTGTTTATATAACAAATATGGAGATGATTGAAATGTATATTCAAATTGAGCCTCAATCTGACGTTCCCATTTATGAACAGGTAACACGTCAAATTATTGAAGGGATTGCAAGAGGAGAAATGAAACCTGGTGATACCTTGCCATCTGTGCGTAATTTAGCGGCTGATTTAGGTGTTAATATGCATACGGTCAATAAAAGCTATCATGAGCTAGAAGAAAAGGGAATTATCACAATAAGAGCCAAATCAGGAGCTATTATTCGTTCAGAGGAAGAACGAGCCTTAACACCTGAACAATTACAGCTGATTGAAAAAAATTTAAAGCCTGTTGTGGCAGAAGGAATGGTGCTCGGCGCAACTGCAGAGCAGATTGAGCATATGATGAAAAAGGTATTCGCGGATTTGCAAATATCAGTAGAAGGGGTATAAAGAAATGCTACTTGGTGTTTTTACCACAATCTACATCATAAATTTAGTTTTACAAGTTTTTATTCCCTATATCGTACGAGAAACGATTATCTTTGGTGTTACTGTACCTGAGCAAAATGTAAAACATCCTACATTAAGGAATATGAAAAAGCATTATGCACAGATTGTAGGGATTTGTGGGCTTATATTTTTAATCATTATGATTGTAGGTTATTCTTTTGCACAATCTATCTTCGTACAAGGGAATTTACTACTAGGGTGCTTTTTTGCTATGATTGCGGTAAGTATGGGGTTATATTGGATGAATCATCACAAAGTTTTAAAACTCAAAAAGCAAGAGCAATGGGGCTTGCATATCAAGCAAGTGCGCTCCGTTGATTTAACAGCACGTAGCAAAGATGAAATGCTTCCATGGCCATTTTATGTAGTACCTTTAGGTGTAACAATTTTTCTAATCATCTTTTCTTTGCTACATTATGAGCAAATACCAGATAAAATTGCTGTTCATTGGGGACCAAGTGGTGAGGCAGACTCTTGGAGAAGTAAAACGTATTTTACAGCCTTATCTTTACCACTGATCATGCTGATGATGCAATGTATGATGTGGGGAATTGTTGATTCTATAAAGCGTTCAGCCATTAAATTAGCTGTCAATCGTAAGGCGGAGTCGTTAGAGGATCAACTGAAAAGTCGAAAATATATGAGTTGGAGCCTTATGCTTGTAAGCTATACGCTAACAATTCTATTCACGGTGTTACAGCTAAGCAATATCTATCCTTCGATAGCTGAGGGCAATAAACTATTGCCGTTATTTATTTTATATTTAGTAATTATTCTAGGCTCACTACTTGCTTATGCATGGAAAAAACGCCAGTTGCGTGTGAAGTTTGAAGAAAATATCGATTCTAAAGTAATGGATCTAGATGATGATCGCTTTTGGAAAGGCGGACTAATCTATATGAATAAACAGGACCCTTCTGTTTTTGTAGAGAAACGCTTTGGCATAGGCTGGACGATGAATCTAGCAAATCCAAGAGGGTATATTGTCATTGGATTACCACTAATTATTATACTGTTAATTTCTATCTTCGCACTCTAAAAAACTTCTCGCTGCTGCAGGAATGTATTGCAAATATCTTGCTATACACCTGCAAAAATAAGCGAGTTTTTTTGTATCCAAAAAGTAACATATGATAAATTTTAAGGAGCGCAAGGAAGGACGGAGGGTCAAATTATATGAAAATTCTTGTTGTGGATGACGATGTGCACATATTACAGCTTGTGAATATATATCTTACGAGAGAGGGCTATCAGGTATTACAGGCAGAAAATGGACAGCAGGCACTACAATTACTTGGGGGGAGCTTACCTGATTTAGCAATTGTAGATGTGATGATGCCTGGAATGGATGGTTTTACGCTTACGGAGAAATTGAGCCAGGATTACGATATTCCTGTATTGCTATTAACTGCAAAGGGAGAGCTTGAAGATAAGGAACGAGGATTTTTAGCGGGCTCAGATGATTATGTTGTGAAGCCATTTGAACCTAAGGAATTGTTATTTCGTGTAGCGGCAATATTACGTAGATTAGATAAAAAAAATCAAATTACTATTCAAGTAGGGAAGCTAATCATTGACCGCCGAAGCTTTGAGGTTGTCATTGAAGAAGATACACTGGTTTTGCCATTAAAGGAATTTGAGCTACTGGCATTACTCGCTTCGCGTCCAAATCAGGTATTCACACGTAGTTTCATTATGGAACAAGTGTGGGGCTATGACTATGAAGGTGATGAGCAAACATTAAATACGCATGTGAAGCGCATTCGAGAAAGATTGCATCGCTATATAACAGATGTTGAGATTACGACAGTGCGTGGTGTTGGTTATAAGATCGAGGTTATTACATGATGAAAACATTATATAGTAAGTTCGTTGTTACAACGATGCTTGTTATGATTGGTAGCTTGTGTATAGGCTTCTTAGCGACAAACACTTATTATCATCAAGTTGTAAAGGGAAAAAATGATGCTAAAAATGTGAATATTGCGCGGGAAATTGCGAGCTATATTGAGACCACAAGGCCTGAGGATCTTGATAAATATTTAACAACCCTAGGCGAAATTGGCTATCAAATCTATGTTACAGATAGTGTTGAAGGGCAGTTTTTTGGTGGTGAATACCGAGATAAAACATTGTCTTCTAAGGTTGTTGAGCGTGTTATAGGCGGAGAAATCTATCATGGTATGCGTGAATTTCCTAAAGAGACATTTGTGACAGGCTTTTTTGCGAATGAGCTTATTAATACGATAGGTGTACCATTTACAATTGAAAATAAGCATTATGCCTTGTTTATAAGACCTGATATTCGATTATTATTCTCTGAGGTCCATACGATACTAGCTGGACTTATTTTAGTAATGACGGTCCTTAGCTTATTAGCAATGCTATTATTTGCTAAAGCTTTAATTCGCCCGATCACACAGCTAACTGAGGCCACACATCAACTAGCCCATGAAAAATTTGATACATTATTAGATATTGATCGTGCAGATGAAATTGGACAACTGGCAATTAGTTTTAATGTCATGACTGAAAAATTACAAGAAAATGATCGCATACGTAAGGAGTTTATTAGTAATGTATCGCATGATTTTCAGTCACCATTGCTAAATATTCAAGGCTATGTAGATTTATTAAAGAATCCTTCGCTAACAGAACAGGATCGGCAGGAATACGCAATGATTATTGACCTGGAAACAAAGCGTCTTTCTACATTAACGAAGCAGTTACTTTTACTTACTTCACTCGATCAGTCTACAAGAATGTTAAGGAGAGAACCTTATCGCTTAGATGATCAATTAAAGGAAACAGTTAGCAAATATCGGTGGCAGCTTGAGGAGGCAAATGTACAGTTAACCTATCAGCTTGAGCCGCTTATTTATAACGGTGATGCAGGACTGTTGCAAAATGTTTGGGATAATTTGTTGACTAATGCCATTAAATATAATGTCGAGAATGGAGAAATTCATATTCGTTTGCAGGAGCAAGCAACCTATGTTGAGGTACTAATCGAAGATAGTGGTATAGGGATGACTGCGGATCAATTACAACAAGTATATGATCGCTTTTATCGAGTAGATGCTTCAAGAACAAAGCAAGGGACGGGGCTCGGGCTAGCCATTGTAAAGCAAATCGCAGAGCTACATGAGGGTTCAGTTCAGATGGAAAGTGTTATTCATTCCGGTACAAAAGTTTATATCCGCTTACCGAAACTGTAATAAGGAGTTCATATAAAGTTCATGTTCCCACGATAAACTGCTGATAGTTGAAAAAGCTTAGGGGGGTAATCGTATGGAACAAAAATGGAGTTTACGTTTAATACGTCTTGCTGCAATTTTTGCATTGTTTGGAACGTATTTAGGCTCACATATGTCTGGTTCAGGAAGTTATCAATTTAGACCAATACATGCACATGTTTTACTAGTAGGCTGGCTAAGTATGTTTGCATGGGGAATTTTTTATCGAGCGTTTAAAGTGAAGTCTCAAAAATTGGTCACTGTACATGGCTGGACAGCGATTTTAGGTGTTTTTGGCTTAACGTTAGGCATGTGGTTTTATAATATAAATCCATTCAATTTTAGCAGTACATTTACATTAATTTTCTTTATTGTAGGTGGGACAACCTTGTTAATAAGCTTTGCATTATTTATCGTTGTAACATTTATGATTCAGCAAAAAGAAGAAATGAAAAATTAAAGGCAAATACCGTGTCACGGATAGGTTAGCAGGTGACACGGTATTATTGTTTAAAAGGGTTATTCTTTTATATTCTCGAGAGACATCTTTAGCCATTTTGTTGCTTCATTATAATCTTGAGCAACACCCTGCCCCTTTTTATACAACATACCTAGCTGGAATTGGGCCTTATGATGACCTTGATAAGCAGCCAGGCGATACAGTTGAGCGGCCTTAGTAAAATCCTTAGGGACACCTTGCCCATGACTATGCATTTGAGCTAATTGATATCGTGCTTTGGCATGACCTTGTGCCGCAGCCTGTTCAATCCATTTTGCTGCCTCAGTATAATCCTGTTTGACCCCTTTTCCCTTATCAAATAAATTTCCAAGCTGGTATTGGGCACCTGAATGCCCTTGAATGGCTGCTAGACGATAGCAACGCCGCGCCTCCTCTAAATCTTGTGCAATTCCTAAGCCCTGTTCATACAATAATCCTAATTGGTACTCTGCATTAATATGGGATTGATCTGTCGCTGCTCTCCACCATTTCACTGCCTCATTATAATTTACTGCGACGCCAGATCCATTCACATATAATAATCCAAGCTCATACTGGGCATCAGCATAGCCCTTTTCTGCGGCTTTTTTAAAATAAGGTAACGCTTTGTCAGGCTGCTCAAGCGAGTATACATACATACATCCAAGCTCAAAACCTGCACTTATATGTCCATGGCTAGCAGCAAGCTGCAACCATTTTTCGGCTAATGCCATATCTTTTTCCTTTTGATATAACAGACCGAGACAATATTGAGCATTTGTATGTCCACTATGTGCCGCAAGTTTAAACCACTTAATAGCCTCTACTTGGTCCTGAGCGATACCTTGACCGGTGTTATAGAGCATTGCTAATTGGAACTCTGCATTGGTATGGTCTTGGAGTGCTGCCAGGTGGAACCATCTAGCAGCCTCTTCGAAATTTTGTGTGATACCACGACCTTTTAGATACATATAGCCGAGATTATACTGGGCACTTGCATCACCTGCTAAGGCGGCCATTTCAAAATAAGTCATAGCTTCTTCATAGCTTTGCTCTACACCAGTTCCATTATGATATAGAAATCCAAGATTATTTTGAGCGCTCGTATTGCCTTGATTGGCTGCAGTAATATACCATTTTGCGGCCTCAAAAAAATCTACAGATACACCTAGTCCTTGAGTAAAAAGAACGCCTAAATTATACTGAGCATCTGCATTTCCTAAATTTGCAGCCTCATTATAGTAGTAAGCTGCTTTCTCATAATCCTGTGAGACACCCTGTCCTAAATGATAAAGTACCCCTAAACTGTATAAAGCATTTGCATCTTTTTGCGCCGCTGCTCTCTCATACCATTTTCTTGCTAGAGTATAATCTTTTTTTACTCCGCGTCCGTGATTATAAAGCACTCCTAAATTATATTGGGCACTTGGATTTCCCTGTTTTGCTGCCATCTCAAACCAGCCTGCTGAATTTTTATAGGCCTCTGTTGACTGTTGATTTTGATGTAGTATATTGGCGTTAACAATGGATGTTAAATCTTCAAAGCTAGAGCCTGTACTTGGTAATTTGGCTTTGAAGCTTCGGTCGTAGCGTTTAATAAACCACTCTACAATATCACTTATATAATCAAGCACAATTTTTGCAGCCTTTGCCTCGACAATCTCATTGCTTTGACTGGAAGCCATTTTATTTACAAGGTTCATTAATAAATAAATACGGCGCGGATGTATTTTAGCGACAAAATTACGATGATTAAGTAAAGAATGGATGCTTTTCAGCCTCGGCTCTGCGTGCATTTCTAACTTATAAATTTCATATAAAATTTCCTCTAATACAAGTAGTGATTTATGTAGAGATAGAGCTGGCTTCGAAATAGCAAATGCATTTGCGTTCTGTAAATTTTCAGCTAATTTTAGGAAGGATAATGCTCTTACTTTCTTACATTGATCTTGTAGGATTTCCTTTTGCCTGACGATTGTCCTCACCTCTTTCATCCTCTTTTTTCATATATCGGGAAAATATCTATATTATTGATATGTTTAATGGGATTCATCAGTTGAATTGTCATCGTTACATGATACTATGTGATATAAGGGAGAATTTCAAAAAGAATTGTTAGAAAGTGCATCTGCCAAAGTTTCATTTTAAGGTCGTCCGGAGGATAGAAATAATGAAAAATATTGCAGCCATTATTCCAGCATTTAATCCACAATCTTCATTAATAACATATGTGCATCAGCTTTTAACAACAACGATTTCACAAGTTATTATCGTTAATGATGGTAGCGATGATAAATATACAAATATTTTCGAAGAGTTGAAGAGCATTAATTGCTGTCGAGTGTTAGAACATGAGAAAAATATTGGAAAGGGCGGCGCACTTAAAACAGCATTTTCTTATATATGGTCGCAAAAAAATCTGTTTCAAGGTGTAATTACAGTTGGTGCCCACAATCAACATACAGTGCAAGATGTAAAATTGGTGTTAACGATGACAAAGGTATTTTCTGAAGGAATTGTGCTAGGGGTACGTAATTTTCATTCATCGGACGGCACCCTCTTATCCTACTGGGGAAATCGTGCAACAAGCTTGTTTTTCGAGCTTCTCTACCATAGAAAGCTAATGGATACTCAAACTGGCCTAAGGTATATCTCTATAAAAGAGCTTCCATGGCTGCTACGTGTAAAGGGAGCACGTTATGAGTATGATACAAATATGCTAGTTGCAGCGCTTAAAAGAAAATGTCCAATTTTTGAGGTAGAGATTGGGCAGTTACGTATAAAGAAAAACACAATTATACAATATGATGAGCTAACCAATGCAGGGACAATTATTACTAAAATGCTTATGAATTATTTAAAACCAAGGGAGAATAATCAATAAGTTTATGTTTGAATAGATGTGTAAAAAAATATTTATTACTCAAGAACGTAGCGAGTATGGAAAGAAGGGACAATAATGATGGAGTATTCAGATCAAGTAAAAAACCGTGTTAAACGTATGGAAGGCCAGCTACGTGGTATTTTGAAAATGATGGAGGAAGAAAAGGATTGTAAGGCAGTTATTACCCAATTGTCCGCAGTACGTTCAGCAGTAGATCGTACGGTTGGAGTGATTGTAAGTACAAATCTTTTAGAATGTGTACAAAATGCTGAAGGGGATGGCGAGAAAATGAATGAAGCTATTCAAGAAGCAGTTAATTTAGTTGTAAAGAGTCGTTAAAAAAAGGTAAAACACCCATTAAACTCACTGTTTTAGGTGGGTTTTTATTTTTTGCAAAAATATAGTTTATATCGGTTCTAATTCGAAAAAGTTGGGGATTTTCACCTATGTAATTTTATGGTTTTTCTAGTTAAAAGTCATAGTTAGTGAACTTGTACGATAGATTACTAGTTACATTTTCTGTTATGCTAATTAGTAAGAAGATTACCATAAATGGGAAGGTGATTATTATGAAGAAATGGTTGATAAGTGGAGCGGCTTTATTGATGTTAAGTCCAACAGCAGCCTTTGCTCAAAAAACAGATACTCATCCAGAGAATACTTCCCCAATGATTGCTTATAATGTAGTAGCTAACTCTAAAGTAACGACTTGGGATCAATTCACAGCAGAAATCGTCAAGCAATTAAATAATTTCGCACCAGAAATTAAAATTACATATAGTGGTCCAATGACTAATTTTAAAGATAAATTTATGGAAGCCTATGAAAAGGCACAGAAGCAAGCCGTCTATGCGAGTGGTCATTTGGAAAGTACTGCTATATCTGCGGATTCAGCTGGCAATGTGACATTTAAAATCAAATATTTCACAAACCAAACACATGAAGTGGCTGTACAAAAGAAGATTGATCAAGTATTAAAAACAATTATTAAGCCTTCTATGACAGAGTTTGAAAAAGTAAAGGCAATTAATGATTATATTGTGTCAAATAGCGAGTATGGTACTAATACAAAGGCTAGTCCTCATAGTGCATATGCGCTGTTAATGGAAGGGCAGGCTGTATGTCAAGGTTATACGTTAACAGCTTATAAAATGTTGGAACAAGTAGGAATCGAATCAAAGTATGTTGTTGGCTATGTTAACGGCAATGAGGACCATGCATGGAACTTAGTGAAGTTGAATGGCAAATGGTATCATTTAGATACAACTTGGAATGATCCATTACCGAATCGAGTAGGTGTTTCTTCATATGATTATTTTTTAGTAACAGATGCACAACTTAAAAAAGATCATACTTGGATAACATCAGATTATCCTGCCGCAACAAGTACAACATATAGCTATATGCAAAATATTCATTATGCCTATCAAGATAAGAACACTTTATACTTTAGCAACACAGCAGATAATGATAAATTGTATAAGCTTGATTTAGCAAGTGGTAAAAAGACTAAAATTATTGATAAGCGTGCTCTCTATATTACTGGTGCCGATAACTTTTTGTACTTCAGTGACTACAGCAATAGCGGCTATTTAACAAAACTAAATCTTAAGACATTAAAAATGGAAGTGCTTGTAAAGCAATCTGTTTCAGATTTAAGAATTAGTGATAGTCATTTAGTTTACAATATGAATAAGAAAGAACAAAAACTTAAAATTAACTAGGATTCTATAGATGTTAAAAATTAGAACCTCTTAAAATTAAATATCAGTAAATAAAATGTAAGCACAAAAGAACTTTCAAGTGAGTTCTTTGTGCTTTTTTTGTATATAATGAAAAGAGAAAGATGGTTGGAGGTGAGGGTTTTGTGGAAAAAATTAGCCATTATCATAATAATCGTTATATTTATTGACCCAATTTATACGGCTGGAAAGGCAGTTGTCCAACAAGTAATGACTTGGGCAAATAATGATGAAATTGAAACAATGCTGCTCTCAACAAAGGAAAAAATCGTAGATGTCACTGCCAAATTGTCAGAGAATGCCTCCATTGAAACAGCCGCACCTCTAGAAGAGGAACCAGAAGCTAGGGTTGCTGTCACAGCTCCTGCTGCTCAAAAGCCTGAAGCAAAATTAGTTGTAACAAATGCAAAGGAAATGGCTGATGCAATGTATGCTTACTACAGTAGTTTTTCACCAACCTTTGAGATTCAATATAAAGGGAGTACACAACGCATTGAACAGATTGTGGAAGAAGCCTATGACAATGCTATAAAGCGAGACGATTATGTATATGGACATATTAGCAAACATTCAATCCGTTTTGAATATGGCAGAAAAACGGCAACAATTTATGGGAATCAAAGCTATTTGATGACGCCAGATCAAGCCGCATATGTAGAAACAAATATTCAAGACATAGTCGCTTCTATTCAGAAAAGTTCTTTAAATGATTTAGAGAAGGTAAGGGCTGTCAATGATTTTATCGTTGCTAACACAGCTTATACCGATCAAACATCTTCAAGCCCACATAGCGCTTATACTGTACTGGCTGAGCATGGTGGTGTTTGTCAGGGATATGCATTGTTAGCACATTCAATGCTACAAAAACTAGGTATAGAAACGAAATATATAGTGGGCTATGTTGGACAGGAAGGACATGCTTGGAACTTAGTCAAGCTTGATGGTCAATGGTATCACCTTGATACAACGTGGAATGACCCAGTCCCTGACCGTAAAGGGGCGGTACGCTATCAATACTTTTTAGCGGATGATCGAACGATGGCAAAAGATCATACATGGGTCGCAGAGGACTATCCGAAAGCGACGAGCACCATATATAACTATTTTCATAATATAGACTTTCCAGCTCAGGTAGGACAGCAAATTTTTTATAGTAATGTTACTGATGATAATAAACTATATATGCTGGATTTGAAATCAGGAAAGTTAAAGCTCATTTCAAACTCTCGAGCACAATATATTGTGTATGCAGATGGCTGGCTCTATTTTAGCAATTATTCACATGGTGCATATTTAACAAAAATTCGTCCTGACGGAAGTGGAGAACAAGTTTTAAATAGAGAGGATACGAAGGATTTATTTGTAAAAGACGGCTATTTATATTTTACGACAGATGGATTGAAAAAAATGGCGCTCTAACATTGTATAATGTGTTTTTCTATATAAAGAGCCTATGACATTATAAATTGTCATAGGCCCTTTTTGTACGCTCTATTAGGTAATAAATAGGCTGATGCTGGCATAAGGAAACCTCAATTTGTGGATACATGGATTTCATTTCCTGTAAGAAGGTTTTAAAAATGATTGGGTTATGCTTAATAGCACCACCGTTGCAATAAAGGTTAAATGTGCCGCCATTATAGCCAATTTTTTTCAATACTGCACAAGCTAAAAGCACTAATTCATGGGCAGCACGCATGGATATTTGAATGGCGCAAGAATCTTTTTTAGTTACTGCATCTGCCAAAAATGCACCCATTTTTGCGAGCTGTGCATTCGTGTAAGTTGGACGGAACAGCCATGCAGCTAGTTCCGTAACATCTTCAATGCGTAAATAATGATAGACTGCATTTTTTAAGATGGTTGGTTCCCCGCGTCCATCCTCCATCTTAAAAATAGCACGAATTACTTCTTGTCCTAACCAATAGCCGCTGCCTTCATCCCCTGCACGATGCCCCCAACCACCTGCGCGTGCAATTCTAGAGCCATCAAAGGCATACGCAATGGCACCCGTGCCTGCAATGAGTAAAGCACCTGCCTGTTCAGCAGTGACTCCTAGTAAAGTAGCTTGTGCATCATTTTCTATAATAAGTGTATCTACTTGCAATAAGATAGAAGAGATGACTTGATGAACAATAGCTGATACAATTTCATGATCTTTTGGAGAATCAATGCCAGACAATGCAAAGGTTGCCACTGCAATTTTTGACTCCTCTTGTTTTTGTAAAAAATCATACACATTTGCTAGTAATGACTGCAATACTGCTGTAGCCGATTCAGTACCAATAGCTTGATAATTAGATCCCTTGGTTGAGTTTGAATATTTAATTTCACCGGATTCGGCGTGTACGACTGCACAAGCTGTCTTAGTAGCACCACCATCAACGATAAGGAGCCATTTCGTCATTGATTCCAGCCCTCTAAAATTACAGCCAATTGCTTTTCTGCTTCAATGATGTTTGTTTCCTTTACATGAATCCAGTCATAAAGATTTTTAGCCTTTACCTTAGATTTTTCAAGCGCTGCCTTCATCGTTTCTGGCGCTGGGCCACCAGGCAATGTACGAACACCTACAAAAGTTTCAGGTTTTAAAGTGTTATAAAAATCCTCTTCAGAAATCTTTAACGGTTTACCTGTAATTAACTTAGATTGTGTATTTGCTAATCCCCATGTAAGGCTTACTAAAGATTCCTCACCGTGAGCAAGTAGTACTTTTATGCATTTGCTGACAATACTGTGTGACTGACGGAAGGATATCCCCTCTGACCGTACTAAGGTATCAGCAAGCTCAGTTACGTTAGCAAAGCTATTTTCTGCTCGATTTTTTAATTTTTTCTTGTTCACATTCATTGTCACAACAAGTGAACCAAAAAGTTTGTAAATACCTAGTAAACGATCAATAGCACGCCACAAATAGGGCTGCATATCATCTTCTGTGTCTACGATATCTCCAAACGGTGTATTATGTACCATTTGTAATACTGTACTAGCATCCCCAACAACCGCTGAGAGCAATGAACGTGTATGCTCGATTGAAACTGGATTACGTTTTTGTGGCATGATGGAGCTAATTTGTACATACGGGCTTGCTAGTGTAAAGGCATTAAATTCCTGAGTTGCCCATAGTAAAAAATCCTGCGATGTGCGACCAAGATTAAGTGCTGCAAGCTGAACAATGCTTGCTGCCTCAGCAATATAATCTGCACCTGCAACAGCATCCCAAGCATTTTCGATAATATCATCGAATGCCAATAAATCACGCATGCGCTCTCGACTAATGTTGAAGCCTGTCGTTGTTAGTGCTGCTGCCCCCATACTACTGCGGTTAACTGTTTTGTAGACATGCTGCAAACGCTCGAAATCTCGGTCTAGTTGATCGATAACAGCCTTTAAATAATGTGCAAAGGTTGTTGGCTGTGCCTGTTGAGTATGTGTATAGCCAATCATAATAGTATCGACATGCTCCTCTGCAGCCGCGATTAAATCATCACGTAATGTCAATAATTCGCGCATAAGCAATAATAATTTTTTTCTTAATGTCATGCGATAAATGGCAATGCCCATGTCATTACGACTTCTGCCAATGTGAAGATTTCCGGCAACATCCCCAGCCAGTTCTATTAATTTATTTTCGATACGGAAGAATAAATCCTCATATCTTGGGCTGTAATCCTCTAAACGATAATAGTTTAAATCTAGCTTTTTAAGTGCGACGCCAATCTGTTTTGCTTCTTCATTTTTTACGAGTCCTTGTTCTTCCAGCATTTTCAAGTGCGCAATATTAATTTGTAGCATGATTGTTAAAAAGTTTTTCTTTGCTTCATCATAGGCCGGTTGTAAGACAATTTTGCGATAAATATTAGAAGGGAAAATCATCCCATCTTCTTGCTGTGTTTTGTTGCGGAAATCTTCAAACATGTTCATTGCCTCCTAGTAGATTAGCAGTTAGATGGCCGAGCCAGCACTGCCCTTAGATAACTTCTCAGAAATAATCAGTACAATTAAAATTAAGCAGATTTGTAAAACACCATATGCACAGGCAGTTCCAAATTTAAATGAATATAGTTTTTGGAATATAGCGACGGACAGTGGAATAGTAGATGTACTATAAATAAGAATGGATGCTACAAACTCACCAATGCTTTGGACAAGTGCTAATAATGTACCTGCAAGAATTCCAGTAAAGGTAAGCGGTACTACGATACGTCTAAACGTATACCACCAAGTGGCACCTAAGCCTCGTGATGCTTCTTCGATAGACTGATCTAATTGCACAAGTGAAGCGGATGTCGAGCGAAAGACGAGTGGTAAATGTCTAATAAAGTAAGCTAATGGCAAGATCCAGAATGTCCCAATAAGCACCTGATTAAAAGCAAAGACGTTTTCGGTACTAAAAGCTGCAATTAAATTAACAGCTACAACTGTGCCTGGTAATGCCCATGGTACCATAATTAATATATCAAGTAATGTTTTACCTTTAAAGTTTAATCGTACCATAGAATAGGCGGCTGCAACCCCGAAAATTATATTACTGATCGTCGCAACAATACCCATTTGTATGGAATTCCAAATTGGCCGCCATGTGCGTTCATCTGTAAACAGTGCTACATAATGACTCAATGTGAATTCTGTTGGGAGAATTTGCGTTTTCCATGCACCATCCACAGAAAATGAAATCAATACTAGCACTAATATGGGTAAAATCAAAATTAAGGTGCCGATGAATGATGCAGTAGCAGCAGCTATTTTCATCCACTTTGATGATACTTCTGATCGATGGATACTGACGCCTTTGCTTAGATTTTGATAATTACGGCGATTTTGATACCAACGCATCAGCAACAGAAAAGAGATGGACACAAAGGATAGAATCATAGATTGTGTCGCCGCCATATCCAAATTACCATTGGTTCTAGATAAATAAATTTGCATTGTCATTGTACGCTCTACACCAAACATTAATGGTGCCGTGTAGGATGCCATAGATATCATAAATACTAATAATGAAGATGCCACTATTGAGGGGGTCAACATAGGCAATATAACCTTTGTCCATATGCGGATACGTCCAGCGCCAAGACTCGTTGCTGCTTCCTCTAAAGCTGGATCCAGCCCCTTTATAGCCGCAGAGGCAGTCAGGTAGAAATAGGTATACATCGTGAATGTATGGACTACGATAACTCCCCAAATTCCTTTTAACGAAAAGGGTACCTGATCCAATCCAAATAAATGCTGGAGGGCGCGTGGGAAGATACCGCTTTCCCCATATAAAAATGTAAAGGACAACACACCTACTAACGGTGGAAGAGCCATAGGTACTAATACTAAAATTGATAGCAGTCGTCTTCCTGGAAAATCATAACGTTCTAGAAAGAATGCCATTGTCACACCGACAATTGCACAGCTTATAACACTAATGACTGAAATATATAAACTAGTCCATAATGCTTCTAAATTGGCGGGACTAGCTAGATCAAAAAATTTTTTATAGGAGAAAAATGGATCATCGCCTGAAAAACTCTGTAAAAAAGTTTGATAGAAGGGATAAACCACATAGGCAAACAATACTAAAAATATTGGCGAAATGAGGATGTATACAAACCAATTAGAATACGTAATTCGTGACCATATATTTTCTTTAGGAGAGTTGATGGGTGTTTTGTTCATGTCATTTCCCCCTATTCTCCTAAAAAATACAATGCATCATATGGAATATTTAACGTAATATCCTCACCAATCTTTTTTAATGAATCGCTTGAATTAACAATCATTACTTTTAGCGAAAATTCATGAAAATCGACAATATAATTCACGCTAATTCCAGTAAATTCAACAAAAGAAATTTTACCAGTCAATGTATTATCACCTGTATCAAGATGAATCGATTCTGGACGAATAGAGATAAATACTTTGTCTCCAATCATATGCGATAAAGTTAGAGAGCTTTGGTACCTTCGCCCAGTGAGAACAAGTCCATTTTCTGTTTTTGCTTGTATATGCTCGTCATCAATTGCATCAATAGTTGCTTCGATTAAGTTTGTTTCCCCGATAAAATCTGCAACGAAGCGACTTAAAGGGCGATGATAAACTTCCTGAGGGGTACCAATCTGCTTGATATAGCCATTTTCCATCACCATAATGCGATCAGACATGGCCATGGCTTCCATTTGATCATGCGTCACATAAATAGTTGTAACACCAAGCTCACTTTGAATTCGTTTTATTTCAATTCTAGTTTCCTCACGCAATTTTGCATCTAAATTCGATAAAGGTTCATCAAGTAATAAAATATCAGGCTCAATCACAAGTGCTCTTGCTAGTGCGACCCTTTGTTGCTGCCCGCCTGAAAGCTCATTGATTTTTCGAGTACCATATGGCTCTAGACGTACAAGTCCTCGAATTCGATCAACCTTTCGTTTAATTTCGCTTTTGGTAAGCCTTCTAACCTGTAAACCAAAGGCTATATTTTCATCAACCGTCATATGGGGAAAAAGGGCATAGTTTTGAAACACCATACCGATATTCCGTTTATTGGGCTGAAGCCGAGTCACATCCTGATTATCAAATAGAATTTTCCCCGTTGTTGGGTAATAGAAGCCGGCAATCATTCTCAAGGTGGTTGTTTTACCACAGCCGCTCGGACCGAGAAATGTAAAAAACTCACCAGCTTTAATATCAAGACTTAAATTTTTTACACCATGCACCTGACCAAATTGCTTAGAGACATTCTCTATTTTGACACTTCTCAATAAAGTGCTCCTTTCTCGTAAAAAGTTGGAATACATGAAGGTTTTCAAATAAGAAATTCTGATATCCTTTCGGTGAGCAATAGATGGTCATTTATACAAAAATAGCAAACTAGTGATAACACTAGTCATAGTGTTGAAAAACTAAATGGTCAAGGGATTCTTTGTGAACACTACTAAGTCAAATGAAGGTGATTTCCGTTCAGGCTACTCGCTTTCCAGTGGGCGAGCGACGAGCCGCTTCCTACGCTGACACTCCGTGCAGGGTCTCGTCTGTCTCGCTATCCCACGGGAGTCGAGTAGCCCATAGCTGTCAACTTAAGATTTCTACACAT
>NZ_JBXAPF010000055.1:0-17576 GCF_058803665.1 Lysinibacillus sp. GW821-FHT14F06
AGGCTAAAAGCATCACGTCCTGTGATAACGCCTTCGTGACCAACCTCCTGTTGCCCCAAGCGGCTCATCGGACGCCCTCAGGAAAGCACTCAGTCGGAACGTAGATCAACCCCTCGTTTTTAAAAAGGGCTATACTTTTTAATTTGTCACCTTGATTTCATTGACATAATAGTATTTCAACAACATGAAAATGACTGATAATCAGTCATTTTCATCTACAGAATACTTTCGGACGCAATTACACTTCGACGTAATTGATATGCATAAATATCACTTTCTCAGGGAACTTTATGAATGAAAGGATTTGATGATAATGGAAGAGATTAAGTTTGCACAATTAAATCAACAGCAGCTTGAAAAAATTAATGAACTGGAAAAGAAAATTGACGTGACATTAGTCGCGTATGATTCATCTTCAATTCCGTCGCAGGGCTCGGGTGCCTTTGAGACAAATAATAGCACGCATAACAATCATCCATCATAATGAACAAAGAGATCCCTTGCAGCAATGTGAGGTTTTTCTTTTTTATCTCAATTCAACAGATTTTTATTGTGCGAAAGCGAAGCGACAGCAACAGATTTTTATTGTGCGAAAGCGAAGCGACAGCAACAGTAACACACGACTGGGTGACCAACATCTTGTTGGCATAAAACCCTCCGATGGGTGTCATGAATTTTGAAGAAAATAAAGGGAGTGAAATTTAATGATGAAAGAGTTCTATGCCGATTTACATATTCATATTGGACGTACTTTTAATGGACGTGCTGTCAAAATTACGGGCAGTAAAACGTTAACATTAGCAAATATTTTAGAGACTGCTAGTGCAAGAAAGGGGCTAGATATTATTGGGATTATCGATTGTCATTCCCCAGAAGTAATAGAAGAGATGGCATTAATGATAGAACAAGGCTTACTCAAGGAACTGGAACAAGGGGGACTACGCTATCAGAAAACGACCCTGATTCCAGGCAGTGAAATAGAGATTTATGATGAGAATTGCTTAGGACCAATCCATGTACTTGCCTATTTTCCAACACTTAGCCTGATGAGAGAGTTTTCAAATTGGATGTCAAATCATATGAAAAATATCCATTTAAGCTCTCAGCGAATATATTGCGAGGCACGAATGCTACAACAAAAAGTTTGTGAATTAAGGGGGCTTTTTATTCCTGCACATGTATTTACACCATTTAAAAGTCTGTTTGGTAAAGGTGTACAACGAAGTTTAACAGAAGTTTTTGATCCACAGCTTATAGACGCCATTGAACTAGGATTAAGCTCTGATACCTGCATGGTGAGTAATATTAAAGAGCTTCAAGCCTATCCATTTGTCAGTAATTCTGATGCACACTCTCTTGGGAAAATCGCTAGGGAGTATCAAAAATTACGATTATCTGATGCCAATTTTTCTGAATTGAAATTGGCACTGGAAGAGCAGAAAGGGCGAGCAATAACAGCAAATTATGGCCTAAATCCTTTACTTGGTAAATACCATCAAACCGTCTGTGCAAAGTGTGGGGAACAGTTAAGCATTATGACGACTGTCTGCCCTAAATGTAACGGTACTCAAATCATCAAAGGAGTTGCTTTACGTATTCAGGAGTTATCAGAACAGCTTGTCAATAAACGTGATCGACCACCCTATATTCATCAAGTTCCATTAGATTTTATTCCAGGATTAGGGCCAAGAATGATGGATCGATTAGTACATGCCTTTGGTACGGAGATGAATATTTTACATTGCGTCTCACTAGACCAGCTTGAGCAAATTGTTCCACAAAAAATTGCGAAGATGATTGATTTAGCAAGGACAGGTCAATTAGTAATTGAAGTTGGCGGAGGGGGTATTTACGGAAAGATTCAATCTGAATAAAAAGCCAAAAAAATGCATGCTCTTATTTAACCCATTTTTAACCTTCATCTATTAAAATAGTAATCAGTAGATGTTGAAGGAGTGAGAGTATGAAATTTTCAAAGAAATTTCAATTTTTAGCTAGTAGTGTACTAGCATTACAGTTAGTGGTGCCAATAGGTGCAAATGCTGAAGAACAGAGAGATCTTATTGCACCAAGTTGGGTGACTCAGGCAGATTATGTAGCACTAGGGGATTCACTGGCTCATGGCATGAATGAAGTGGGAATTATCGGATTAGGGTATGCCGATTTTGTTGCACAGGCTTTGCAGAAAGAGGGCCTCATTACTTCATATAATAAGGGCTTTGCTTATACAGGTTATACTACGAAAAACGTATTGGAGGATTTACAAAATGATGTCGAGAAGCTGGTGGTTGGCTTTGGCTATCCGAATGAACAGGTAAAGCTTCGTACGTCTATTAAAGAGGCAGAGATTATTACTTTAACGGCAGGCGCTAATGATTTAATACCAATTTTAAAGGAATCTCAAGCTACGGGTATTAATGCAACAGCAATTCTAAAGGCTTCACAAGATGCAGTCACAAATATAACTGCTATTTTAGCAGAAATTAAAAAGCTAAATCCGAACGCACAGGTTTATGTGATGGGCTATTATAATTCCTTCCCGTACTATAGTGAGGATCTACAAAAACAATTTAAACTATTACTAGCTGCAGTAAATACTACAATAAAAACAACTGTTGAAAAGGCAGGAGGCGTATTTGTCCCAACATATGACATTGTGGCAAAGGATGTGCCAAGCTATTTACCAAATCCAGAAAATATACATTTAAGTGAAGCTGGCTATATGGCAGTCGCAAATGAGGCATTTTTACCAGCGATTAAAGCAAGCTCATTATGGGATGTATCAAAAGTGATCGGTACAACTATTCAAAATAGTACAACCGTGCAAGTAAATTGGCAGAAGGCTACTGACAATGTAGGTGTGCAAAGCTACAAAGTTTATGTAAATGGTGAGTTAACAGCTACGCAAAATGCTGAGACAACGACAATTACGTTAGAACATTTAACGGATCATGCATCATATACTGTCGCTGTAAAAGCAGTGGATGCTGCAGGCAATGAAAGCGTACAAAGTCCAACTATAACTTTTTCATTGGGGGAAACTTTAAGCTTTACTGATATAGAGAATCACTGGGCAAAGGATTTTATTCAGAAAATAGCTGAAGTAGGGATTATGAAAGGCTATGTAGATGGAACGTTTAGACCTGAACAGAATGTAACTCGTGCACAGGCTGCTGCTATGCTTGTCAGAAGCTTAGGCTTAACAACACAACAACAGGCGCCATTTACGGATATTTCAGGCTATGATGCAAAAACGCAGTCTGAAATTTCAGCTGCCTATGCAAATGGGCTTATAAAGGGAACAGATGGTAAATTTAACCCTGGCCAGCCAATTACTCGTGCTCAGCTAGCATTAATGATTAACCGAGCCTATGAACTTCAACAAAAGAAGCCATATGTAGTGAAAGGAAATATGCCATTTACGGATATTGCTGTCTACAATGAAGAAACTAAGCGTGCAATTACTATGCTATATGAGCTTGGCATTGTTACAGGCAGTGAAGGCAAATTTTTACCGGAAGCCTCAACAAAGCGTAGCCATGCGGCAAAAATATTTGTTAATTTTAGTGATTTATTTTGATTCAGTAGTATAATTCCACTTCTATAGGTGGCGAGATGAATATCGTTTTTTCCTATCCAGCGAGCCAACAATCGCCCGCTGAATAAAGATAAAGCCCCCACAGCAGTGTGTTTGGAAAAATCCAGACGCAATCATGCTGAGGGGTAATGGATTAAAAAAGTAAAATAACTTATAGAAGGTAGAGGTCGTAACTTGACCTCTACTTTTTGACGTTTTTAGTCATAACCAAGTATAGTTTTTATATATTACTTTTCACACAACTGATAGAAAGTAATTGGGCAAAAGGAGAATGGGATGCTGTCATTTATTTTATCGACGAAGAGATTAATAACTGGATTGTGGAGATCATTTAAGCGTCCACAGTTTCTATCTTTGTTTACAACACTTTTTTTAATCATTCTTTCTGGAACATTGTTTTATAAAGGGACAGAAGGATGGTACTGGCTTGATGCCTTGTATTTTTCGGTGGTTAGTTTAATTCCAACAGGAGTTGAAACAGGACTGTACCCAACTAGTGATTTTTCTAAAATTTTTACAATGATTTATTTAATAGCTGGTACCGGGGTTATGTTCATCATGCTATTAATGGTTGGACGATCAGTAGTCGATTTTACAATTGATGAAGACAAAAAGAAGCAGATAAAAAGACATTTTTAAAATGAACATGAGGTTGGGACAAAAGTAATTCAGCCAACAAAAATACCGAACTATCCAATAAAACGCTTATGAAGTGTTTTAGAATAGTTCGGTTTTTCTATTTATCGTGTTTTGTAAATTTAGAGATTATTCGAATTTATGAAGGAACCATTTAGTTATGTCCTAGCTTCTAACTTTTAGTTATTTACGATAATCTAGCAATAATGCCTTCCTCATCATCTAATACAAGCTCGATACCAGTTGAAAATGGATCACCATGCAGGGCATCTTTAATCCATACACGTAAAGCACCGATCATTGCTGCTGTATTGAATAACTCTATCTGTCCATTTACTTCGACTTCAGCACCAAAGCCAGTATCATCATCGTAGGTTAGCTCTACAAGCACTTCTTCTGGGCGAATATTTTTATAATATGCCTGTGATAAGCAAATAGCATTTATAATATCTTGTTCATTAATTATTTGTGCCATTGTGCTTCCTCTTTACGCTTCTTATCTTTGAACATATTAATAATTTTTACAACAAGCATAATGATAACAGCAATTGCTGCTACGTTAATTAATAAACCTAAAATATTGCCTAATAAACCTAAACCACTAAAGAGACTACCAAATAATAAGCCAGCTAAACCACCTAGCATTAGACCTTTCATAAGACCACCAGAGAAGAAGCCGCCTTTTTTTGTAGTAGTATCTTTTTTGTTTGTTGATGTTGTATTGTTTTTATTTGTTGTTGCATTATTTTGATCTTTAGTTTTATCCTGAGACTTTTGGATATTTGAGCTATTATTATTGTTTGTGAAGCCTTTTTTCCCTGACTTATAGGATTTAGCTTCGGCAGTTGGTGTATCAGAAATAAACATTGTTGCCCCAACAGTGGCAAACATCAGTGTCGCTACAAAAATAGCGGCAAGAATTTTTTTCATTACTTATATTCCTCCAATATAATTTTTAATTTTGTCATAAACTAATTCATACTAGTAATTTTACATGAACGCTCTCAAAAAATAAAATAATCGCTGTCATGAATTTAGGAATAACCACAAATTTGAACAAGAAGTGTCAGTTGAAAGGGTGTAAAGACTATAGAAAGGAGTGAGACGATGATGCAAACAATGGTGCTACTAATGGCAATTTTCCTACTATTATATACGACGGAAAAAAGACGCTTTTCCAATGCAGTAGTACTGGGGTTATTAGGTTTATATATTTTAAGAACAATCATTATTCAATATCCTCTATTGCTACCAGACAATCAGGGAATTGTCTCGGAGATGGGGATCATCATTTTACTGGGTAGTTTTCCAAGTATTATGTTTATTTTATCAATTGCGATGTTTTTTAATAGCAAGGTTTTGCTTGAAAAAGAAGGACGTAAAGTACGTAATTTATTAGTAGCAGTTTTTGGATTGAGTTTTTTTATCATGATGATATGGTATGTATTTGTGATTTTTATGAATACCGAAAATGAGATTTGGCATATACTTTTTTTCTATGCGTTTTTGATTTTTGGTTATACAATGTTTTTATACACAAGTGTAATGGCATATGCAACGATTTATCATTTTACACCTATTCGCTATGAACCAAACTATATTATTGCACTAGGATCAGGACTAATTGGTGATAAAGTACCGCCGCTTTTAGCTAGTCGTTTAGACGAGGCAGTAAGGCAATATAAAAAATATGGTGAGCAACCTTACATTATCGTCTCGGGCGGCCAGGGAACAGATGAAAAAGTATCAGAAGCCTATGCCATGAAAAACTATATTGTTGAAATACATCAAATACCTGCTCAAAAGATAATGATGGAAGATCAATCAATAAATACCGAACAAAATATGGCATTTTCAAAGGCGATTATGGATAGACATACACAAGGTAAAAATTATCGATCTTTATTTGTAACGAATAATTTCCATGTATTCCGTGCCAGTATATATGCCCGAAAGTCAAAGCTTGATGCACAAGGAGTTGGTTCAAAGACTGCCTTTTATTATGTTCCAAATGCTTTTACTCGAGAGTTTATCGGTTTATTAGAGATGTATAAATGGGCTCATATATCTGTTTTTTTATTTATCACATTACTCATAGGATTAATACTAAGAGCGTATGTGTAATCAATTTTAAACTGTCTTCCATATAATATTGGCAAGGCGGTTTTTTTATAATGCAAGGGGGGAAACGAATGTATGGACAATTTTTAGCTGAACGAAATAAAGAGCGAATTGAATCCTTATTGCTGCTCACGCAAACTCAAGGTACATGGTTTGCACAAAATATCAAATTGCTAACATTTGAAGAAGTGCCATTAACAGCATTGCATAAAATGGTGTATCAAGTTGTGCATGGGCTTCTAAAAAAAAATCAACAACGCCATTTACAAATTGTTCATCCAGAGCAGACACAATCAATACAGGAAAATGTCTTAACGCTTTTAGCTGAGTATGATGATTTACTGCGTGAAGCGATTCCACTCCCTATATATATTTTAATTTGGCAAATTTCCTCACTCGAGAAATTAGCCAATTGTATTGAGGTTGTAGACGATGTAATCGATGTATTGGAATGGTATTTTATCAATCAAGATGAGCAGTTTGAAGCATTTGATGAAGAAGATTTAGATCATGAGGTCATTATTGATTTATATAAAGAAGCAATAGAAGAACAAGATGTAGAAGCACAATTCCAGCTTGGGGAATACTATAGTGCTAGCGATAGTTCCTGTTTTCAGCCTGAAAAATCTTTAAAGTGGTTAGAATTAGCCGCATCGCAGGATCATGCTGATGCGCAATATGCACTTGGTAATTTTTATTTTGAAGGCATAGGTGTACAGGAAAATTATTGTAGAGCTTTTTCGTTGTATGAGGCAGCAGCAAACCAAGGTCATCCTGATGCAGCGAATAACTTGGCAGATATGTATTTTAACGGTGAAGGTGTATCAGAAAATATGATACTTGCGAAGAAATGGTTTGACTTCGCTGCCAAGCAAGGTGTTGCAGAAGCAATGTTTACTCTTGGAATTATTTACGAGCAAGGTTTAGGCGTCGATATTGATGAGGAGCACGCATACTTCTATTATAAAAAATCTGCCGAAGCAGGCTATGTTGAAGCTCAATATAGACTTGGAGGAATCTGTTTTGAAGGGCGACTAGGTCAACTGCGAGATGTAAATCGTGGATTATATTGGTATGAAAGAGCTGCAGAGCAATATCATGTTGATGCATTTTATGATTTAGGATTTATTTGGAGTCAAGGTTTAACCGGTATACGTAATATCGAGAAAGGAATTCATTGGTTTAAACAAGCTGCTCTTCAAGGAGATTCAGAGGCAAAATTACAGCTTGGGCATCTTTATAATAATGGAGAGGGTATACCTAGAAATATGAAAGAAGCAATTAAATGGTACGGACTGGCTGCAGAGGCAGGAATAGAAGAGGCGGCTGTTTTGCTGAATGAATTAAAAGGAATGTAAATTTTTCGTAAAAATTTTATAGTCATTTAGTTTCGATTATAACTTCCGTTTTTATGAGTATAAAGAATGGTGTTAGTTGTTTTATTTAGGTATATAATAATACATGAAACTAACGGTAAAAATATTAATATAGTGAAGGGATAATAAAGACAAAGGGAAAATAAACAAAAAATAAGCAAAAGAAACATTAGTTGATGCAATTTAGCTGCCAAAAGATATTGTGGTAGCTTTTTTACTGCATTTAGTCAATAGTTCGGCTATAGGGACTTTTTATACAATTAATGGTAAAAAATGTATACCTTGAAATTGACAGCTATTTATAAAATGTATAAGGTATATGAGTGATTTTGAAAAGAGCAGATCATGCTACGGCAAAATGCTTTTTAGCAACTAAAGAGAAATTAATCTAAGGTACTTATAAACCTATTTTCTTACATTTTGTAATATATATTTTTGTAAACGGAATTGGAATTTCTCAGCTTTGCAAAAGTACACGTGAAAGAGGGAAAATGTGTGATTTTTCAAAAACAGAGAAAGACAGCAATGATAGACCTTCAGCAATATGTTGTAAAAATGGATGTTTCTAATTGCGAGTCAATGGTCAAGCAAATAGAGATGCTAAATTTAACAAAACAGGATTTACAATATTTAAAAGCCTTTCAGCCATTTGTTGTAGACAATATTAATAACATAGTAGATAGATTTTATAGAATGATAGGAACGGAGCATGGTTTAGTAAGTATTATTAATAATCACAGTTCTGTAGAAAAATTAAAAGTCACGCTGGGGCGCCATATAATTGAAATGTTTAATGGCATAATTGATGATGAATTTTATCAGAGACGTACTAATATTGCCAAAGTACATGTTCATATTGGTTTAAGAACACAATGGTATATTTGCGCTTTCCAAGATTTGTCATTATCATTCGTTGGCTTAGTGGAAGAGTACATTCATCATCCTAAAGATCAATTTAATACAATACGGGCCATCTCTAAAATTTCAAACTTTGAGCAGCAATTAGTATTAGAAGCCTTTGAAAATACTGTTGAGCAGCACAAAGAGAATATGGAACGGAAAAAGGAAGCAGTGGAGAAGGAAATCGTAGCGTCTACAGAAAGTCTTGCTTCAATATCCCATGAAACAAATATCTCATTTCATCGAATAAGCAAGCAATCCGATGAAATTAAACAGTTTGCCAAAAACTCACTTTTAGTGTCGGCGATGGCTGAGAAGCAGGCATTAGAGGGGCGAGAACGAATAAAGAGTCAATCACAAAATATGTGTAATATTATTGAGTTGCTGAAGGATATAACTGAGAATATTGAACAGTTGACTGGTATGTCAAAAGAAATGGAATCAATTATGAGTGTTGTTACCACTATTGCCAACCAGACCAATTTGTTAGCTTTAAACGCAGCTATAGAAGCAGCCCGTGCTGGAGAAGCGGGTAAAGGCTTTAATATAGTTGCAGATGAGGTTCGAAAACTATCAATTCAAACAAAAGATTCTGTAACATCAGTAGCCATGTTGTTACAAAAAACAAATGAACGGACAGATAAGTTAACACACTCTCTTAATAATATTCAAGAAGAGGTCATATCTGGCAAGGAAAATATGGTTCAAACAGAAGGGCAATTTACGAAGATATTAGAATCAATGACAGAAGCAAAAGAACAGAATGATAGTATGGAAAAAGAAGTATTAACAATAGCAGAGATTCTTAATGAGCTGGGAGTTGCCTTTGAAGAAGTAACAAATTCAGCCGAGAAATTAGCAAATGTTGCCCAACACTTAAATTAATTCACGGCAAGGATATTTTTATTGGGGCAAACGAAAATCTACAGCCTGTAAACACTATAACAAGCATCAATATGTGTAATTTAATGGTTCGTGAGGTAATATATAGGTTGTGTAATGTAACAAGCAGATGTCCGAGATTGTAAGTTAAAAGTATTTTTTCGTTTCATCATGGAAAGATACATACTTTAGTCATAGAAATGGAGCTATCCTAACCACTGGATAGCTCCATTTTTGCTAAATTTGTAAAGGGTTTAGCGTAATTTTCAATAAAAAGAGTTTATACTAAAGGAAGACAACAAAAATTAGGGGCGGTTAATATGGAAACAGTGGTTGTATTAGGCGGCGGTATTACGGGTTTATGTACGATGCATTATTTGCAGCGTCAAGTGAAGGAGAAAAATTTAGATGTAAAGCTTGTGCTTGTTGAAAAAAATACATATCTAGGGGGTAAGTTACACTCTGATTACGAACAGGGATTCATTATGGAAACAGGGGCAGATTCGATTGTAGCTCGTCATAAAGGTGTTATGGAGCTTGTTGAAGAGCTTAATTTTGAGAAGGATTTGGTATATAACGAAACTGGGATTTCCTATATATACACAAATAATGAGCTCCATGCCATTCCGGCAGATTCGACGTTCGGTATTCCAATGAGCTTACACTCTCTGGAAGAAAGTACACTTGTATCCGAAGAAGGTAAAAAAGTAGCGTTAAGGGATTTGACAATGCCAAATGTGGGCTTTACAAAGGACAGCTCTATTGGAGAATTTTTAACGTATTATTTAGGAGAGGAGCTTGTCCAAAACCAAATAGCGCCAGTACTTGCAGGAGTGTATTCAGGAGATTTACATCAACTATCGATTGCTTCCACTTTACCTTATTTAATTGATTATAAAAATGAGTATGGAAGTATCATTAAAGGTTTTGATGCAAATCGAGAACAATTTGTAAAAGCTGCTAATAAAAAGTTTATTTCGTTTAAAAATGGTTTATCGTCTTTAATTGATCGTCTTGAAGAAATGTTAACTGATGTAGAAATTTTAAAGGGAATTACCACTACTAGTGTCAACAAGCAGGAAAATCACTACCGAGTTACTTTGGCAAATGATACGATCATTGATGCAGATCATGTTGTTTTAGCATTACCTAATGAAGCTGTACAGAGCCTATTAACGGATGAAACATTGAACCGTTATTTTGAACAGTTCAATACTGCCTCAGCCATTACAATTTATTTAGGATTTGATATACCTGATAATAGATTGCCAGCTGATGGAACAGGCTTTATTGTGTCACATAATTCGGATGTAATCTGTAATGCAGCGACATGGACAAGCCGCAAGTGGAAGCATACTTCAGCAAATGAGCAATTACTCGTTCGAATCTTCTATAAAAGCATTAACCCTGTGTATGAGAAATTACTTACGATGACAGATGAAGAATTAACAGTTGTTGCCCTAGAGGATGTAAGAAAAAGCTTGGGGATTGAAGAAAAACCAAATGTCGTAAATGTGAGTAGATGGATTGATCAAATGCCAAAGTATGATTTAGCGCATCGTGAGGCATTACAGGGTTTATTACAAGAGCTCGAAACAAATTATCCGAATTTATCCATTGCGGGCTGCTCTTATTTTGGTGTAGGTATAGGTGCTTGTATTCAAAACGGTAAAAAAATTGGGGAGAATATTGCTGAAAAACTCTCTTAATTGCAGAATATAAGACAAAAAATTATATTTTTCGTTTGAAATATCCTTTGTTACGTGAAATAGTCTTGACTCAAACGTTTGTTAACGATATGATTCTTTTAATTATTTAAAAAATTCATACTAAATTCTTATCAAGAGAAGCTGAGGGACTGGCCCTATGATGCTTCAGCAACCAACTTTTGTCAGGTGCTAAATCCAGAAGACCCTATGGTCAAAGATGAGAAGGAACAACAATTACGAAACGTAAAAGCCTTCTTTGTGTTAAAGAAGGCTTTTTTATTATAGAAAAATAGGAAGAGGGGCTAGTTTTATGGGATTGCTTGAAAAGTTAAAAACGCATGTTCTGACAGCAGATGGTGCAATTGGTACGGTATTATACGGTTATGGCTTGGAGTACTGTCATGAGGAAATGAATGTTCAAAGACCAGAATTAATTGAAAAGATTCATAGAGAGTACATCGCGGCTGGAGCCGATATTATTCAAACAAATACTTATGGAGCGAATGCCATAAAATTAGCACGCTATGGATTAGAATCGCGTGTTCAACAGTTTAATGAAGCTGCTATTACGATTGCAAAGCGAGCTGCTGCAGATGGTGGCCAATTTGTTTTAGGAACTATTGGAGGAATTCGAGGCATCCGAAAAAGCGATGCAACGTTAGAAGAAATTTTATCGACCGTGGAAGAGCAAGCAACTGTCTTACTTGCTGGGAATCCAGATGGACTTTTACTCGAAACCTATTATGATTTTGAAGAATTAACAGCAACATTAAAGATGCTTCGAGCAAAAACCAAGTTGCCAATAATTGCGCAAGTTTCAATGCATGAACCGGGAGTATTGCAAAATGGAAAGAGTTTAAATTACGCTCTACATGAGCTTGAGGCACTTGGCGCTGATATCGTAGGTGTTAACTGTCGTTTAGGTCCATTCCATACGATTCAAGCATTTGAAGGTGTAGAACTTCCTGAAAAGGCATTTATGTCAGCATATCCAAATGCATCTCTTCTAGACTTAGAAGATGGTCGGGTTGTTTATGAGTCTGAGACAGACTATTTTGGTCGAGCAGCCGTAGCACTTCGAGATCAAGGTGTACGTTTAATAGGAGGGTGCTGTGGTACGACGCCAAAGCATATTGCTGCAGCGAAAAAATACTTAGAGGAATTATCTCCGGTAGAAGAAAAATTAGCGAAGCCTGAAAAAGTAGAGATTGTACGTGAGGCAGAACCATCAAGATTTGAGCCTCTGCATTTAAAAGTAAAACGTCAACGCTCGGTTATTGTTGAGTTGGATACACCGAGACATTTAGAAATCGATGGCTTTATTAAAGGTGCTAAAAAATTATATGAAGCAGGCGCAGATGTGGTTATGATGGCAGATAATTCGCTCGCGTCTCCAAGAATAAGTAATGTGGCAATGGGCGCATTGTTGAAAGAAACACATGGGGTACGTCCGTTAACACATATTACATGCCGAGATCGTAATTTAATTGGCCTGCAATCCCATTTAATGGGCTTAAATGCACTAGGGATTCATGATATATTAGCGGTGACTGGAGATCCAACAAAGGTTGGCGATTTCCCAGGGGCAACAAGTGTTTATGACGTATCATCAATGGAGCTGATCCAATTAATCAAACAGTTAAATGAAGGTGTATCATTTTCAGGGAAGCCGCTGCGTCAAAAGGCGAATTTCTCTGTAGCCGCTGCGTTCAATCCGAATGTACGTGTATTAGACCGAGCTGTATCTCGATTAGAAAAGAAAATTGAGCATGGAGCAGATTATTTTATTTCACAACCTGTCTATACAAAGGAAAAAATTATAGAAATTTATGAGGCAACAAAGCATTTAGAAGCACCAATCTATATAGGGATTATGCCAGTAACGAGCTATAAAAGTGCGGAGTTCTTACATCATGAAGTACCAGGCATTAAATTATCTGAAGAAGCCTTAGCACGTATGAAGGCTTGTGGCGAGGATAAGGAGCGCGCAACGCTTGAGGGAATTGCAATTGCTAAGGAATTAGTAGAGGTAGCTGCACAATATTTCAATGGTATTTATCTTATTACACCATTCCTACGCTATGATATGACACTAGAACTAATGAAATTTATTGAGCAATTGGATGAACAAAAAAAAGGGGTAAGTATAAATGGCTAAGCATTTGATTGAAGAGCAACTAGAGAAACGAATTTTAATTCTTGATGGCGCAATGGGGACAATGCTACAGAATGAAAACTTATCAGCTGAGGATTTCGGTGGCGAGGAATATGATGGCTGTAATGAAAATCTTGTACTAACTAGACCGGATGTGCTTGAAAAGGTTCATAGAAAATATTTAGAGGCTGGGGCAGATATTATTTGTACAAATACATTTGGAGGCACTCCTCTTGTATTAAATGAATATGATCTGGGGGCGAAGGCAGAGGAAATCAATAAGCGTGCTGTAGAAATAGCACGTAAGGCAGTGGATGATTTTTCTACCTCTGATTGGCCGCGTTTTGTAGCAGGAGCGATGGGGCCTACTACAAAAACCTTATCAGTGACAGGTGGAATTACCTTTGATGAACTAGAAGAAAACTTCTATGTACAGGCAAAGGCATTAATTGAAGCTGGAGCAGATGTATTATTGCTAGAAACCAGCCAGGATATGCTCAATGTTAAGGCAGGTACTTTAGGAGTATCTCGCGCATTTGAAGTGACTGGCAAAGAGCTGCCTGTGATGATATCAGGAACAATTGAACCGATGGGAACGACACTTGCAGGACAATCCATTGATGCATTCTACATTTCTATCGAGCATATTAAACCACTATCTGTAGGTTTGAACTGTGCGACAGGTCCAGAATTTATGACGGATCATATTCGTTCATTAGCAGAGCTTTCAACGGGGTATATAAGCTGTTACCCAAATGCAGGCTTACCGGACGAGGAGGGCTGCTACCATGAATCACCAGAGTCACTGTCACAAAAGCTAAAAGGCTTTGCTGAAAAGGGATGGTTGAACATTGTAGGAGGCTGCTGTGGAACAACACCAGCACATATTGCTGCCATTCGTGAGGTACTAAAAGAGGAAACACCACGCCAATTACCAGAGACAACACATGGTCATGTAGTGTCAGGTATCGAGCCATTAGTGTATGACGATTCTATGCGTCCATTATTTATTGGAGAACGTACAAATGTAATTGGTTCTCGTAAGTTTAAAAATCTAATTATTGATGGGAAATTTGAGGAAGCCGCAGAAATTGCTCGTGCACAAGTCAAGAATGGTGCCCATGTTATTGATATTTGTTTAGCGAATCCTGATCGCGATGAACTAGCCGATATTCGAGGCTTTATGCAGGAGGTTGTGAAAAAAGTAAAGGTACCTCTTGTTATTGACTCAACTGATGAAAAAGTTATCGAAGAAGCACTTAAATTTTCGCAAGGGAAAGCTATTATCAACTCTATCAATTTAGAGGATGGGGAAGAGCGCTTTGATGCTGTGTTACCTCTTGTGAAAAAATATGGTGCCTCCTTGGTTGTTGGAACGATAGATGAGCAAGGCATGGCGGTTGATCGACAGCGCAAGCTAGAAATTGCTGAACGTTCCTATAACTTGTTAACAGAAAAATGGGGACTTGCACCAGAAGATATAATCTTTGACCCATTAATGTTCCCAGTAGGTACAGGAGATGAGCAATATATTGGCTCTGCTCTAGAAACAATCGAGGGAATTCGACTCATCAAAGAAAAAATGCCACGTACATTAACGGTTCTTGGTGTCAGCAATATCTCATTTGGATTACCGCCTGTTGGTCGTGAGGTATTAAATGCAGTTTATCTCTATCATTGTACACAGGCAGGCTTAGATTATGCCATTGTGAATACTGAAAAACTAGAGCGCTACGCTTCCATTCCAGAAGAGGAAATTAAGCTTGCAAATGATTTATTGTTTAATACGAATGATGAGACACTAGCCGTATTCACTGATTTTTATCGTGATAAAAAGAAAGAAAAAACAGAGGCTGATATTCCTAAAACAGTCGAAGGTCGCTTAGCTTACTATATTTTAGAGGGGACAAAAGAAGGTCTGATTGAGGATCTGGAGGCTGCTCGTGAAATATTTGAAGCACCTCTTGATATTATTAACGGACCATTGATGGCTGGAATGGCTGAGGTCGGTCGATTATTTAATAATAATCAGCTTATCGTTGCGGAAGTATTACAATCTGCTGGTGTTATGAAGGCTGCTGTTGCTCACTTGGAGCAATTTATGGAGAAAAATGAAGAGAGTGCTGGCAAAGGGAAAATGGTGCTCGCAACTGTCAAAGGCGATGTACATGATATTGGAAAAAACCTAGTTGATATTATTTTAAGCAATAACGGCTATAAGGTGGTTGACCTTGGCATAAAAGTCACACCTGCTCAATTAATTGAAGCAGTTCGAAAAGAGAAACCGGACTTTATCGGGCTTTCAGGCTTACTTGTAAAATCAGCACAGCAAATGGTAATTACTGCTCAGGATTTCAAAGAAGCGGGTATTGATGTACCAATTCTAGTAGGTGGAGCAGCATTATCCCGACGTTTTACAGAAACTAAGATTGCGGATGAGTATGATGGACCTGTCATCTATTCAAAGGATGCGATGCAAGGATTAGAGCAGGCAAATCTTTTAATGGGTTCAGAAACACGTGCTGATTTCCTAGCTGAAATTGAGGAGTCCCGTAAAAAACGTTTAGAAGCAGATGAGAAACGAGCAGCTCGCCCTGCAAAAGAAATATCCATAAAACCTGCTCGTACAGTAAAGCAAGCATCTGTATTTTTACCAGCCGATTTAAGACGACATGTGAAGAAGGAATATGCTGTATCGCATTTATATCCTTATGTAAATATGCGTACTTTACTTGGTCACCACTTGGGATTGAAGGGGCAAGTGCAACAATTGCTTGATGCGGGAGATGCAAGAGCAACAGAATTAAAGGATTTAGTGGACGATTATTTAAAAAGGGACTTGTTAAAACCGTCTGGAATGTATCAATTTTTCCCTGCACAGGCAGATGGAGATGATGTAATTGTCTATGATCCAGCTGACAATAAAACAGAAATTGAGCGTTTTACCTTCCCGCGTCAGCAAGTAGAACCATTTTTATGCCTTGCTGATTTCCTAAAAACGGTTGAGAGTGGAGAGATGGACTATATTGCCCTAATGGTTGTTACAGCAGGACAGGGGGTAATGGCAAAGGCACGTGAACTAAAGGAGGATGGGAAATTCCTTGAAAGCCATGCATTACAATCTACAGCACTAGAATTAGCAGAGGGCTTTGCAGAAAGAATGCATCAGGAAATTCGTGACCAATGGGGCTTCCCAGATGCCACAGACTTTACAATGCGTGACCGTTTTGCTGCCAAATATCAAGGACAACGCTTCTCATTCGGCTATCCTGCATGTCCAAATTTAGAAGATCAGGAGAAGTTGTTTGGCTTATTAAAACCGGAGGATATAGGTGTTCATTTAACTGAAGGCTTTATGATGGAACCGGAGGCTTCTGTTTCTGCGATTGTCTTTGCGCATCCAGATGCTCGTTATTTTAATGTGTAATTTTACTTCTTTCAGCAGAAAATCATCGCAAACTGATCTGCATCACGCAGACCTAAGAACAAAATCAATTCTGGACGCAATTATGCCGAAGCATAATTGATAGTAAGAAATTTATGAAATATAAAAGTACAGATTAGCAAGCTGTCATAATTGATTGAAGGATGTGAACATGATGATACGCTTCATGGAGGAAAAAGATATAGCTGAGGTTTTAGACATCTACAACGATATTATTTTAACGAGTAAGGCTGTTTATCGTTACGAAACGCAATCGTTAGAGGAGAAAATACAATGGTTTAAGGACCAACAGGCTTCTGATAATCCTCTCCTTGTCTTCGACGAGAATGGTGTAGTAGCAGGCTTTGCTACATATAGTCAGTTCCGTCCTTATCCTGGTTATAAGCATACGATGGAGCACTCTGTGTATGTGCATAAGGATCATTATCAAAAGGGAATTGCTACTAAGCTAATGTATCAGCTTATTCAAATTGCAGAAGAGCAGGGTGTGAAAACACTTGTAGCAGGTATTGATGGTGAAAATATTGGCAGTATTAAAGCCCATGAAAAATTAGGCTTTGAGTATGCAGGTACAATAAAAAATGCAGGCTATAAATTTGAACAATGGCTGGATTTGGTGTTTTATCAGCTTCATTTATCTGGACCTAAATAAAAGGATATGACAAATGTCATATCCTTTTTCATAGTGTTGAAAAATTAAATAGTCAAGGGACTCTTTGTGAATATTTAGTCAAAATGAAGGTGATTTCCGTTC
>NZ_JBXAPF010000056.1:0-13559 GCF_058803665.1 Lysinibacillus sp. GW821-FHT14F06
GCACTCAGTCGGAACGGAGATCAACCCCTCGTTTTGAAAAAGGGCTATACTTTTTAAATTGTCACCTTGATTTCATTAACATAATAGTATTTCAACAACATGACTAGTGATAACACTAGTAAGCTATTTTCTATAATCTTATTTACCTCGTCCTTTAATATTATTATCCCAGTACTCCATCCACTCAGCTTCTTTTTCTGACATTAGCTGCCAATCAATATCAAAAGTTTTTAAATCTAGCTCTTGATACCATTCAGGCATCGTTGCTTTATCGATATCAGAACGTGTAGGAATTTGATAATAGTCATTAGCCAGTTGCGTGACCATACCCTTTTCAAATAAAAATTCAACGAAGAGCTTTGCATTTTCTAAGTTTTTCGCATTGTTGACAATAGCTACACCATCTACTAAAATCGGTGCACCACTTTTTGGATAAATGTAGTCAAATGGATAATCCGTCGTATATTTTTTTAATAAAATATCTTGCAGATTCCATAACGAAACACTGCCCTCCTGACGAGTAAGCTTTAAATAAAGTGCATTTGGATCTTGTGTATATTCTTTTGTGTTGGCATCTAGTTGTAGTAGCCAGTCATAGCCCTTATCGGGGGAATCGGCACCTTGACGTACAATCATGGAGGAATAAATAGTTCGCATTGTTCCAGATGCTAAAACACCACGAATTAAAATTTTATCCTGCCATTTAGGATCTAATAAATCATCCCAATCCTGTGGTCCAGATTCTTTCGTTAATACATCACTGTTAATCATAATTACTTCGGGTAGAAGCATTTCACCAAACCAACGTCCTTCTGAATCTTTATGAGCAGTATCGATGGAATCGATAAAACTAGGCTTCCATGCATGAAGTAAATCCTCATTGGCCCCAACAATAAGTGCTGATTGTGTACCGCCCCACCAGAAATCAGCCTGTGGGTTTGCCTTCTCACCACGTAGACGCTCTAAAATTTGCTGAGCCCCCATTGTCAAAAACTCTACCTCAATGTCTGGATACTTTTCATTAAATTGATCGATTACCTTCTGTACCATCTCTTCATCACGACCAGTGTAAATAACAAGCTTGCCTGATGGTGAAGTTTCTACATCAGCTTTTTCAGGATTTGACGTTTTGTCATCATTTGTAGAATTTTTGTTGTTATCACTACTACATGCAGCTAGGACAATGAGCATCAGCACAAGGAAAAAACCGAAAATACGCGATTTTTTCATAACCATCTCCTTTCTCATAGTGAGTAACTTGCATATAGCAGTATAATACGGAGGTAACACAATAATGTTAGAATTATTAAAAATTTCTAATTGCCCTCATCATAAACTAAGTAAATATTGGTTATCAATGCCATTATTACAAAATTCAAAAAAACTCCTTAAAAAAGGACAGAGCCCAATATTAAGGAGTTTTAATTATGCGTTTTTATTGTTAATTGGTTCTAAAAAAGTATCCTTTTGTCGACGTTGGGTAAGAATTGTAGGAAGCATCATCCCGAAAATGACAAGAATTATTCCAATTATTTGTATAGCGGTTAATGGTTCATGTAGAACAATCACGGAAACTGTAACTGCTACAGGAAGTTCGATGGCACTTAATATGGAGGCAAGGGCACCACCTATTTTCGGAATGGCTATTGAAAATAAGTAAATCGGCAAAATAATGCCCAAAAGCCCTAAAGCTAATCCAAACTTCCATAAGCCTTGAGCGAATAATTTTCCATTCCATATAATTTCAGGGTTCAGGAAGATGCTAATTAAAATAAGTGCAACGAAGGATACAATTAACACACGGGCAGTAGTTGTAATACCTTCCAAGGGTCGTGAATTAAATTGAATAAAACAAGCAAAGCTAAATGCAGCAGCAAAGCCAAACAGCCATCCTTTTATTGGAATGTCACTTAGATCCACATTTAATACACCAGCGGCTAAAATAGTTCCTGCAAATAAAATAATAAGAGAAATCACTTCAGGACGACTTGGTAACCGTTTATGTAGTGCACAATCCAGCAGTAGACCAATCCAGGTAAATTGAAAAAGCATCACTACCGCTAAAGAAGCAGGTAGATATCTTAATGATTCTCCATAGACAATACCTGTAGTGCCAGTAAGTAGTCCTGCACAAACCAAAATAACTAGACCACTTTTTGATGGCTTGGGTAATTGTCTTTGTGTTATTAAAAAAATAGTGAGGATTAGTATGAAGCCAATAATATATTGACTCGATACAGCCTCCGCTGATGTAAAGCCATGTTGCATAGCTACTTTGACAATTGTCGACAGTACTCCATAGCTACTAGAGGCAATAACAATCAGTAGATGATATAGTAAATTTGTTTTCATATTTTTGCGATTCACTTCCTAAATTTGCTTCACCATATGATGAAAAGGTTCATCAATAATTGACCATGGTTCTGTAATGACGAAGCCTAAACGTTCATACAAACGACGTGCACTCTCTTTTTGAGTTTCAACGTTTAACGATAGTTTTTTAAAGCCTCGCTGCTTTGTTAGTTCCTCTGCATATTGCAGCAGCAATGTACCAATCCCTTTACCACGAGCCTCAGCTGTAACACATACTGTATCAATATAGTATTCGTCCTTGTGAGCCTCCTGATCAATAATAATAGAAGGTGCATTTTTAGCCTTTAGCCACTTTACAAGGTTAGCATCCATCTCAATAGCCTGCTCGCCATTATAATAAACAAGAATTCCTAATACGTGTTCATTCTCAACGGCTACATAAGTATTTAAATAAGAATGTCGATTATCTTCACGTTTGAAAAGGTTTGATAATTCTCGTTTAACAGCATCCTCTGTCTGTTCACCAGTTAAACGATTGGCGATATCACCAATAGCATCCATTATTAATGGAACAACGGCATGGGCATCCTGTGGTTGCGCTTGTCGAATTGTTATACTCATTGTCAAAATCCCTACCTTTCTATAGGCAAGTATAACAAAGATAGAAGATGACTCAAGTTTTAAGTCAAGGATGCTCACTTTTCTATTTTTCGAAAAATTTTAAACATAAGCCCGCCACTATGGAGGATTAAGGAAAGGTATCCTCATGAAGTTTCACTTTATGCGACAACTATTTTCATGTTAATCTATAATGAATAGACTTTTGGGAGGACAACAATGACAAAGGATGAGAAGGATTTTATATTAGTCTATGGAGATGCTTTTATTGACTATATTGCTGATGATGTAACAAATACATCTTTTACTAAATATATGGGTGGGGCGACTGTAAATGTGGCAGCGGGTATTAGCCGTATTGGTGCGCCATCTGCATTAGTTACCATTACTGGGGATGACGAGGGCTCACAATTTGTGAGAGATGGGCTTGCACAAGAAGGGGTGACTCTGGATTATGCAGTTTTTAACCCTGCAAAACGTGTTAGCGGTGTCTATGTGCATTTAACTGAAGCATGTGAGCGAATTTTTAAAGATTATGTCGATGAGACGCCAGATTTACAAGTAGAAGCGTCCCAATTGAATGAAGCCGCTTTTAAACATGCCTCTGCGTTAACTGTTTGTTCAGGTACAATGTTCCATCCTACAGCACTTGAAACAACACGTGCTGCAGTAGAAATGGCTAAAGAAAAAGGGGCCATTATTGCGATGGATGCGAATATAAGACCTCTACGCTGGAGCAGTGAGGAAATCTGCCGTGAAACAGTCACATCTTTTTTTGAACAGGTAGATATTTTAAAGGTCACAGATGATGAACTTTTCTTCCTTACAGAGACAACAAATTTGGCAGAGGGAATTGACCATTTAAACAGTTATCTAGTGCCAATTATTTTAGTTACTGTTGGTGAAAACGGCACATATGCGGTATTAAACGGTGAGACGATTCATGTACCAACAGAGAAGGTAGTACCAGTGGATACTACAGGTGCTGGGGATGCCTTTATGGCTGGTGTATTACGTGATGTTCACTACAATGGCTTACCTACAACAGAAGAGGAGCTTATTCGTTGTGTAAGCTTTGGTAATAAATTAGGTGCTTTAGCGGCAACAAAAGCGGGGGCTTTAACAGCTCTTCCTTATTATGATGATATTAAGCATTTGCTGAAATAATCATGTGGAGCGTGTATAAATGGAGAAGAATTATGATGTGTTAGTGAAGGATCGATTATTTTTCGGTGGGGCAAAGGATGCAGGAGTGGCTTTTGAGCATGAGTCCATTGATGTCGTAATAGATGTACGAGTAAATGGTCTTACCTCAGAAGAACAGAATGAGTCTTCTTATCTGTACAAGCATTTACCAATAGCTGATGAGGATTTAGAAGTAGCACCTTCTATAAAACAAGTAGCCAATGAAATCGTTTCTGCCTATGAGAGTGGACAGAAGGTATACTTTCATTGTGGAAGTGGCGGTGGACGAGCAGGTGTTGCAGCCGCAGCTGTATTAATGGAGCTTGGATTAGCTGGCTCTTTAGAGGAGGCTGAAGCTGCTGTAAAGGAAGCCCGTCCACAAGTAACAATTCGTCCAAAAATGGCGGATGCCTTGCAGAAACTATATAAATAATATTCAGGGGAGTACCATAAAGTATTTGGTACTTCTTTTTTTGTGCCAAGGAAAATCGAGCAAAAAGTCCATTATAGAAATTGTCTGTTTCATAGCTTTTTCCTCTTATTCTTTTCATTCTCTTCAACGCTACTTTACATTATAAATTTATTAAAAATGAGCAGGCTTTTAAAGCTTTCTTGTAACTCTGATAAATGAGTTTTTTCTAAACGTTTATTCATATTTTTAAATCTATCATTTTGTATAAGAATAAAAAATTATTGTTTATCAATAAAAAATGATTGAATTTCAAAAAGTGTGATGTTAATATTAGTAAAAAAAGGAGATGCTTTGGCTAATGAGTGTATTTCATATTTTAAAAATGCTTAATATTTTTATTTTATTAGGAGTCATTACTAGCTTTTTCACTATTTTAAGTCTTACGGTTTTATATTTTACGGAAATTTCAAATTACGGATTGGATTTTAAAATTAAAATCGGAGGTAGTGAGTTAATCGGTAATCAATTAGATCTTTCTTTCGGAATTTGGCTAACTTTAATAATTTATATTTTATTAGGACTTTGTTTATTATTTTTTGCACGTATTTTTATAAAAAATTTACTGAATAAGCAAATTTTTATTGAGAAAAACTTTAAAACAATTAGATATACTTCTTATACACTTGCAGCAATGTCAATTTTCAATAATCTTCCACAAAATTTTATATTAAATGAAATTATAGATAATCACAAAGTGTTATCGGAATATATAAATAGTAGTTTCTCAATAAACTATGGACTGTTAATTGCAGCCGTAACAGTATTTGTTTTTAGCTTTATTTTTAAAGAAGGAATAAGGATAGCTGAAGAAAACAAATTTACTGTATAGGAAAAGGAATGTGGTTGATAAGAATTAATCTAGATGTCGAGATAGCAAGGAAACAATTAGCAAAAGAGATTAATATCACAAACAGTAATCTTTCAATATTAAAGACTAGTAAAGCAAAAGCTATTAGATTTTCAACTTTAGAAACAATTTGTAAAACGTTAAACTGTCAGCCTGGCGATATTCTAGAAGATATAGAAGATAAATGTACAAATAATTAAAAGGAGAGTGAGATTGTGGAATCAATTATTACAGTATCAAATGTATCCAAATCATATCAATTACAACAAGTAGTGAAAAATCTTTCACTTACTATACCAGAAGGTTCTTTATATGGATTTTTAGGCCCAAACGGTGCTGGAAAAACAACAACTATGAGAATTCTAATAGGATTAATTGAAGCTGATAAGGGTGAGATATTCTTTAAAGGAAAGAGTATTAAAGAGTGGAATAAATCCCTATTTAAACATGTTGGTTGTTTTATTGATACGCCGAGTTATTATCCGAATTTAACCGCGTATGAAAACCTAGCTTATATTCAAAAAATAACTAACAAACCATTGTCAGAAGTAAATAGAGTTTTAAAAATTACAGGAATCTTTCATGTTAAAGATAAAAAAGTAAAGAATTTCTCAATGGGAATGAAGCAAAGGTTAGGATTGGCTTTTGCAATGTTAAATGATCCAGATATATTGATTTTGGATGAACCTACAAATGGATTAGATCCTGAGGGAATTCACGAAATTAGAAATTTTCTAATCAATCTATGTAAAAATGAAGGAAAGACCATTTTTGTATCTAGTCATAATTTAGCTGAAATTGAAATGATGGCAGATTATATCGCTTTAATCAATCAAGGCGAGCTAATATATGATGGTAAGTTAGATGATATTTTAATTTCAAAAGAATATATAGTTAAAGTTAAACAAAGAGAAGAAGTAATTCAAATGCTTACTAGTAGTGGTTTAGAAATTACAAGGTTGAGAGATGGTAAAATTTCTTTTAAAGCAGATCAAAACAAAATAGCCTTTATTAATAAACAGATGACTGAAAAGAATGTAGATGTATATGAATTAACACCTAGAAAACGGACATTAGAAGAAATGTTTTTAGATTTGACTAAGAAAGATAATCCTAGAGAAAGTAGTCGGGTTGTATGAGTAATTATTTTTTTCTTGTAAAAGATGAATGCCAAAAAATAGGTTCGTTTAAACTCATTTTGCTAATAATTATATCTGCATTAGTCACATTTGGATTAAGCTTAGCCTTTATCTTATATAAAAAAGAGTATTTGATAAGTGAAGATCTAATGGAGATTCAACCTATTATTTCTATCACCACTTATTTTGCAACATTTATATTAGCAATTTTTTCATCCATAACTTGGTATTATATAATATCTTTTGAAAATAAGAATGGAACATGGTCTATTCTATTAACTAAACCTATTTCAAAAAATCAACTTTTACTGACTAAACATGTTTTGAATCTAGTATTGTACATAGGGTTTAACATTTTGTATGCTCTGGCATCTTTTACCTTATTGATAATTATGAATATAGAATTAGATGTTAGTGAATTTTTGAAACTTCAATTTATTTTTTCTCTAACTGCCATCACAATACCTTATAGTCAGTTATTGTTTCATCTAATGTTTAAAAATGGTTTGTTAGCTGTTTCCTTAACGATACTAATATTATTCTTATTTTTAATCAAGGATAGTATACCTGATATTATCGCTAGATTTATTCCTTTATTAAGCGTTGATAATGTATGGATGGATATAGCTAATACGGGAGTTATTACTTTATATTGTATGGGATCTGTTCTATATGGATTAATTATTTTCTTAATCTCCATAAAAAACAATTACTATACTTATGAATGAGTACAAGGGGGAGAGAGATGAGTTTTATAGAGGAGTTTAAAAAGACAAAAGGAGTAGGGGTCTATGTATTGCTAGCTGTTCTACTGTTGCTACCGATATGTATTCAAGGGGTACTAGGTTTAGGACCAGTAGTTACTGATTATAAATATTATGTTACAACATTTGGATTGTTTTGTAGATTATTTTTGAGTGTTACTATCGGTTTACTTATATCACTATCGTTTTATATCGAATATAGACGCAAAGGATATCTAAACGTTATTTTAAATGGGCATTCATTTTCTAATCTTTTAACTAACAAATTGTTATTCTTCTATTCTTTTATGTTAATATATTTATTTATTGCACTTTTTATCAGCATAGGATTTCAAATATTCGATGGTTCTAACATTAGCCTATATTATAAGGAACTGCTAATAAGTTTTAGCTTACTATTAGTAACATGTATATTGTTAATAAATATACATATGTTCTTATGCCTGATTTTTAACCAGCAACCCATGATTTCTTTAATTATATCTGTATTATGCTCATTTATTAATGTATTCATTGTTCCTACGTCGTTTTGGATTGTGTTCCCATGGTCATATCCGACTAGAATTTTATATTTTACATCGTTAGATTTCCTAGATTTCGTAACAATTCTTTTAATAACAATATGTTCAAGTTGGCTAATTCTTTATTACAATTCTATATATAAGAAAAAGCAGATTATATAAACTGCAAGTTATAAAAAAATCTAACTATGTTTTAGAAACCTGATAATTCCTTTTTGTTTTGTATAGAGAAAGCTCCCCTGAATCCCCCGAAAAGCTATTGTTTATGGTGGAAAGACTGTATGACATATGGATAAAATCATTAGAAATAAATTAATAAATCGGAGAATTAACTAATATCTGTGTACATATAGGTTAAAGAGTGAGCTTTATGGTTTGTTATGAATTCGATTATGTGATTTTTACTCATAAATTACCTTGACCTAAATTCAAGTAAGAGTTGATGTCGTTTAGTTAGCTCGTTTTTTAAGTAGCTATCAAAACGGCTTTACAAAATGAAAGAGATTTTGCCCTTATCATAAAGGACTCTAATATATTTATTTCACCATAAAAATAGATGATACTTTAATATTCTTAGTACAGTTCATCTTCCGGGCACCTAGCTTTTTGGGGAAAGGGAGGTTCTACTTTTGTTATTTCTTATACTAGTTCGACTGGGAGTAACAGGCGTTTCTGGTTTTCTAAATTTCACTATATCCAAAATGCATATCTTGTGTTTTTATCACACAAGCCTTTTCCTTTTTTGATTAATCTTCCTCTTTCATTTATCTTACTTTCCAGACTCCTCAAATTGAGCAAGCTTTTCACTATGACATCAATACTACTTGGTGAATATTTTATTGTGTTGACTGTTATTCGTAATCTCATGATATACCAAGCTTTTTTTACATTCTAAGTGATTTACAATCGGCACTTTTCTTTGGCATGCTCAATTGTTGATATATCAGAAGACATCTGAACGTAGTAGTGCTGGCAACACTTTAGTAACTTGAATATCTGCATTAAAGTTATCTTCATGAATTGCAGGAAATGGTTTTCATTACCCTTGGAATACCCTTCACTTTGTTCTATACATATTAGAACAAAATTGTTATAGTAATGGTATAACAATAAATCGAGGTGATCAGTATGATAGAGCAGTTAGGGAATATTCCATGGGCCATCATAGCACCACTAATCGTCGTACAATTAATTTTAATGATTGTAGCTCTATTTGACTTACGAAAAATCCACGCAACGAATGGTCCTAAAATTTTATGGGTATTTATTATTGTGTTTATTAATCTACTTGGACCCATTGCGTACTTTATTGTTGGGAGAAAACAAACATGACAACATTGCTTGAAGTAACAGGTTTGACAAAGCAATATGCAGAGAAGGTTGTAGTGGATAGTATTGATTTCACACTAGAAGAAAATACATCAACAGCTTTGATTGGTCCGAATGGTGCAGGGAAAACAACAACATTATCGATGTTAACAGGTCTTTTAAATCCAACATCTGGTAGTATAAAGATGCAGAATGGTGAAGTTAGAGCCAACATTGGTTTTTTACCACAATATCCACAATTTCATCCTTGGTTAAGTGCAATAGAGTTTACAGAAATGGCTGCAAAATTAAATGGTGTCTCTGCTAAAAACGCTAAAAAAAATGCACAAAAAACGCTTGAATTTGTAGGGTTGGGTAATGACTTAAATAAGAAAATTGCTACATTTTCAGGTGGTATGAAGCAACGTCTTGGCATTTCTCAGGCAATTGTGCATAAACCTAAATTGCTGCTATTAGATGAGCCTGTTTCTGCTTTAGATCCAGTAGGACGAAGGGAAGTTTTTGATTTATTAAAGGGCTTACAGCAAGAAACAACTATTTTATATTCCACACATATTTTAAATGATGCAGAGGAAATGACAGATCAATTATTATTTTTACGTGATGGCAAGTTAGTAGAGCAAGGAACATTGAGAGAGGTACGCCAACGCTTTGATGAGCTCCATTATGTGGTGGAATTTAGCTCCAAGGAGGAGGCAAAACATTTTACTGATCAATATGAGCTGAAAGGCAAAATCAATGGATGTTTTGTATATATAGAAATTATCGATGAGAAGCCAAGTATGCAGCAGTTACTGCAATATTTAAGTAATGCCCCTTATAAAATCAGAAAAGTGGAAAGACAAACGGCATCACTTGAAGAAATTTTTATGAAGGTGGCGAAAAGAATATGAGAGGATTTAACGTACTGCTGCAAAAGGAATTTAGAGAAGCTTGGCGAAGCAGGAAGTTTTTATGGATACCTCTTGTATTCGCATTACTAGGTATGAGTGATCCACTGACAAACTATTATATGATGGATATTTTAAATGCTGTTGGGAATGTACCAGAAGGATTTGAAATGTTACTTCCAGAGTTAATGCCTGCCGATTTACTACAGGCTTCTATTGGACAGTTTCAAACAATAGGATTACTAGTGATAATGGCTACTTTTGTTGGAGCAATTAGTAAGGAACGCGCAAATGGAATGGCGACGCTCTTATATGTACGTCCAATTTCATTTGCTGCATATTTTCTAAGCAAGCTTACGGTTTTAAGTGTTATAGGTTTGGTTAGTATTATAGCAGGATTTACTGGTAGTGTTTATTACACAGTAATTTTATATGGATCATTTGATGTAGCAACACTTCTAGCAAGCTTTTGTACTTATTATGTTTGGCTGGTATTTGTACTAGCAGTCACACTTCTAATGAGTGCAGCATTTAAAACAACTATTGCTACAGCATTTACGTTCATTGTTATTTTTGTTGGACAGATTATAGATGCATTGGTGGGCTCATTTTGGACCATATCACCGTGGAAAATTCCGGGATATGGTGTACAGCTTATCCGTGGTACGATGGAAATGTCGGATTATTGGTGGAGTATGATTCTTACGGTTATACTGCTTTTATCTTGTATTGTTTTAGGAATGTGGGCTATGAAGAAGAATACTGCAATGACAAAGATTTAAAGCAATAAAAAAGAGTGAGAGGGGCTAGCAAATAAAGTGCTAGTCCTTTTCTGTTGTATAGTATATAGTTTTTAATGGATTTCTAAAAAACGTATTGATTCAGAGTCTGAAAGAAAGGGAGGTGTGAGATGGCATCCATTATCTATTATATAGTACAGCTGGGGAACAGCTACTATCATGGGTCAACCGATAAACCTATGTTTACTACAGATGAAGAGCAGGCATTTGCTTTTATGAATAGTGAAGCTGCTGAGCAAGTAGCTGCTAAAGTTAGTGGAACTGTTTTGACAAGAGAAGTTAGCCTTGAAGAACTAGAGGAACTCTCAAAAGATCATTGGACAGAATATAATGCACTGCCAAAAGATGAACGTGACATAATTGAATCCTTTTGCAGCAACCTTTGGCTAGGCATAGATGAATAAATCTCAAAGAATCCAGCTTATTTTATCCCCTCAAATAATGTAAATTCACAATTTGTTCAATGAAAGCGTTTTGAATTTGAACAGTTTGTGAAAAACCTCACATAATGCTTTTCTTTTGAAAAAATCGGAGTAGAATAGGAATCAAGTTAGACGTTGTTATAAAACAGTTAGATAAAAACATTACCAATAGCTTAATTGTTATAATACAAAAATAAATTGATGGGGGATTTTACTATGTGGGTTATTACAGTATTTGAGCAAAAAGATGTTCGTATTTTTGAATATACAAATAAAAAGGAAGCTACACAAGCGCTTCAGCACTTTAAGAAAAACGCAGTATTGTCTTATACAAAATAATCTTAACCCTTAGCGATGCTTAAAACATTGCTAAGGGTTTTGTTCTTTTATAGAAACAACAACAGGAACTATTAATTTATTGTTAATCTATTTTCTTTCATCGCTTCACATGTACCTTTTCTTGGAATCTTAGTCATTTAGGCATATAATGTAGCTATAACTCGAAATTTGTCAAATAACTCGGAAAATATGAAAACTAACATGTGAAGGAAGGTTAGTAAATTGACAATACAAAATTCCGATCGTTTTCTTACAGCATTTAATCGGATAGATCATAGGTTAAGAGATATTGTCGGTGCCAAAGATTTCATGCCCTTTTACCGACTGATTGATCAAGCCAAGAAGAAGGATGTACTGGTTCGGAAATACGAAGATGATTTGAGGTCTTATGCAGACTTGAGAAATGCCATTGTACATCATCGAACATCGATGGAATTTGTGATAGCAGAGCCTCATCTTGATGTAGTTGAAAGAATTGAGCACATTGATTCAACGATCGCTAAACCTACATTGGTTGGACAAATGTTTCGCAAAAAAGTGCTTGCTTTTCAGGAAAGAGATTCCTTAAAGCATGTGTTGAAGGTCATTCGCCAGCGTAAATACACGCAGTTTCCTGTATACCATAAAGATCAATTTAAAGGGTTAGTAACGACAGTTGGTATTACTAATTGGCTAGCTACGATGATGGGAGGCAATCAAATTCCAAAACAGATTCCAACCCTACATGATATTTTAATGCATGAGAAAAATCGAGTGAATTACAAATTTGTGAGTAGATACATAACGATTTATGAGGCTGAAGATATTTTTAAGCAAGGTGTTGAGCGCGGTCGACGATTTGAGGCATTATTAATCACTGAGCATGGGAAGCCACAGCAAAAGCTTATTGGCATTGTTACCCCACTAGACATTGTGAAAATTGATTGAGCAAGACGATACAAGCTATTAAGGGCTTGATCGTCTTGCTTTATCCTTTAGACTGATATATAACGAACCATTTGCTTGAACTTGAGCAAAATATACATCTTCAACTGATTGGACATTCTGCTTTTTTAACTTTTTCATTAGCCAGTCTTCTGTTAATTCAAGTTCAACTAGGTTTTCATAAATAAGCTGTCCATCTGAAACCACCTCTGTTGGAATATAGCTTGGTGGTGTAACATCAGCCTTCACATCTTGCTTAGTTGCTGGTTGTTCGGCAGGCTTTGGTAGCACACTTAATTTACCAGTAGTTTCAAGCAACGCATATTGAACATCTTGCACGGAGAAAACAGCTTGTTCTCGAAGCATCATTGTTAGCTCATCCATATGCAATCGATTTTGCTTTAAGGCAGATTCTAAAATAAGACCGTTTTGAATAACAATGGTTGGTTTGTCGTCGATTAATACTCGAGCCTTTTTAGATTTAATGGTAATAATGGTCATTAAATAAGTTAATACACTCCACCAAATTAATGCGATGAGCCCATCTATAAAGGGCGTCTCTGCCTGTGCTGCTATTTCAGAGGCAATCGAACCAAATGTAATACCTGTTGTATAGTGGAAGAATGTGAGCTGTCCAAGCTGCTTCTTCCCCAGTATTCGAGCTAAAATAAGTAATGCAAAAAAGGAAAGTGAAGCTCTGAGAATCATTTCCCAAAAATTGACGTGGAAAAATTCGTCCATATTCATACATCCATCAACTCCTTACACTGCTGTCGAAGATTAGCTTGTGCAAAAAGGCCAAGAGTATGCGATAATCATTTATCTTCATTCAGTATAAGACTCCCACCTCTACATGTGGTAACATGAATGATGTTTTCCACTGAAATAGCCAGTCAAAGAACGCCACGTCCTGTGGCAATTAATCTGTGCGAAAGCGAAGCGACAGCAACACGGTTTTAATCTGTGCGAAAGCGAAGCGACAGCAACACGGTTTTA
>NZ_JBXAPF010000057.1:0-11280 GCF_058803665.1 Lysinibacillus sp. GW821-FHT14F06
AAAAAAACACGCCTGTAGGGGCGTATTGCTTTTATTTTTGATGCTGGAAAACCACATGTTTTACAATGGCTGCATGAACATTTTTTACGTGAACTCAAAAAAACACCTCCTTCTTATGTTTACTAGTAATTTATTCAAACTATTTTTTTTAGGTTGTGTCACTTGCTGCGTTCCCTCTGGAACAATTCGAAGTATGAAAACACATTGCGAGAATCGACACCTGAAGAATTTGAGAAGTACAACGAACGAGTGTTGAAAATTGAGGAATCTGATGAAGTAGAATAGTGAGGGATGAACGAATGAGTGAAAAATGTGGTCAGTACATGGATAAGGAACGGAAATCTCCATGTGAGATGGTCAATATAGAATTGCTGGAAGCTTACAGTCACTATAACCGTATCTATCTACGGTCGCCAGAAGAACAAGACTATATTACTTTGTTGCGAAGAGAAATGTTAAGCCGAATGGAAAAAGAGTAAAGGAGTAGCATTCGCTACTCCTTATTAACGCATTTTGTTCCACAACTTGGTTGCAGTTTTCTGCCCCATTGTTGTAGAAAGTTGGAATAGTGAAGGAAGCAACATAATTGATATGGCCAACTGCTTTTACTTCTTTTACTGTAGCAGCACCTGGTACAACTCCACATGGTGTCAAAGCATCAGCGTTTACTTCTGTGATACAACAATCTAGGAAAAGGAAGTCTGCACCAATGTTAATTAATTCAGATGGAAAAGCCAAAATGGATTCTGGAGCTAAAGTAACAGTACAACAATCAAAAAGAAGTGGATCACATTGTGCTGATTGTTGTAATTGGACTTTTTTTAGTAGGTTAGCAACTTCTTCTGGATGGCCTTGTTGTTTCATAGCTTTGAGGTTAGCTTTTAACTTTTTCAAAATATCTTTTCTCTCAGTCATTATTTCCCCTCCTTTGCTGAGTATCTAAGGTAGTGTATGTGCCAGTCTGACTTCATTCTTGTTTGTATATCTTTTTTAAAACATATTTTTATATATCTACTGTTTTTACTAGGATAAAGTAGCCTAGTTTTTGCTAGAGGAGATGGGAGATACGTGACGGTTGTCAATCCAAATTTTCTGGCGTATTCCAGAACACTTACTGGATATGAACATTCAACCAGGAGATATGTTTGCGCCTGTTTTAGTGATGAAAGTTTTTAGTCTGAATATAAAAGCCGCTGAGTCCCATAAACCCATCCATAAACTTATAGTAAGAGCTCCACAAGACTAAAAAATTAAAAAAGGGCAAGCAACGGGTTTGTCATGACAAACCCCAAAAACATTGTTTTTGACTTGGTAGAAGATTCCTATGACCTTTCCAAATATATAGCTGTTATTTTCCCAAATAAGCAGCTATATTTGTTGTCGCTTTGCTCGAATTGTAAAGAAAAAACTACGAATGACAATCATCCGTAGTTTTACGCCACGTTGACAATGACGTACTTTCAAGATACAAAAATACAAAAGGATGCCTATTAGGCATCCTTTTGTACATCTTTAACATGATTATGTACTAACCAAATATAAAAAGTACCTTTTTGCCCTTGTGCAGAAAGATAAAGAGGTACCTTAATTAGAATATCAATTCAATGAATTACAAGCTATCCAACAAAGGGTCTGAAAGTAAAATGAGGAAATGTTTACTTAAAAAATACAAAATTATACAAGATGAGTTGATATAAATGTCTAGAATTAGGTAGTAATGAGAAGGACAAAAATTTTAAAGGAAAGAGCATAAGGGAAATCTGCTATCACTTGAGGTGATAGACTAGGCAGAGCCTAGTATTTCGGTGTCCCCATAAAAAAGTTGTTTGCTGTACATTTGCCATACACATGCCATACATTTGCTGTACATTTTTTCATCTTATCTGGCATATCCCTAAACATTTACGTGACATCAATCTTTCAACAAGTAGTAGCATTGCCACTGCTTATGACAACTCCTTATCCTCACTATCATAAAAAAATTTTAACATCATTATCATTTCTTCTTTTGTTAAAGTCACCTTCCCTAGTTCTATTAGTCTGCCTATTGATAAAACCACTAAGCTTTCGATTGTTACTGTTTTCGATTGTTCGTTATAAGTACCTCTTATCTCATGAAATCCATTTATCTTTGTGTTAATAATTGTTATCATATTTTTTTCTCTTATCCTTTCCAGATTTTTAAAAGTGACTGCAATTAGCTGTCAAAATCGTATCATTGACCCTACTTTAAAGTCAACTGTATTTTACCGTCAATTTATTACTATTTTTGATACAATGAAAATGAGGTGAGAATGTGGGAATTAGAGCTAAATCAAAATTAAAAAGTATTTTAGATAACAAAGGAATTTCAATCAGAAAATGCGCTGAAATGTCAGGAGTGAATTTTGAAACCGTTCGTAAAATGTACAACGATGAATCCAAACAATATCAACGTGATACATTAGGGGCATTGTGCAAAGCACTGGGGTGTGAAATTAATGATCTATTAGAAATTATTGAGGAACCAAATAAGAAATAACAAACACAAAAAAAGAGTAGCTGCTGCTTTTTTTATGTAAAATAAACAGCTATATTTGTTGTTGCTTTGTTCGAATTTAAAAGGTTTTTCATGAAAAGATCTTCAGAAAATCAGATTAGAGACCCTTTACATTCGTTTTAAGGCTGTTATTTTATTTTTGATTTATTTACCTTAGGGTTTTGATTCTAAATGGCTTAAAAAGGTTTGTGAGGGTTCGAAATTTGGTATATGTGTATGAAGCCTTTATGAAATCGTTGAATGGAGGTTTTAAAGTGGAACATAAACAGTATGAGGAAATGAGTATTGAAGAACTGAAAGCAGTGCTCTTTAAAATGCAGAAGGGTTTAAAATCAATAAAATATCCAGCAGGAGCAGACGGTGCTATTCTACTGGATCCGAATAATCCTAACGATCGAGAATGGTATGAACATGATGAAGATTATGTTTTGTAATATTTCAAGGACTCATCTATAACATAATGAATTCTTTTCGGCGTCGTGAAAGTAAAAAGTAAGTGTGTTGCAAATGCAACACACTTTTTTTGTAGAAAAATGCGTCAAAACTTATAATTTAGAGTTAAGACGCATTGTTGGAGGTGGAAGTATTGTTGCGGAAATTTTTGAAAAGTAAAAGGAAGAATGAGGAATGGCGAGGAGGAAATCCAAACGGACGACCTAAGGTACCCATCAATGAATTGAAATTGCTACATTTAAAAGATGCTGGGAAAAGTAATCGAGAAATCGCACGAATACTAGGTGTTTCAGAAGCAACTATTAGGAGGCGATTGAAAGAGGCTGAAAGTAAATTTTAGATGTTGAATAACATGTAGAAAATATATAGAAGGCAATAAATGTTTGTATAGAAAACATGTAGAAATGAACTTTTTTATGGGGACACCGAAATACTAGGCCCTGCCTAGTCTATCACCTCAAGTGATAGCAGATTTCCCTTATGCTCTTCTTTTCTAGGAAGGTGAAATTAAAATTGTGATCAAAGTTGTTAATTTAATAACAGCTTTGGTCTTTTATGTGTACGTGAAAACACCTCTTCATATCTACTAAATTTCTGAACTAAAATTTCTTTTCATCTGGTGCTCAACTTATATATTTGTCTGTTTTAGTTCAGATGCTAACCGTTCAAAACCTTTTGACTCTCTATCAAACCATATATTTCATCGATCACTTTTTATTGTTTGATATAGATGCTTTCTGCTTTTTGAAAAGCCGAATAAATCTTATCGAAAAGGTCGCTAAAAAAAAGTCTTTTTTATATAATTAAAATATAATTTGGAAAGGTTGTAAAAAAATAATATATAACCCCTTATATTATAAGTGGTATTTTTTTTAACCAAAAAAAGAACGTACGCTCTCTTTTTTTTGGTTTAAAAGAGAACGTAAGTTCTTGTTTTTGGATGAACAGGAGGTTTTATAGGTGGAAATTGCTAAAAAAATAACAGAAAGTCGAATTTTTATTATTTTCTTAGAAGACGAAAAAAATAATGTTATTTACTCAAGATACTTGAATGAGCCTAATCAAAAAAATGCAACTGAATTAAATGAAACCTATAAAAAATTCGAAAGACAAATGATAGTAAGAGGATATTTAAAGAAAACAATCGAGTACGAAGCAAGACGGTTTGACAAAAAAATAAGAAATGCCGAAAAGGAAAAAACGTCTTTAGATAAAGTTGTTTATGGAACTGAAATTGCTATTTCGGAATTATTAATAGACGGAAAAAGTACAACAGCATACGAAACGATATACCATGAGGATTTAAGTCAGATTTTCGAAGATGTTAGATTGGCTGAGGGTGTTGCGAATTTAACTGAAAAACAAAGGGAGGTCTTGTATATGATTTATATATTGGAGTTGAGCGAAAAGGAAATTGCTAAAAGAATGAATGTAACGCAACAAGCAATTTCAAAGGTGCGCAAAGCAGCAATAAAAAAAATGAGGGAGACAATTAAATGATGATTGAAGGATTTGAGTGGATACAAATTATAGCGAACTTTGGATTTCCTGTGGCAATTACTGTTTATTTGCTGATCCGTTTTGAGAGCAAAATAGACAAGTTGAGAGAGTCTATAGACGTTCTTTCGGATAACGTAAGTAAAATTAAGTGAATGAGAGAAAAAGATAATAAAGAATTGCAGGTGATGTGTGGTGAAGAGAATTAAAACAAATTATAAATTTGGTTTAGAAGAAAGAAATGAAATTATAAGAAAAGAAAAGAATGTAATAGAGTTCGCTTTACTACAAACAAGTCAACAACATCGAGACGATTTAAGACAACATTTGTATGAAATTGTTATAAAGACATTAGAAAACGTTAAATTCAAAGAGCCTAAAGGTTTATTTGAAAAAAACAACGAGCGAATAAAAACTTACTGACCCGTATGGGTCTTTTTTATTTGTTGCGTTATTTCATTTTTTCTTTTTTGGAAAAAGAGGTTGTAAATAAAGACAAAAATGTCCCTTAGTATAGTGTTAGCAGCTAACAAACATAAAAAAGGAGAAAACAAAAATGGCAGATTATAAATTAACAGCAACACAAACAGGCGGGGACGGAGCCCGTAAATTACGTATTAAATGGAATTATACTCTACCTTACGAGGCTACTTTATATGTGCACCGAGGTGGAGACTATAAAATGATTTACTCAAAAAGTTATAAACGAGGCGCAACTAGTGATGATATTACAATTGATGTACCGTGGTACGGTGAATTTAAAGTAGAATTAAAATTAGCATCACCAGCTATTGGTTCGCATGTAATTTACCCAACGGTGAAAATGACGGGGTCAGTTCAAGCAAAGACATTTGTTTATGATAAAGCTGCGGTAGAAAAAGCAAAACTTAAACAGGATATTGTTCTTGCTGCAACAACAATTTTGGGTTCACTCAGACTAGTAGGGACGATTTTCACTGTTTATTTTGGCGCAACGGCGATTACGAGTACCAATGTAGATTTCCCTGCGCCGAAAGTCGGAGATAAAGTGGACGTTACTTTCATCGCTCAATCTTCAGGTGGAGCGAGGGTGGAAACGCGGTTTACTCAAATACCTTATACAGATAGTAATGGTAATTCGCAATCGGGACAGGTAGTTACAAAGAATTCGTATATTGCGTTCGTAGCTTACTCTCGATAAGAGTAAAAAATCCACGAGTTATGGACTCGTGGATTTATTTTTTTTGTAGAGAATAAAATTGTATATAAAGTCGAAAATCGAAAATGCATAAGCCGATGCAGCTATAAATAATGCGGGGGAGTCGTAGCCGTAATAAATAATATCCTTCATGTGTAAACTCAATAACCAAACGGATGTAAAGATAAATAGGGATATATCGTATCCGATACTTAACGGGCGTTTAATATCTTTTAAAGCAAAATTAAAAACAATAACTCTGAAAAACACAAATAAAAGTAAGAAAACGAAATAAATGGTAGTACTGTGAAATAATATGGTTGAAATTAACGGTGGCATAGTGAGAACTCCTTAGATGGTTTTATAATCAGTTTATCGAATGAAAACCATATGTCTATAAGAATATGTAAGTATTTTACAAAGTCGATAACGAAAGAATCGCTCTCTTAATGTTCGAATAACGCTACATGGTTATCAGTAAAAAAGCCATTAACACCAACATGTTTATTTTGTGTTATCTAGAATCCAAAAGTATAGAGAATCATCGCTGCAAAAGTAAAAAAGCCCTTTAATCTAATCATTTTTATGCAATATTTATACATGACACGGCTAGCAGTTGAATTAAAAAACGCTGTCAAATCAACCATGTATAAAATTCTGTATACACAATAAAAAATGATTCAAACGAAAAGGCAGTAATAACAAGGGTTTATTCCTTGTTACTACTGCCTAATTCTATTATTATGTAAACTTAACATGTATTCGAATGTATATTGTTTGCCTCAAAATTTTGGGGATCTAAAGGACATTTCTATGGAATTAACTCAAGCTTTAACTAATTTTTTCTTTGTAAAATTCTAAAAGTGACTGAAACGTTGTAATAAATGGTATTAATCCCAAATCTAAAGACTTTATATTTAGTATTATATCTTTCTCACGATTATTTAAAATTATTATAAATTGTTTATGATTTGATTTACGTAACGTGTCCAAATTTTGAGAACTTAATGAAATAAAAGTATCTTCATTTTTTTTAACTTTTACTTCCTGAAATAATACAGTTACATTTCCTAATTCATCCATTAGCAATACATCAACTTCTGTATTATAAGGTACTGAACTTAACTTTATTCCCTTTACAGAACCATCCGTATATATCTTTCCATCTTTTTCTATAAGTTTTAATTCTTCATTTTTATTTCCAATCCATGTAGATACGGGGTATAAATTTATATCTTTTGAATTGTTGGAATCTAATTCAAAAGATTGTTTAAATAATTCTTCTTTTTTTATGTCCATATCCTTATCCAATACAAAATAACGAGAAATTCCCCAAATCCCTCCGTTATATAAACCCAAATTAGCTGTATGATCCAGTGGGAAAAATGTTAATTCATTCATCCCATCTTTTTTCCATTGAATATCTATGCTAATTTCTACTGAAGACATTGGTTGAACATCAAATAAGATAGAAGAATTCCATATTTGAGAACTACTAGTCTTTACCTTAGCTATATTATTACCCTGTAAAAAAAAACTTTGAATTTCCCAATTCGTATCTGTTTGATTTTCAAGTACAATTTTACCTGAAATATGCGATTGGTTTTTATTCATTTTTATATATGGAAATGCCCCATCTTGCACATTTTGATATTCTATATAATCGTCGTCTGGAGTAAATACTTTTACTCGAGAAAATGGTTCTGAGGATTTTATGGTATCTTTTGCTGAATCTAACAAACTAAACTTATCACTCATCTTTACATCAACAGAATCACTATTTATTTCTTGATGCATTTTTGAATCGTTAGCATTTGAACATGCTATTAATACTGTAGCAAAAACTAAAGTTAATAAAAATATGTATAAATATTTGATTTTCACTATTTCCTCCTATGGAGATTTCAATTATAAAAGGACTACCTAAGTTAATATCAGGTTAGCCCTATATATTATTTGAAATTTTAATAAGATTTAGACTGGCCTGACCACGTTGAGAATTCTGCTAACGCTAAGTTTTTAGCCCAATGGTAAGTTCTTCCAGTCCATGATTGAACAGTAGATCCTCTCGTCATTGAAACTGTAGAAGTAGCTGTACCACCAAATGCTGTTTCATATGAACCTACAGTAGCGCCCATTCCAGTTATCCCTAAACTTGTTTGAACACCAACTGTTACAAAAGAAGGTCCTGTAGTTATACCTGTACTTTTTACCTTTGTCGAAGTTGCGGACAGCACTGTATCAGCTGTTGACATGTCGTTTGATGATCTAGAAAGAGTGTTTGATTCTAATGAACCAAAAGTTGTATGGCTTGGGAATTCATCTGTAGAATTCCATATTTCATCCCAATTGATACTTGGGGCATCAACATTTTGCGAATTGCTAGTGGCATAAACATTATTACTTCCTACTGACAAAATAATTCCTGAAATTAAAAAAGGTGCTACTAATTTTTTTATGTTCTTCATAAACTCTCTCCTTTTTTATCTATAATTACAGCGTATAAACAACTAATAATAACACTGTAATTATCTTCCTATTAAGTTTTAATTATGTAAATAGTTAATTATCTTCAAAATCAAATCGTATATTATTAAAAATCTATTTAAAATGAGTAAAAACATGAATGGCAACGTGACAGCACCTTCGTTCTTCGAAATTATATAGGATGAAAAAGTGATAAATTATTAATCAGCTAATATAAACTAATATAATTAGAAACTATTAGGGGAGTGAATAGTATGTTAGAGTTGACCAAAGACAACAAAGTTTCAGAGCTGATTGCTAGTAAAAGATCATTAAAAGAGCTTAGAAAGATTTTAAATACACGTGATACAACCATACGAGAAGTATTTAATTCATTAGGATATTTCTATAATAAATCACAACATGGATGGCAACGTGACGCCAATTTTCCCGATACGGATATGACGTTTAATGAAGCGTTGGTACAGTTAAAAGCAGCAGCATCTAAGAAAACTCCTAAAGTGAATAGTAAACTAATAGAAGTTAATAAAGGTCTAATAGAAACTAATAAAGAGGTAGCCGCCACGACTCCTAATAATGAACTAATAGAAACTAATAGTCAGCGAAATATAGGGGTTTTGAACGCCATTGGTCTGTCAGAAAACGAGTTTCAGGTGTTAAAAAAGATGATTCAAGAGCGAATTCAGCAAGAGGATCCGCATGACCAGTTACCAATTTTCAATGAGATTGCGAAGTTAAATACGCGAAGTAGGAAGAATAAAACGTATTATATTTCAGAGGAGTTAGTGGCAGAAGTAGATCGTGTCGCAGATGAATTGAACATCAAAAAGTCACAGCTAGTAGAGGTTGCGCTACTAGAATTTTTCAAGCGTCATGGTTCTATTAAATAAACTAATAGAAACTAATAGTCATAGAATATATTTACAAGTTGCTAACTTTAGCGTATGGTAAGAATAACTAAATCGAACGTAAAAAAGCCATCCCACAGTGACTAATAAAGTGCTACCAACACTTTATTAATCGCTTTATCGTATCTCGTACATACGATGCAGCTTGTCGTGAAATGACTGTTTTTAACTGTTAAAACGATACATAGTATCTATATACGTCATTCTAGTATGAATTAGAAGACATTTCAACAGTTTATTAAAAAGTTTCTGTCATCGAAAGCGTTTTGCATCGTTACTACAGCGATGTAAAACGCTTTTTTGCTTCAAAAAGGAGCAACTACCATGAAAAACAAACTAAAAACTACACCAAACCAAGCAGTCCAAACATTTATTACATACGGCAATCAAAAAGGAGATCGGCAACTCAAAGAAGAGCGCCTGCAGCAATTAGAAGAAGTACTAGCAACACAAGGTATTTATCCTGGAGGGAAAGTACATAGAGTGCTAGAAAAATTGATTTATGACCTTACATACAACGGAGTTATCAAAGTAAGCCGAGAACATTTAAGTAAAAAATTAGAGGTTGGTTTCAATACAATTTCAACAGCCTTTAAGTATATGGACCAATCAAAGCTGTTTATTCTCTCTAGAAACAAATCAGGGAAAACGAATAGTGGTTGTCGGGTCATTCTGGATGTGCAACATGTAAATTTTGAGAGCATTTTAAGAGAGGTTTATCATCTCACTGTATATGAAATTGCGATTGTAAAAGAGGACTTTAAATATCTAAACAAACATCAAAATAAACATCAGGATTTGGCTCAAAACGCTGTCACACCAACGCCAAACAGTTCAAATTCGGATCTTAACTATAATAACCAAATTAAAATATTAAAAGATATAAAGACGTCTACTAAGGAAGTGTCTGATCAAAAAAATAATCTTTATAATCGTTTAAAAAACCTCTATCAAGCCCGTACAGGCTCTTTAGAAGGCTTTAAACCATTTGTAGGGGTTATTTATGGCTCATTAAAAAAAATCAAAGCAGAGGACAAGCTAACGGTGTCTCACGTGCAATTAGAATCGATTATGTATCAATCATTAGATGCAGCTGTTTCAGCAAGCGATCAATACGTAAAAACAAACCGTGTAGCCTTACTAAGTGCTATTATTCGAAACAAAATCAACGATTTAACGGTTTCGAATTCATCTGCAGTACCAGAAAAAGATAAAACTAGAAAAGTAGAATTGGTACCTGCATGGTTTGCGACTCGTCATGAGCAAGAAGAAGAATTAACAGAAGAAAAGAAAGCCTATTTTGCACAAGAACGTGAACGAGTATTGGCCAAGTTACGAAATCTCTAATCAAACGGGGAATGGTGAAAACCATACCTCTAGTTTGCTATACTCATTTTTAAATTAGTATCGGAAAAAAAGCCCTCTAAAAATTAGAAATAGGAAATTATGATAATGCAAAACAATAATACACTTTCAGGATTTCATATCAAAAGTTAAAAAAGGTAAAGTATTGAAGTTACATCCCAAACAATATACCTGGCATATTCCGAAACACTTACGAGAAGAAAATAAAGAATAGCGTGAAGCAGTTGATAGGGATTATGAAGATTGGAAAAAATTTCTACTGAGAATAAGCAGCTTAAAGAAAAGAATAGAGGGCTTTAACAGTCCTTATAAGCGATTTAACGGCTGAAATCAAATTTACTTTACCACATGCTAAAGAATTCGTTAAAGAGCTTACAAGTAATATTATGACCCTTAAAGACGCTTTTAGGAGTTTGGTAAGCAAGGTAAAACAAAAAGTGCTTGGGGGCGAATTTGAGAAGGCCTCACCAGAAGGATTTGAATAAAGAGAAAAAATAGAGGGATGGAACGATGAAATACGATTATGATAAAATGTTAAAAATTGAGGTTCTCAACGAGTTTTCAAATGGTGTCCATGCTCGCCTTTTAAACTTTGTTTTGAAAAATGGTATCGATCAACAGGGTAAAAATAATTTTTATAATGCCTTATTGGACCAACTTGCTGAAATGATAGATTTGAGTTTATTCAAAATGTCATATGAAGAATTAGGGGTATTAGAGGGGTACTGGAAGAACATGAACAAATATGTTCGTGAAATTACGGAGTAATTTTAGAATAAAAAAACACGCCTGTAGGGGCGTATTGCTTTTATTTTTGATGCTGGAAAACCACATGTTTTACAATGGCTGCATGA
>NZ_JBXAPF010000058.1:0-1103 GCF_058803665.1 Lysinibacillus sp. GW821-FHT14F06
CGAAGTAGCTCAGTTGGTAGTAGCACCTGACTGTTAATCAGGTTGTCGCAGGTTCGAGTCCTGCCTTCGGAGCCATTCTTGGAGAGTTGTCCGAGTGGCCGAAGGAGCACGATTGGAAATCGTGTAGGCGGTTAACACTGTCTCAAGGGTTCAAATCCCTTACTCTCCGCCAGCACTATACGATTTTATTCCAAACGAGGGCCCCTTGGTCAAGTGGTTAAGACACCGCCCTTTCACGGCGGTAACACGGGTTCGAATCCCGTAGGGGTCACCATGTTAATACCCAGAAACGGAGGATTAGCTCAGCTGGGAGAGCATCTGCCTTACAAGCAGAGGGTCGGCGGTTCGAGCCCGTCATCCTCCACCATTAAATTTATAAATAGTATATATCATTATCGCGGGGTGGAGCAGTGGTAGCTCGTCGGGCTCATAACCCGAAGGTCGTTGGTTCAAATCCGGCCCCCGCAACCAAAAAGGTCCCGTGGTGTAGCGGTTAACATGCCTGCCTGTCACGCAGGAGATCGCCGGTTCGATCCCGGTCGGGACCGCCATTTTTTAAAAATATGGGTCAGTAGCTCAGTTGGTAGAGCATTAGATTGAAGCTCTAAGTGTCGGCGGTTCGATTCCGTCCTGACCCACCATATTTTTTGCCGGTTTAGCTCAGCAGGTAGAGCAACTGACTTGTAATCAGTAGGTCGTGGGTTCGATTCCTATAGCCGGCACCATTTTCCCGGAGGGGTAGCGAAGTGGCTAAACGCGGCGGACTGTAAATCCGCTCCTTAGGGTTCGGCGGTTCGAATCCGTCCCCCTCCACCAGTTTTATTGAAATAGGGGCATAGTTCAACGGTAGAATAGAGGTCTCCAAAACCTTTGGTGTGGGTTCGATTCCTACTGCCCCTGCCAATTAATTTTATGGCGATTGTGGCGAAGTGGTTAACGCACCGGATTGTGGTTCCGGCATTCGTGGGTTCGATTCCCATCAGTCGCCCCATTTTCTATAAAATTAATAAATCCAATAAAATATAATTATGGCGATTGTGGCGAAGTGGTTAACGCACCGGATTGTGGTTCCGGCATTCGTGGGTTCGATTCCCATCAGTCGC
>NZ_JBXAPF010000058.1:1203-8824 GCF_058803665.1 Lysinibacillus sp. GW821-FHT14F06
CCCATTAAAATTTTGGGGTATAGCCAAGTGGTAAGGCAACGGATTTTGATTCCGTCATTCCCTAGGTTCGAATCCTAGTACCCCAGCCATTTTTTGCGGAAGTAGTTCAGTGGTAGAACACCACCTTGCCAAGGTGGGGGTCGCGAGTTCGAACCTCGTCTTCCGCTCCATTTAACTATTTATGGCGGCATAGCCAAGTGGTAAGGCACAGGTCTGCAACACCTTTACCACCGGTTCAAATCCGGTTGCCGCCTCCATAATTTATTTTTCAATCGGATTATCCGGTTTTTTTTATCTACATTATGCCGGTGTGGCGGAATTGGCAGACGCGCACGACTCAAAATCGTGTTCCTTTGGAGTGTCGGTTCGACCCCGACCACCGGTATCAGTAGGCTCAGGTTCGATAGAATTTGAGTTTTAGAAAATAGCTTGAAACCTTGTAAAATCAATGGTTTCGAGCTTTTTTATTATTTTATAGATGGAATCAGAAAGACTGTAATTTGAAATTATTATGCACATGAAATGCACAAAAATTCACAGTGCCATCTGCTCAAAAATGCTGATTGTGTTTTTCTCATCTTCTTCACGCAGCTCTTTTATAACGTGAGCATAATCTCTCATAGTAGTTTGAATATCGCCATGTCCTAATCTTTCTGATACATAATATATAGATGATTTTTTGTAGAGTGATACGCTGGCGTGTGTATGTCGTAGCCCATGCACCGTAATAGTATTGCTGATTTCTAAATCTTGTAAGGTATTGCGTAACAATTTATTTGCAGTTCCATTTGCAATTACCTTATATTTTGATTGAGTGCTAAAGAAAACCAGTCTATGGATATTAGTCGGTAATTTATCAAATAATTTTTCAAACACCTTCATTGTCTCTTTATCCATTTTTATTTTACGAACTGATTGAGGATTTTTAGTTGGTCCGAAACCTTCTTGCATTTTACTTAAGTATCCCCAAGTTTTATCAATGTTCAATGTGTTATTCTCAAAATCAAAGTCCTTCCGTGTTAAACCAACAAGCTCACCAAAACGCAATCCAGAAGTCAAGCCAAGTAATAAAAGATAATAGCCTAATCCTCGATCTAGTCGTTTATATAATTCTTTTAGTAATAATTCACTCTCTGCAAAGTTTAAGTGTTTTTCACTATCTTTTTTAGCTGGAACAGAGCCAGTCAAAACGGCTTTACGAGTAAACTCAATCCGAATGACATTTTCCTCAACGGCATCATAAACACATGCTTTAATATGAGAATGTACTTTTTCAACAGTTTCTTTGGAGCGGGTTGATCCATAATCATTTAGGAAATCTTGATAATCATGTCTAGTAATATCTTTCATTAATTTTTCTTCAAAATATAATTTGATTGCATCTGATGTATATTCGTAATGAGTCAGTGTACTTTTTGTAACGATATTCTCTTTGTAACGTTTGTACCATGCCTCGAAATAATCTGAAAAAGCAATTGATTCCGTAATAGGTTTAATACCTTTGTTTAAAGCAGATTCGGCTTCGGAAGCAGCAACCTGAGCCTCTTTTTTTGTTTTAAAACCACCTTTCCTATATTGCTTTTTATTGTGATAAAAACAATATTGCCACGTCTTACCACGCTTAGTGCAACTAGCCATATATAATCCTCCAATCTGAATTTATTCGATTATAGCAAATTAAAAAATATAATTGGATTCATGGGAAAAAATAACTTTCGACAAAAAATGACTAAATGATACATAATAAGACAAAAATTAAAAAATATTAAACGGAGAAATTGTATATTGAGGAAAACATTTCTTCTATTGTCGAAGCCCGTCTAACGATATTTTTAGGCAAAATAGTGTTATGTATATATAATAAAATTACAACAAAATTGTCGAATGTTGTAAAAAATGGTTGTAGAAATATGAATAACAAATGATTGGTTAGTGATTTTAAAAAAATTAAAGAGGTGGTTGTTGTGAAAAATAAGTTGATAAAATTAATTGAAAATTTAGATGATGAAAAGTTAATACTTCACTTGTACCGTTTACTTAAAACCGCCATAGAAAAAAGCAACTCTTCTAAATAGAGTTGCTTTTTAACATATTAATAAGTTATAAATCTAAAAAAAGTAGCCTAGTAATGGAGCTACTTTTTTTCTTTTTTTTCAATAAGTCCGTCAATCAATTGATTAATAATTTTTAAATCAATGCTATCAAGTTCAACTGTTTTCATAATAATGTTTTTTACTTCTTCGCTCTCTGAAACTAATAATTCACCTAATAAAGATGCAAACTGCTCGTCTTCTGAAAGTGTGACATACATTTCACCTTCTCCGGTGCGAAACCAATGTTCATTAATATCAAAAATTGAACAAATAGTTTTAATGTGGCGATCTAAAATGTCACGCTTACCTACTTCCATCATTGCCAATGTAGAGTGACCTAAACCAAGTTGTTTAGCAAATTCTACTTGACTTAAATTTTTACTCTTTCTAATTTCCTTAAGCCTTTCATTCATAATATCTCACCACCTAACAATCTTAAATTATCTCAAATGAAACAAATCGTCAAGGATATTAATAGAAAAGTGTTGACTAATGTCACTAATGAATATATTATTTGTTTAAGATATTCACAAATGAGTAAAGTGGGTGAGGGTAATGAATTTCAATAGTGAGCGTATTGAAGAAACTATGAAGATAGTTGATAGATTACATCTATTAGATGAAAACGAAATGAGCTATGTATCTGGTGTTATATCTGCATTAGTTTTTAATAAAAAATTTAGTAAAGAGCGTGAAAATAAAAATGGAAAAAAAGAAGTATCTTGAGGGGGGATTTAAATGCAGCAACAATTACAAGTAAGTTTAACAGTTCCAGTACCAATTCCAGAAGGTTATGTATTAGTTAATAAGGTTGAGTATGAAGAATTAAAAGAGCAGGAGTTAAGTGGCATCTATTGGACAATGCAAAAATTAGAGGGACGTGTAAATAAAAAAGCAGATTGGATCAAAGAGAATATTTTGTACCCTTCAAGATTTCGCAAAATACTAGATTCAGATAATGGCGGATTTGTTTACTATCCTAAAAGCATTGGTGAAAAATGGTCATTCCATGCTATCCAGATGGTCAAATTTCTAGACAATAATTTCAGTAAAATTCATGGAAGTAAATAAAAAAATGGAGAAGTACAAGCACAAATCAGGCGTTTGCGAGTACGAAAAAAAGCTCGCTCACGTCAAGCAGTTTGTAAATGTAAAGGTTGGTTAGCCTTAGCCTAGTCCTCTAAGTGGGTAATTTACAAGCTGCTTGATGTGAAGTCATTACATAAAGAACATCTTAGAAATTTCACATACATAACTAATTCAATAGTGCGCTGTGATACCGAGCCAACGACGGTATAAATTTCAAGTATAGAGTGGGGTGAGTAGTGTGGAAAATAAAAAGCCCTCACAAGTTGCTGGAACAACAAATGAGGACAAAAAAATTAAAGGAATCACGATTCAGCTAACCAATCGTGATATTCAGCTAACAAAAGCAAAGAGAAATTGGCTGAAAAGGTTACTAGATAGGATTCTTTATCGCTAACCTTCCTAGCTTCAATTTTAGCTGATTCTATAATTTCATTTAGTTTTTCGGGTGCTATCCGATTATTACGAAAATCTTCAAAGTCTTTAAGCATTTTAATCACCTACCTTTATAGGTAAATTATAGCAAATGTTGATGCGCTGTGATACCGAGCCAACGACGGTATATACATTCAGATTTATAGCTTATAAGACGGTAGCAACGTTAATCAAGAGTATAGGAGGCATTTGATTGAGAAGCGTAATTTTTGACGTAACACAAGAAACCGTTCGAAAAGTAGCTGGACAAATTAAAGAAAATAATCCTGATAGCTTGTTAGTGTTGGCGCCAGTATCAGGCAACTTTTCGGTACATGCACCAAGCAAAACAGGAAAGAACAAAGGATACCACCGTATCAAATTAGAAGTGTGGATTCCAGAAGATGCGATAAAAGGAGAAAGTGCCTTACATGATTTTGGATTAGTAACTTTACTACGTATACCTAAATCAAGAGTGCAACCGCACTTGATTCGCGAAGAAGGTGAATAAATCGTTTTTAAAAAATATTCAGAAAAATGGGGGGACGAGAATGATGGAACAACTACAGCAAGCCTACACACAAGTTTTAAAAAACGTAGTATTCGTAGATTTCAAAAGTAATACCGTTATTGGAGACACAATGACATTGAGTTTAGAGATCAGAAAGGAAAGAGCCTGTGGACAAGACTTAATAACAGCTATGAATCTACATTTCTATAATGGTAATTATGACTTGGCACAAGAGTGTGCAGAGATTTTAGCAGATAGGATAGATTACATCAAACGCCTAGAGGGTCAAATAAAAGAGCAGCGTCGCAATAAATTATTTGATACTGCCAACCAATTAAAAAAACAAGGCAAATTCGGAGAGGTAGTGAAGATTGGTGCTAATCCGAGTTAAGGGCATAAAAAAACTGCTTAATCGCACCACCGATTAAACAGCAAGGCAAAAGCCTAAGAAAATTTACTAATCCGATTATAACAAGAAGCGGATTAGGTGTCTAGCAACGTGTGTGTTCATTAAAAATGGAAGGAGGTGTCTTCCAGTGAAACAAGGTCTTAGTTTAACTAGAAAGCAAAAAATCCATATTGCTAGTTTAAGGTTAAATCCAGATAACTGGCTGCTTGTACATCGTAAATCAGGTAAACCACGTACCATTAAAGCGCCATAATTAAAAGCCTTTGTGAATAATCGCAAAGGCTTTAATAAAACAATTTAAGACATAAAAAAAGCCGAACTGGACTCTGGAAAAGCAAGCGCGGCTCCTTTTGACTATTGCTTAATAATCTATTTTCAGAATAGCACGTATTGGAGCAACTAGTCAATTAACGTCCTTGTAACGGGTATTAAGTTTACGACCATACAAAAATATCCAATAGGAATTTAATAGACTAGCAGATGAGTGGGAGGATGCATCATGACTTCAATGCAACGATATTGTGTGGAAAATTATGAAGATTATTTTGTAATAGGTAGTGAGACATATGAAGACAGCTTAGAGGAAAAAATTGAGAATTTAAGAGATAAGCTAATTGGTAAGTATCGCAAGGTAACAATTAAAAGTGGTTCGATATTGGAGGTGGAGATTTATCCTCTTGGGGCAAATAGAGAGGGGAAAAGAGGAAAAAAGAACAGTGAAAGTAGAAAAGTGCAGGCTAATTTAAATAATAAGAATGCAGTTAAGTATTTAATCCGTCTCTTAAATACAAATTTCACAGATAAAGATATTACGCTGACATTAACTTATGCAAACGAACATTTACCTGCTAATCCAGAACAAGCAAAAAAAGATATGGAAAATTACCTTCGTCGAATCAAAAGAAGCATGAAGAAGGAACAACCTGGTGAGGAATTAAAGTATGTCTATGTAACAGAGTACGAATACGATGAGGAAAAGGGCAAGAAGCGCATCCATCATCATCTTGTAATGAATTTCCGAAATCGAGAGATAGCCAAAGAGAAATGGAATGGTAGGGGCAGAGTGAGTGCTGAGGAGTTAGAACCAAATCATTTTGGCTTAGAAGGATTAGCTCGTTATCTAGCTAAAGACAAGAAGAAAAAAAATAAGGATGGAACGAAGAGCTATACACCTAGCCGTAACTTAACGAAACCAACAATAACAATTGCAGATAGCAAAGTGACAAGAAGACGTGTAGAGAAGCTGGCTACTGGAGAATTAGAAGCACAAGACTATTTTGAAAAAATGTATAAAGGCTATCAATTCAATGACATGGAGGTCAAGTATAGCGATTTTGTCAATGGTGCATATTTATACGTCCGTATGAAGCGGATAGAAGATTATACAAGAAAAGGGAGAACAACATATGACGATGAAGACGATCAGCATTATTAATTTAAAGGGCGGGGTAGCTAAAACAGTTTCGGCTATCAATATCGCTTACACACTAGTAGCGGTGCATGGGAAACGTGTATTGCTCATTGATAACGACAAGCAGGGTAATACATCTAAGTTTTTCGGGCTGTACGATCCTGAGAGTGAAGGATTATCAGAGTTATTAACAGATAAAAAGATGGATGTGGATAACGTCATTCAAAAAACAGCTTATGAGGGTCTAGACATTATCACTTCCAACATGAACTTGCTAAGAACCAATAAAGAAATCTTGATGGATGTGTCACGCCCACAGCAAACACGACTACGCAAAAAACTGAAAAAAGTAAGAGAACAATATGATTACTGCATTATCGACAATGCCCCAGATATAAACATGACGGTTGTAAATGCATTAGTAGCTTCTGACGATGTGCTAGTACCAATCAAAATAGATCAATTCAGCTTTGATGGATTAGAGCAGATTTTAGAACAAATAGAGGATGTAAGTGAGTTTAACAGTGATATTCGTTTGGCGGGTTGTTTTGTCACGATGTATCAGCGGAGCAGCGTGAATCAACAAGGAGTGGAACTATTAGAACAACAAGATTATCCGATGTTCACAACACGCATTAGAAAGACAGTAAAGGTTGATGAAATGACATTCACTGGAAAGCCATTGTTAGTATATGCGAAGCGGTCAACAGCTTGTGTAGATTATGTAGCTCTAGTAAATGAATATTTGGGATTGTGATAGTTTCGGGCACATTTTAAGAAAGGAGAAAGCTAATGTCAAAATTCAATCTATCACAGCTTATGAACGTGGAATCAAAGAAGCAAAGTGTTGCCTTTAAGATTGAACACATACCGTTAGACCGCATACAGCCTTCGCCAAAGAACAACTACAGTGTTGATGATGTATCAGAGCTTAAAGCGAGTATTGAGCTAATGGGGTTACAACAAAATTTAGTAGTGCGTATCAAAGACGATGGCATGTATGAGTTGATTAGTGGGCACAGACGTTTAAAAGCCATGCAGGAGCTATACAGCGAAGGAAATGAGGATTTTTCCAAAGCACCTTGCAAAATTGTGAAATCAACAGACGACATACAGGCAGAGCTACAGCTCATATTAGCAAATTCAACATCTCGTATTTTAACGGATGCGGAAAAAACGCAACAGGCAGCAAGACTACATGAATTGTTACAAAAATTACAAAACAGTGGTTATCAACTGACGGGGCGCAAACGTGAGATTGTAGCACAGCTAATGGGCGTCTCATCGGCACAAGTGCAGCGTATGGATAGCATTAATAAAAAACTAACTCCTGAACTAAAAGAAGAATTTAGCGAGGGAAATATCAATATAACGACAGCATATGAGTTGTCACGTCTTCCAGAAGACAAACAGCAAGAAGTGTTAACAGAGCAACGAGAGGAAGGTAAACCACTAACGCCATCCGTTGCAAAAGAAAAGCGGCAGGAAGTCATAGAGTCGGAGCAAAAAGAAAAGCCTATGACACACGAATTAGACAGCTACATTGACCAGTTCGATGACATAGTAAAAGGCTTAAAAACATTTATGTGTGGTTTTGATAATAGGAGCTTTCGAGTAGGGGATAAATTAAAAATTAATGAATATGATCCAGATAAAATTTTGCATACTGGTAGGTTTGTTGAAGTGAAGGTCACTTA
>NZ_JBXAPF010000059.1:0-7168 GCF_058803665.1 Lysinibacillus sp. GW821-FHT14F06
CTCCATAAAAGAAATTTGATTAGCTCAAATTGTTTTGCTGGCATCAATTTTGATGTCCAAAATTTTTGTTTTGTTCACTAGCAAAAGCTAGCTACTAAAAACTTTATTGATTACGTTTTGCTTGTTCAGTTTTCAAGGTTCATAACGTCGCTTTTTATCGACAACTACTATATCTTATCAAATATAAATTTGGATGTCAATAGTTTTTTGAAAGTTTTTTTGGAGCGGGTGATGAGAATCGAACTCACGACATCAGCTTGGAAGGCTGAGGTTTTACCATTAAACTACACCCGCAAAATAATATTTTTATTTTTAAAAATGGCGCGCCCGGCAGGAGTCGAACCCACAACCTTCTGATCCGTAGTCAGACGCTCTATCCAATTGAGCTACGGGCGCAAATATAAATAATTAAACATCGACTTGGTGCGGCCGAGAGGACTTGAACCTCCACGGGGTTGCCCCCACTAGGCCCTCAACCTAGCGCGTCTGCCATTCCGCCACGACCGCATTCAATTAGGAACTTTCTTATTATACTATGATAATCAGAAAAATCAACCTTTTTTTCTTAAAAAGATGAGCCATGAAGGACTCGAACCTTCGACCCTCTGATTAAAAGTCAGATGCTCTACCAACTGAGCTAATGGCTCGAATTAAGAAATGAATGGCTGGGGTACTAGGATTCGAACCTAGGCATGACGGAATCAAAATCCGTTGCCTTACCGCTTGGCTATACCCCAATAAGTGGCGGTCCCGACCGGGATCGAACCGGCGATCTCCTGCGTGACAGGCAGGCATGTTAACCGCTACACCACGGGACCAATGTTACTACATTATAAATAAACAATACGAATAAAATGACCCCTACGGGATTCGAACCCGTGTTACCGCCGTGAAAGGGCGGTGTCTTAACCACTTGACCAAGGGGCCATGGCTCCGAAGGCAGGACTCGAACCTGCGACAACCTGATTAACAGTCAGGTGCTACTACCAACTGAGCTACTTCGGAATAATTCATGTTAATTGTCGTCGTTATCTTGTCGACTTTTACTATTATAGTGACATATCAAGTAAACGTCAACACTTTTTCTTAAGTTTTTTTATTCTAGTAATTTTAAACGACCTAAACATTTGCTACAACAGTATTTCTCGACATTCATTCTAATTTTTCTTACATATAACTGTTGGCATTTAACACACGAATATGTATAGGGTTGACGTTGCTTTTTTCGCAAAGTATTAGAAGTATGAAGAGTTGAACAAAACCGAGGGGCATTCACTTTTTTTAACAGCTCACGAAAATCTATATCTCGATGCTGATAACCCTTACCCTCTAAATGTAAATGATAGTGGCAAAGCTCATGACGAACAATGCCCTTTACTTCATCAAGACCATACAATTCATAGGCTTTTGGATTAATTTCAATATTGTGTGACTGTAAGAGATAACGTCCGCCAGTTGAGCGTAACCTTACATTAAAATATGCTTGATGCATAAAAGGCTTTTGGAAACTTTCTAATGATATTCTACTGACAAGCTCTTGTAGTTCCTCATTGTTCATATCAAGATCACCTCTAACAATAAGAATACCACACTGTGTAGTATAGACAGTGTGGTCTGATTTTATTACATTTCCATTGTTTGATTTTTAGGTGGTAACATAGTTAATGAAATGCGCCCTTTTTTCGCATCAATTTGTTCTACCCAAACTGTTACAATGTCTCCTAGCGAAACTACTTCTAAAGGATGCTTAATACGTTTTATTTGTAATTTAGAAATATGCACAAGTCCATCCTGCTTCACACCGATATCAATAAAGGCTCCGAAATCAACAACATTCCTGACCGTTCCCTGCAATTCCATGCCAACTTGTAAATCTTCCATCTTTAATACATCTGTTTTTAACAGTGGCTGCGGAAATGCATCACGTGGATCACGGCTTGGCTTCATTAATGTAGCTATGATATCACGGATTGTAACCACCCCAATATCAAGTATCTCACTTAAATTTTGAACATCCAGTGTAGCAATCGCTTCCTCAGCCTTCTGTGTACCAAGCTCATTTTTATTTATTTGTGCAACCTCTAATATTTGCTCAGCCAAACTGTAGCTTTCAGGGTGAATACCCGTTGCATCAAATGGATTCTTTGCTTCAGGTATACGTAAGAAACCAATTGCTTGTTCGTACGTTTTCGCCCCAAGTCGTGGGATTTTCTTCAATTGAGCACGTGTCTTGAACTGCCCATTTTCCTCTCGCATCTTCACAATATTTTCCGCAACAGTTTTTGATAACCCTGAAACATGTTGTAGTAAGGATGCCGAGGCAGTATTAACATCTACACCAACCTGGTTAACTGCTGTCTCTACAATAAACGTTAAGGATTCAGTCAATTTCTTTTGCGATACATCGTGCTGATACTGGCCTACTCCAACCGCCTTAGGCTCAATTTTTACTAACTCTGACAAAGGATCTTGTAGACGACGTGCAATGGAAACTGCACTACGTTGCTCTACCTGTAAATCCGGAAACTCTGCCCGAGCAATATCAGATGCTGAATAAACAGATGCACCCGCTTCATTGACTATCACATAGGCTATATAAGTATCAAGCTCCTTTATAACATCAGCAATAAATTGTTCTGTTTCTCGCGATGCAGTTCCATTACCAATAGCAATTATTTGAATTGGGTACTTTTCTAATAATCCCTTCACAAGTGCCTTTGATTTTGCTATGTCTGGCTTAGGAGGGTGAGGGTAGATGGCTGTAACCTCTAACATTTTCCCGGTTTCATCTACAACTGCTAACTTACAGCCAGTACGATAAGCTGGGTCTACACCTAATACATATTTCCCTTTCATAGGAGGCTGTAAAAGCAGATTGCGTAAGTTCTCTGAGAAAATATGAATAGCCTGTGCTTCAGCCTTTTCAGTAAGCTCATTTCGCAATTCTCTTTCAATTGAAGGCTGGATTAAACGTTTATAAGAATCCTCTATCGCAAGCTTGACCTCTACAATTGCTGGAGAAGAACCGGTTGCAGGAATCCATTCTTTCCACATAATCATTAATACACGCTCTACAGGAACATTTATCGTAACCTTTAGAATTTCTTCTTTCTCTCCACGATTTACCGCTAAAATACGATGAGGAACAATACGATTTACAGGCTCTTCATACTCGTAGTACATTTCGAAAACATTTTTATCATCAGCCTCAGCATTTTTCACACTTGTTACGAGTAGTCCATCTTTCCATGAATACGCACGAATTTTTTCACGGATTGCTGCGTCATCAGCAAAGCGCTCGGCTAAAATATCTCTTGCACCAGCTAATGCATCCTCTGTGTTTGTAACGTTTTCCCCATCTATGAATTCGGCAGCCAACTGTTCTAATATATCAGGGCGATATTCTACTAAAAGATCCGCAAGAGGTTCTAAGCCTTTCTCTTTTGCAATTGTCGCCTTTGTACGACGCTTTTGTTTATATGGTCGATATAAATCTTCTACCCGTTGTAAAACAATTGCTGCTCGGATAGCTTGTTCTAATTCCGGTGTTAACTTATTTTGTTCTTGAATTAAGCGAATAACCTCTTCTTTGCGTTGTTCAAGCTGCTGTATGTAGTGATAACGCTCCTCTACAGCTTTAATTTGCACCTCATCAAGGGACCCAGTAACTTCTTTTCGATAGCGCGCTATGAACGGTACGGTATTTCCCTCTTCTAATAATTTAATAACAGCCTCCGCTTGGCCTGGCTTAATTGCAACATCCTTTGCAATGAGCTGTAACAATTGCTTTTGATCCACATCATCACTACCTTTTTCTTTTCATTTTACCATTACACTTTACTAAAAATGCAAAAAAATAGTCTACCCAGAACATAGAGTAGACTATTTCAATAACTCAGGAGACATTTATTACTTTTGATTAGCTTATGCAATATATGCCTCCATATAAATGTTTAGAGCGAAACGCCACCATTTGCTAAGATAACCTCTTGTAATTTCTTTATTGCTTTTCTTTGTACTCGGGATACATGCATTTGAGAAATTCCTAATAGTTCTCCAGCTTCTCTTTGACTAAGCTGCTCTAAATATGTAAGCTGAATGACTTGTTTTTCTCTGTCATTTAAAACGTTCATGGCATCAGAAACAATTAATCTTTTATTGGTTATTTCATAGCCATCATCTACTTTACCCATTATATCAAATAAGGTTACTGTACTTCCGTCAGAATCGGACTCAATTGAATGATCCATAGAAAGAGCTTGATAACTACGGCTCATCTCCATAGCCTCTAGAACTTCTTCCTCTTCTACCTCTAATTGATCTGCAATTTCCTTGATAGATGGAGAACGCTGCAACTCAATGGTCAGCGCTTCCACTGTTGTTTTAATTCGTGGACCTAACTCTTTTATACGTCTTGGTACGTGAACATCCCATGTTTTATCGCGTAAAAAACGTTTAATCTCTCCAACAATCGTTGGTACAGCAAATGCTTCAAAACTACTACCAACATTGGTATCAAAACGTCTAATAGCACCGAGTAACCCTAGCATACCTACTTGAATAAGATCATCATAGTATGATTTTCCATTCGTATACTTACGTGCTATGGCTTCAACTAAATATCGATAATGAATCACTATATTTGTTTGCGCTTCATCATCCTCTGTTGATTGGTACAATGCAATCCACTCTAGTACATCTTCATTGGACGAAGACTTATGTAGTGATTCTTTCGACATTTTTTTCCACCTGCTCCCTAGTGACATACTTTGTCATAAAGACAGTTACGCCACCATCGTTATTAATCATCACCTCATCCATCAAAGTTTCCATTAAATAGAGTCCCAAACCACCTTCACGTAAACCAGCTATACTCTCTCCAGGATGATATGGACCAATTTTTGACTTTATTTCTTCAAAATTAAAACTATTTCCGTAGTCCGCAATCATCATTTCTAATTTATTTTCATACAAGGCACATCCAATAACGATTTCACCCTCTTCATCATCCTTATATGCATGATGTACTACATTCGTAACTGCTTCACTTGTTGCGATTTTTAAATCCTCGATATCATCATAATTAAAACCAACTCGGCTGGCCAAGCCAGAAACTGTTAACCGAATTACACTGACAAATTGCGGTTTTGCAGGAACCCTTATCTCAATATAATCAAATTCCTTCATTATCTTAATTCCACCTTTTTATCAGTTTCAATATCCATTAAATCGCTTAATCCAGTAATTTCAAATAATCTTTGTAATCTATTCGATAAACCAACAAGTTTTACTTTGCCATTCTCACGTAAAGCTTTTTTATAAAAGGCTACAAAAATACCTAAACCTGTACTGTCCATATAATTTACTTTTGATAAATTAAGTTCTATTTCTAACCCTTCAGTAATCTTTATAGCCTCTAGCTCTTCTCGAAGAACTGAAGCAGTAAAGGTATCAATCTCACCCTCTACAAACCCATATAATTTATAATCAATTTCTTTAAAATGTATCGCCATGTCCATATAGCACACCTCCACCATATTTGTTAGACTGTACTTCATTTCCCGCTTAGGGAAAAAATTAAACCTTCTAATCTTATTTTTTTAAAATAACGACTGTAAAATCATCTGATAGTTTAAAATCCTGTAGTTCTTCAATTTGTTTATAAAGAAGATTACATAGCTCTTGGGCTGTTAAATGCTTGTTCTGTGCTATCAATGCAGTAATAACCTCGCGTGAGTTCAATTCTTCATGTGATCTAAACTCTGTAACACCATCTGTCATCATCATGACGATATCATTTTTCTCTAAAGTAATTTCTTTATATATATACTTTGTCTCAGGCAGTACACCCAATAATAAACCTTTTGCCTCCAAAGAAAAAAATTCATCTTGTCTAGCACAATAATGAAGCGCTGGCTCATGACCTGCTGAAGCGTAGGAAAAAGTATCTTTTTGAATGTCCAAGCAACCGTAAAACATGGAAACAAACATACTATCATCCACGCCTTTTTCAATTACTCGATTAATAACTTCTAACACATATGAAGGATCTTTATAAGTATATTCCAAAGTTTCCAGACCATACTTCACCATAGACATGCATAAAGCGGCTGGAACACCTTTTCCTACCACGTCTGTTACCGCTACACTCAAATAATCCTCCCGACCATGTAAAAAATGTACATAATCTCCATTCATCTTACGAATTGGAATCGATATCATCCCTATGTCAACACTAGACAAATGCGGTACAACTGTTTTGAGTAATGTTTTTTGAATGTTTGTAGCGATTTTTATTTCCATTTCATATTCAGCCTGTTTCTGTAATAAGCTTTGGTGCTCCCTATGTGCCATGCCATAATGGACCATCACTTCAATTAGAAAATCATATGCTGACTGTTCCTCACTCATTCTATTAGGTAATATTTTGCTAACTGCATTTTTGTGAATGCTTACAACATCCTCTGGAGAAATATTCTTTTGGATTAACTGACGTGTAAAGTTTTGAGCAATATACAAATTCTTTTCAGTTTGGTCAGCCAAGTAATCCGACAAAATCTTCTTATATTGTGACTCTAATTGATTCAACATTTCCACATCCTATCGCAGCCATTTTTCAGCTCTGATGGTTGTACCCTCTCCGATAACTGAGTGGATGGTCATAGTATCCATTAATCGATTCACTCCTGGTAAACCTGCCCCAAGTCCTCCAGAAGTAGAGTAACCATCCTCCAGCACCTTGCGAACATCTTTTATTCCTGGACCTTGATCAGTTGCAATAATTATTATTTTCTTTTCTGTGTCCGTCTCAACTCTTTCGATTTCAATAAAGCCGACGTTTGCATATAAGTATATATTTCGAGCCAGTTCACTAATAGCTGTAGTTATTCTAGCCTGATCAACAGTGCCAAATCCAAGTGCCTTTGCTTCATTGCGCCCCAGTTGTCTTGCTGTAACTATATCCCATTCAGTAATAATTTCAACCGAAGACCTCATTGCCACCGCTGTCCCCCCAATTCCTTTCGCAGCTATACTTTACACTTTTATTCGACCCGAATTTTTTATAGTTGATTTCATTTCAAACTTATCTTATCAATTTCGCCTTGGCGTAATTGCGTCCGGATTTTGAATTGTGCCCGCACAATTCATTCCTTTGAAAATCCGTGAC
>NZ_JBXAPF010000060.1:0-6703 GCF_058803665.1 Lysinibacillus sp. GW821-FHT14F06
AAAGCCGGAGATTGGTTACACCTAAACAAAAAGATTCGTAGTTTGATGCTAGAAAAGCATGCTAACGCGAAGTTTTTGGCAAATAAAAAAGCTGCTTAACCTTAAGCGAGGGGTTAAACAGCGACTAACATATACAAATCTATTATACCACAAAATCAGACGCTTGCGAGAACAATCTCGCTCTCGTCAAACAGTTTGCAAATGGTTGGTTAGCCGTATCCTCATTGGAATTTGCAGGCTGTTTGATGGGATACCATCAGGAAGAAGGTGAGAACATGAGTATTGCAACATTTATGCCTAAAATGCAGACGGTACGTCTAGACACAGAAGTATTCGAAGAACGTTTTGCTGATTATAACATCCTTAATGAATTCACTGGAATCATCTACACATTAGAGGCTATCGAGGACAATGTACGTTATGTGAGCTTTGTGACGGCATCGTATGCCGAAGTCCTAAGAAAACAAAAGGAGGCGATAGCGTGAGACAACTTATGGAAGTTGAAAACCCAATGGTATTGGGAACAATTGAGCCAGTGAATAGCATACCTACATTTCGTTATGTAGAAATGAAAAGTGATTTTCGAGATATCTATGGAAGTTTAATAGTTTTCAATGATGATTTCATGAAGTTTCAAAACGGTGATATCGTCCACATGGATAACATTCATACGTACCTTGAGGAACATCACAATGCGGTATTTTGCACAAAAAAATAAACCACTACTCGCAATAGTGGCATAAACAAAATATATTTGCGCTCATTATAACGCACTATAGGAGGAATTTCAATGAGTAACTTAGCAGAACAATATCATAATCCTACTTCCTATCAACAACCACAAGGTGGAGGAGCTCTAGCACAAGCTAGCGCTTCTCGGGAAATGGAAGAAGTAAAAGGGCAAATTTTCATGGCAAAACAGTTTCCGCGCAACGTATTCCAAGCTGAACAACGTGTATTAGATACATGTAAACGTCCAGCGTTAGCACAAGTGGCTATGTATCAATATCCTCGTGGTGGACAACGTGTAACAGGTCCATCGATTCGATTAGCTGAAGCAATTGCACAAAACTGGGGCAACTTATCCTACGGCATTCAAGAACTAGAGCAACGTGAAGGTGAATCAGTTGCAAAAGCATTCTGTTGGGATCTTGAAACGAATGTCCGTCAAGAAAAGGTATTTACCGTCAAACACTCTATGAAAGCTAAAGGGTCTATTAAACAATTAACGGATCCACGTGATATTTATGAAAAAGTTGCAAATGACGGTGCTCGCCGTTTACGTTCATGCATTTTAGGTGTGATTCCGGGTGACATCATTGATAAAGCGATTGGTCAATGTCATGAAACACTAGCTGGTAATAGTCAAGGTCCATTAAAAGATCGTATCGCAAATGCGTTGCTTAGATACAAAGAAGAGCATCGTGTCACACAAGAAATGATAGAAGTAAAGTTTGGTTATAATGCTAATTCGTTTACTGAGTATGACTATGTAGAGTTAATAAACATATTTAACAGCTTAAGAGACGGCTTGAGTAAGGTTGAGGATTGGTTTAATAAAGAAGATGCCAAAAAGCAATCCAGTGGATTAGGTGATGATTTCAAAGCTCAAGTAGATTCAAAAACAGAGGTGAAACAAGATGCACCAAACAACATTCCAGCTGAACAGCCAGAATTACCACTCGAATGAGGCAAACCAGCACTATATGTCAGTATCTCAGTTTAAAAGTGCCATGGAGTGTGAAGCCAGGACGTTTGCAGAGATAAGGGGCGAGTATTCTCGTCCTCCTTCTGCAGCATTATTAGTTGGTTCATATTTACATGCTGCATTTGAAAGTAATACGGCAATTGCTGAATTTATAGAAGAGAATCACACCAGTATATATGGTTCCCGTGGTGGCAAATACAAGGACTTCGAAAAAGCCGATGACATGATCGAGACCATTAAAAATGACGAGTTTTGCATGTTCGCTTTACAAGGTGAAAAAGAGGCCATCTTCACTGGCGAATTATTCGGAGTAGAGTGGAAAATTAAAGTCGATAACATTAAACATGATCGTGGATTTTTCAGCGATTTAAAGAGTACTCAAGAGCTACGTAAACGCTATTGGAGCGAGAAATATAATACATGGGTTTCATTTGTACAAGCATTTGATTATGTGCTGCAGATGTGGGTGTATCGAGAAATCATCTTTCAAAATACAGGACGTTACTATGATCCATATATTGTGGCAGTAACTAAAGAATCACCGCCAGATAAAGCCGTTTTACACTTCGATTCAGGGCGTTTCGACTTTGAAAAGGAATATGTTCAAACGATGCTACCAAGCATCATAGATGCAAAGCTAGGGCGTAAAAATGCCCATCGTTGTGACAAGTGCGAATATTGCCGAGCAACCAAGAAACTTAGTGGCACATTCGAAATTGAGTATCTACTGGATTAGGTGGTGCATCTGAATGAACAACGTACCAACGAAGGTGTTATTGCCTGCTTGGATATTCCAACAGGCGAAGGATAACGACGAAATCAGGCGCTTGGTGCTGGATTACATGCAACGGTACCCAAACTATAGGGTGGTCAAGGTTAGTGGTAGTTTTGCGGTTTGTGAGAAGGAACAACGACTTTTATAGGAGGTCAACAGTGAATCTATATAGACAAGATCAAAAATTAAATTTAAGAGTTCAATATTACAAAGGTATTCCACTTCAAGTTATTCAAAGGGCTTATAAACATGCTAAAGCAAAGAGATTCACTTTGAATGGTACAAACCAAAATGTTTGGATACCTAATAAACATCTTGAAGCTGATGGGACATTGAAGGTTGGAGAGAACATCGACTATATTTTCAAACGTTCATATAACCAATTGAAGTTATCAGGGATAACTTGGGACCCAAGGGATGGCTTGTATTACTTAATGGATAGGCAACAGGCAAGATGATTTATATACCTTGAATTTTGAATATTGAAAATATGGAGGGCGAAAAACATGGCAATAGCATTAAAAAATAACGAAATCGAAGTAGTAGGACGCGAAAGGTTAACTCCAGCTTTAGAGGTAGCGAAGAAGTTCACAGCTGGATCACAAGCTAGACCAGCATTAACTTATGTAGCTTTAAAAAGAAAATGGTGAGATACAAGCAACAGATAGTTATCGGGCAATTATCTTGAAAAATATTCATTCTTACAAAGAAGAAGTGTTGTTGAATCACAAAACCTTGGATTTGATGAAGGGTTACAACTACCCTAATTTGAACAGTTTGCTGGAAGTTAAAGCACACGAACAATCTTCTTTCCAACTATCTAAAGAGGATGCTTTGAAACTAATACCTGCAATTAAATTTATTAAAGCTAATAAGTTTGAAACGATGAAATTTCTTTTTACAAATGAATCAATTGAGCTTTCAGTACCTGGTATTCACTTAAAATTGGATGAATTTGAATTTGATATTAAGCAGCATAAAGAGGCTGAAAATATACTTTCTTTCACTCCCAGTTACTTATTAGATGCTTTAGAAGCTTTCGTTAAATTCTCTTCGAATGAAAATATAACTGTTCACCATCAAGGTGCATTAAGAATCTTTATTTTTGAAAATGAAGAAATGACTATAGGGGTTTTACCACGGAGAGTTTACTAGGAGGTGTAAGGGCATGAAAGTATTTCAACAAAACATCTTCGGTGGAGAGGATGTAATCCTATCAGATGTACCAGTGATTGTATTAAAAAATCGCAGTAAAGAAGGTCGGTATTTAGCCGAATCTGCTGATTTAGGAGACTGGGATGACGAAGATTTAGACGTAACGATGGATGATATTGAGAACGCATTTATTATTGTTCGAGATGATTACTCAGAACCTAATGCAGATGATCTTGAAAGGAAACGACAGGAATTTGATATGTATAAAACAGTAATGCAAATAGAATTTGGCTCAGATGCATTTATAGGGCTAGATTTCGAAGAGGTTTTAAAACACTATGATCCTGTTAATATCACCATTCCGGTAAAAGCATATAACGATATTGCAGAGCGTAACGGTTGGGCATTGATCGAATAGGAGGGGCGAGGGCAAATGGCTAAATACAGAAATGTACACACAACATTTTGGGAAGACGGCTTTGTATTGGATCTAACACCGGAGGAGAAATACTTCTATCTGTATTTGATGACGAATAGCAATACAACGCAATGTGGCATCTACGAATTGCCATATAGAGTCATAGAAATGCACACAGGATACAACCGAGAAACAGTCCAAAAACTGCTACAACGATTTGTAGAGTATGGAAAAATCACTTACAACGAGTCAACGAAAGAAATCATGTTAAATAATTGGGCAAAGTACAACTTTATCAACTCACCAAAAGTAAAAAAATGTATCGAAAAAGAGCTACTTGCAGTTAAACATATACCGTTTGTAAGGAGCTACGTTACCTCTTTGGAACAGTTAGGATACCGTATCGATACCGTATCAATACTGTTAGAGGAAAAAAGTGAGACAAAAGTACCTAACGCTAGTAATGGCAATGATTCGATACCGTATCCATACCCTATCAATACCACTTCCATAGACTATGGGGAAGAAAGAGAAGAAGAAAGAGAAAAAGAAGAAGAAGAAGAAAAAGAAGAAGAAGGAGAAGAAAAGAAAGTCGGTCAGTCAGTCGGTCCTTCTACTAATAATCCTTTTCTTGAAATAAAAAACTTCTTTGACTCAACCATTCGTATTAGCAATTTTACGGACCACAAAAAAATGGACATGCTACTTGAATTTTATCCAGATTATTTACTAATCATCGAGGCTATAAAGGTCACTGCTGATAATGGGAAGTCGAATGTTGAATATGTTGAAGGAATTTTAAAGAATTGGGCAATCGAAAAAGGCATCAATACTTATGCCGACTGGTTAGCAAAGGAGGCTAAGCATAATGGAATCGCTAAAGGACAAAATGCAAACAGACAGATTTCAGCAAATTCTAAAGTTCATGCAGGAACAAGCATCGATGCCTTCTATGAACAGCTCGAACGAGACAAGCAAGCCTGGGGAGGATAAGTGCCCTAAATGTAATGGAACAGAGTTTGTTTTCTCTCATTATGAAGAAAAAGGGAACCAAAAATATGAGATTCATAAACCTTGTGATTGCCGAGAGGTTAATAGTTGGAAACGTAGATTTAAAAATGCATTGATTCCAGAGGAATTTGTACATGCCAAATTTGATAATTATGTTCGAGAAACAGATATGCAACAGCGTATGTTCTCAATGGTTAAAGACTACTTAGAATCATTTCCTGTTGATCGTGATGCACTTAAAAAGCAAGGGGCTCAAAACATTGGTTTTATAGCAACTATTGGGGAACAAAGGATTCGTTCATTACCTCCTAACGAACGATTAGAGCTCAAGAATCGACATAACAACTTTGGTATAGGTAAGACGCATTTACAGATTGCTTTATCTAAACAATTGATTAAAAAGGGCTTTAATGTACTGGTTGTATCAGATGTTTCTTTTATGGATGAAATGATGGCTGCTAAACGAATAGATGACAATAGCGAAACTTATTACGGGCTATTGAACAACGTGTTATCAGCAGATGTTCTTGTTTGGGATGATGTTGGAAAAGCAAAGTGGACAGAAGCTCGCGAAGGTTTGTATTACCACATTATTGACGAGCGTTACAAACGTAAATTACCAATCATTTTTAACAGCAATGAGGATAGAGCTACTATAGCCGAGCGTATAGGATATGCAGGGGCTAGTAGATTACTAGACAAAAACGGTGAAGTTTTAGAAACGGAAGGTATTGATTGGCGATTGAAATAATGAGGGGCAACAGCCCCTATGGAGGGTGAAGGAATGGCTGATAAATTTAACTGGTATGCGCCAAGTGGCGAGCTGCTGAAATGTCCTGTACCTGGTTGCAACCATATCGGAAGTATCATCACAAAATTACATTGCCGATTGGAACACGACATGACAAGGGATGAAGTTGGCAAAATGCACGGCATGCCTAAGCGTGTGTTGACGTATTCGGAAAATCAAATCAAAGCGAGGGATGCTGAATGGATGAACAATATTTCATAGATCAAATCACTCTCTACCTTGGATATCATCAACAATTCGGTGGTAAACATAACGAAAAAATGGCTTATAAAAGGCTGGACGAACTTATAGCTTTAAAAGGGCTAAAAGATCGAGAGGAAGGTACAGATTATTACATTTCTACATTGGAAGGGGTGAAGGCTGCATGAAAAAGACTAAGAATCCAAAACTCGAAGTTGGTCAACGAGTATGGCTAGAATACCGCAGTTACCGCATATGGCGAGGTGGTGGTTATGACCGTTCGATATCTGAAGTAGAAGTTATTAGGGCAAATAGATCCAGTGCCTATGTTGTTAATGTAGAAGATTTAAATACTGAAAAGGTTTATGAGCGAAAAATTTCTCAAAAAACACTATCAGGTGATGGTTTAGGATTTGGAACCTCATATCATATTTGGTTTAGTGAAGAAGATTTTGAAGCATCTGTTCAAAGAGAAATTGATACAGCTAATGCACGAAAGGAAGCTCATGAATTAGTAGGTAAAATGTCATTAGAACGATTGCAAAAATTCATCCAGGAGGAAACAACATGATTAACCGAGTCATATTGACTGGACGATTAACAAAAGACGTTGACCTTTCTTTTACGCCACAAGGAGTTGCAAAG
>NZ_JBXAPF010000061.1:0-5837 GCF_058803665.1 Lysinibacillus sp. GW821-FHT14F06
GGCGGTAACACGGGTTCGAATCCCGTACGGGTCATACGAAAAAAGCAGTAGATGTAAAATACATCTACTGCTTTTTTATATAAAGATATTTTTATAGATACTATTTTATAATATCTTTTTGGATATTCACACAATTACATGCATAAAAAACACAGCTTCACCTTTTTATATCAATTACGCCTAATTATGTCCGGAGTTTTCCGAGCCCACTTGAAAAGCTACTATTCAAAATTCGTGATATTTGCTGGAGGTTTTATCTTGATTCAGCGAACATTTGTACAACCACTGAATAGGGAAAAAGTCGCTTTTATCTCGCACCTATATTGATGGAGGTATTCTGTACTTGACGCTTCGCTTTCTGCACAAAAAACATTTGTTGCTGTCACTACGCTTTCGCACGGTAAAGATCTGCTGAATCAAGATAAAAATTAAACTGAGGGGACTGTGCAAATGCATTTTTACATAACTATTTTTAGGATTAGAAGATATATAAATTACGAAAATAGAAGAAATAGGCGATTGAGGCGTTTTACGTTTATAATTCCAATATTGTTCTACAATTTGTTAGGTTGAGATGATGAAAGTTCATGATTCACATACATTAAAGGATATAGCTAGAATGAGATGTTGTTTTTACTAGTTCTGTAGGAAACTAAACAAATTAAGTTTACCAAAAAATATAAAATATAAACCGTCTACTTAATTTCAGGTAGACGGTTTGTTATTAATTAAGCTCTGATTAACATTCTTTCAAGAGAAATACGTGCTTCTTTTGCGGTATGAGCATCTACTTGAATGTGATTATGTGGTTGCCCTTGCTGTATGCTTTCTAAGCACCAGAGCAGATGAGGAAGGTCAATTCGGTTCATTGTCAGACATGGACAGAAATGCTTATTTAAAGAGATAATCTGTTTATCTGGATGTTGTTTAATAATACGATTAACAAGATTCATTTCTGTACCGATTGCCCATGCAGAACCACTTGGTGCTTTATTAATCGTATCAATAATGTATTTTGTAGAGCCAGCATCATCCGCAGCTGCTACAACCTCGCGGCTACATTCTGGATGAACAATAATGTGCATATTTGGATATGCTTGACGCACAAATTCAGTATGCTGAACTGTAAAACCTTCATGGACAGAACAATGACCTTTCCATAAAATCACTTGGATTTTTTCAGGAGGCTGCTCGGTCTCAAGCATATTTGTATGTGGATTCCAAACAGCCATATTTTCAAGTGGAACACCTAAATCAAATGCAGTATTCCTACCTAAATGTTGATCTGGTAAAAAGAAAATTCGTTGTTTTTGTGTAAATGCCCATTTTACCATATCTTTTGCATTAGAGGATGTGACACATGCTCCTCCATGCCGCCCAGTGAATGCCTTAATGGCAGCGGTAGAATTTACATAGGTTAGTGGAATAATCGTATCGCCAAAAAGTTGCTGTAGGATAGGCCAGGCTTGTTCAGTTTGATAAATATCGGCCATATCAGCCATTGAACAACCTGCCCGCATATCAGGTAAATAAACATGTTGCTGTTCATTAGTTAGCATATCAGCAGTTTCTGCCATAAAGTGTACACCACAAAATACAATATTTTCTGCTTCTTTATTAGCGGCTGATAGCTGAGCAAGCTGCAAGGAATCACCCGTAGCATCAGCAAATTGAATAACCTCATCCTTTTGATAGTGATGACCAGGAATAAAAAGCTTACTACCCAATTTCATTTTTATAGCAATTATACGAGATTCCATTTCATTTTTAGATAATGTCCGGTAATGCTCTGGTAGTAGTGACGTTTGCTGTAATAAACTAGTGATGGACAAGGGAATTAGCTCCTTTCGTTTGTACAAGTGCACTAATATCAAAGGCTTTTACCGAATGTGTCAGTGCTCCAAGTGAAATCCATTGAATGCCTGTTTTAGCATAGCTATTCAGATTATGAAGTGTGATGCCACCTGAAGCTTCTGTAGCAATATGTGGGGGAACAGCTGGAAGCCACTGTCGTATTTCTTCAGGGCTACGGTTATCAAACATAATGATGTCTGCACCAGCCACAATTGCTTCATCAAGCTGTGCTTTTGTTTCGATTTCTACCTCGATTTTAACTGTATGCCCGATTTTTGCGCGTGCAGCCTGTACTGCCTTCGTTATACTACCAGCAAAAGCAATATGATTATCCTTTAACATTATGGTATCGTATAAACCATTGCGATGATTGTAGGCACCGCCTATTCTAACTGCATATTTATCTAGCATACGCAGTCCTGGCATTGTTTTACGAGTATCACATATTTTCGCATTAGTTCCGATTGTTTCACGAACAGCTAAATTTGTAGCTGTAGCGATTGCAGACATGCGTTGAACAAGATTCAATATTACACGTTCCCCAATTAGTAATTTTTGCAGAGATCCTTTAATAACAGCGAGTATATCCCCTTCATTTATTTCATCTCCATCTTTTTTATGAAGTGTAATATCCATGGATCGATCAAGAAGAAGGAACCCGTGTTCAATTATAGGTACTCCACAAAAAATCCCACTTTCTTTGGCGTAAAAAGAAAAAGACCCCTGCTGTTCAGCCGAAAAAATGAATTCACTTGATAAATCTCCATCTCCTATATCTTCGTTAAAAAATTGCTTGAGCATTTCCTCGAGCCTGATGATATTCATACAATGAATTCCTCACTTTCATCTGTCCTTGTTGAAAAATAATCCACCTATTTGCCCATTTCGTGCTATTTAGTGGATGATCAGAGCGTATATGGGCACCACGTGTTTCTGTTCGTGTTATAGCTGCATGTACCATTAGTGTGGCAACAATATGCATCATATAAAGTTCAAGTTCTTGGCGATTTAACCCCTCTAAATCAACTTGAAGAAATCTATTTAATGAAGGCAGTTGTTCTTTGAATTGTTGCATATCGATAGGATTTCTTACTATGCCTAATGTGTGCATCATTATTTGCTGTAATTGATCTTTCGTAAATAAAAATGGCATTGGTTGCCGAGTATGTTTAACACTAATAGAGAAATTATGTTGCTTGCAACCAGTTTTTATAATGAATTGCGCCATTCTTTGTCCAAAAGTAATTCCTTCTAACAAAGAGTTACTAGCTAAACGATTGGCACCATGTACCCCAGTACAAGCAACCTCACCAATTGCATATAGATTTGAAATAGATGTTCTCCCCATGTTATCAGCTATAACACCACCCATTAAGAAATGGCTGCCTGGTACTACAGGAATCAACCCATTTTGTATATCAATCAGGTTATCATGACATAGCTGTGCAATTGCAGGGAACTTTACTTCAAAGTGCTCAATATTTGAAATATCAATAAATGTCTCTTGTCCAGCAGCTCGTTTATTAAATAATGCAAATGCAGTAATATGACGGGGAGCTAGGTCAAGCTGAGCATGTAAACCTTTCATAATCGGTTGACGTTGTGCATCAACAAAGATTCCTCCAGCCCCTCGTACTGCCTCAGAGACAAGTCCCTTTGCCTCTCCATTACTCCAAAGTAAGCTTGGATGAAATTGCATAAATTCCATATCACTGATGGCAGCGCCAGCACGATATGCCAATGCGATACCATCTCCTGTATTTGTTTCATAATTTGATGTGCATGTGTAGAGGGCACCAGCTCCTCCAGAGGCTAGAATTATATGATGAGCAAGATAGCGTTTTGTCCCATTTTCTCCTTTTGTCAGTACACCCACGCACTCTCCGGCTGTATTTAATAAAAGCTCAAAGGCTGTTTCATAGCAATTTATATTGATAGTAGATGGTAGCTGATTAAGTAGATAATTTATCATTATCTGACCAGTACGATCTCCACCAGCGTGTAAAATACGACGATAACTATGTGCACCCTCTAAACCTAGAGCTGGAGCCCCATCTGCCTGACGATCAACAGGGAACCCCTCCTTTAGAAAATCACGCATAATTTTGGTGCCATTTTCTATAAGTACTTCAACATTCCTTCTTTCATGATGATATTCTCCAGCAGTCAATGTATCATCAATATGAAATGTTGGATGATCCTCTTGACTTGTAACGGCAGCAATTCCACCTTGAGCACGATAGGAACTACTCATATTTACAGATGACTTTGTAACAATCTGTACCTGAAAATGTTCAGCAAGTAACCGAGCTGCTTGAAGAGCAGCAATTCCACTGCCAATAATAAGTACATCTGCCTTTACATCCATTGCCATACCTTCTTTACAGTTGTCTTGACACTTATCTTTACATAAAATAAAAAAGAAAACAAGACCTGATAAAATGGAAAGGAAGATTCATATGATATATCTGGATTACGCAGCAACATCACCAATGTCTGTAAATTCCCTTGAAGCATATAGTGAGGTAGCAAGACGTTATTATGGAAATAGTGCAAGCTTGCATGATGCAGGGGGACAAGCTAATTTTTTTGTTGAACAGGCAAGAGCTGTTGTAGCAAAATCACTTGGCGTAAACAATGATGGTGTGATCTTTACTGGAAGTGGCACTGAAGGAAATCTCATATCAATTTTATCTTTAGCATTAGCATCGAAAAAAGGAAAGCATATTATTTCATCACAAGCAGAACACACATCCGTACATGCTGCGTTAAATATATTAGAAAAAATAGGTTTTACAGTCACTAAATTACCATTACTACAAAATGGTTGTATTCATGTAGAACAAGTACAAGAAGTGATACGCGAAGATACAGCACTCATAACGATTCAACATGTTAATTCAGAAATAGGCTCTATTCAACCTGTAGAAGAAATTGCAGAGATAGCAAAAATTACTAATATTTCCTTACATGTTGATTGTGTACAGTCTTTTTGTAAAATTCCGTTAAAGCAGCAAGTGGATGCTATTACTATTTCAGCTCATAAAATTGGGGGACCAAAAGGATGTGGGGCTGTTTATATAAATCCAAAGATCCGTGTTCCCACATTAACACCTGGTGTAACTCATGAGCGTGGATTAAGGGGAGGAACATTAGATACACCAGCAATTGTTGCCTTTGCATCAGCTATTGAAGATTATTATTTTAACGATCGGCATTTTCATGAATTACGAGAATACTTTAAGAGAAATTTACCAGATACGTGCAGGCTAATAGACTGTCAAAGTCAATTGCCCAATATTTGTGGTGTATTGATGGAAAATATGGAGGGGCAATATGTTATGCTAAAATTAAATGAAGCTGGTATATGTATTTCTACAGGAAGTGCCTGTGATATTCACAGTGAATCTGGGACAAAAGCAATTTTATCTATGGGGTATTCATTGGAAGAAGCTCGACAATTTTTTAGGATTTCTTTTGGTCCTACAACGACATTTGAGGAAATTGATCAATTAAAAATGGCACTTTCTACTATTTAATAGTTTCGGTAGAAGCAATACATCCATTTTTAAATGAGTTAAAAGCATACAAGCCATTACTCCAATTAGTTGGGAATGAAAAATTCCCAACTAATTGGAGTACTATTTATGTTAAATTAAGTATTTTCCTCATAATTAATTCTTCCTATTACGTAATTGTATAGTTAGTGTAAAATAATTGTTTTCTTTTTTTTTATCAATTGTTATAATGAATACTAGAGTGATTATTTCTCTTACATGACAAAAATATCTTTAAAAAGTAATAAATTCTTTTTTTTATAAAAAAGTATTGCACAATGTGAGAAAACGTTATACAATAATTCTTGTCTTGAAGGACAGGTAAACAACTTCAAAACAATAATACATAAGTCTAGTGATGATGGCAAAGAGGTCACACCCGTTCCCATACCGAACACGGAAGTTAAGCTCTTTAGCGCCGATGGT
>NZ_JBXAPF010000062.1:0-5342 GCF_058803665.1 Lysinibacillus sp. GW821-FHT14F06
TGTTTTGTTCACTAGCAAAAGCTAGCTACTAAAAACTTTATTGATTACGTTTTGCTTGTTCAGTTTTCAAGGTTCATTGTTTAGTCGTTTTTCAGCGACTTCTTTATATTAACACCTTACTCGATCTCTGTCAATCACTTTTTTAAAAAGTTTTTTTGAAGCTATCAAGTTTTGTTATGTCTTAGCGACAATTAATATAATACAATATCATTATATTAGACGTCAATACTTTTTATAAAAAAATATCGAGGTATTAGTATATACCTCGATTACTAGCATACTACAAGTCCTTATTCCATTTCCAGAGCCTCTTTATTCACCTTGTAATGTCGATGGAATATCATTTCACTTTTTGCAGCGATCGGTTCGACAAGAATATAGCCTTTATCCACTAGATATTCCACAAATACCTCTAAATCAACCGAGTAGTTCACGAGCTCATGATGATCATGCAGCTCTTGAATTGTCCAAGCCTCTTTAGATTGCATTACTTCTAATATATGTTGGGCACCGTCTCTAGTACGTGAATGTATCAAAAATTCACTTGCTAAAAACAATAACTCTAAGCGTTTTTCTATCGGTTCATTACTTGAAACAAGCTCTTCATATAATTTATAAATCGCTGGCTCAATTTTTCTCACTTGTGCCCAAACAGTTACTTCAGGATAAAGCCCGCTATCGATAATGGACAAACGCCCCAGATGATGTAACGAATCTACAACATGATTATAAGCATCAAGGTAGCTCCCCTTATCAAAATATTCTTTTCCTTCTAAATAACGTCGAATTAACTTGGAAAATTGAATGCCTGTTTTAATTTTTCGTCCACTAAACGGGAACTCCTGTAATTCAATTTTCAATTTATGAAGAAACTCATTTCGATCAAACAATACCCTGCCAAAGAAAATCCAATCAACCACTTTTCTATTTGAACCAATTAGTAGCCATTTTCGTATCAACTTCTCAGTAACAGTATGTAAAGCTATTTTATTTCCTTCATATAAGTAATGTTTCGTAAAAACTGGTTTTTCCGCTTCCTTTACAATAATAAGTAAGACTGTATCAAATGTATCTGTAACATTACTTTGTTCTTCACGCTTTTCTACTAAAATAACCCCTATTGTATTCGACTGACTCGCGCGTTCCTGGTATATTGGACGCAAAATTTGCTCCATGTTCAGCCCCCCTATTTATTTGCAACCTTTTATTTCGTTAAAAATTCGACATACTCTAAAAGTATTCCTTCTTTCCATGTTCCCAAAGCTAAAATACTTTGTTCTTATATGTTATAGTAGATTTTAGATTGGGAGGCAAGAGAATATATGAAACCTTACAAAAATAAAATTAATAAAATTCGTTCATTTGCATTAGCCCTTATTTTTATTGGCTTTATCGTTATGTATGGAGGAATTTTCTTTAAAAACAATCCTATTCTCGTCTTAATTTTTATGACCCTCGGCGTTCTATGCATCATTGGCAGTACAGTTGTGTATGCTTGGATTGGGCTTCTTTCAACACGAGCGGTTCAAGTAGAATGCCCTAATTGCCATAAACACACAAAAGTATTAGGTCGTGTAGATATGTGTATGTATTGTAATGAACCATTAACACTGGATCCAACTTTAGAAGGAAAAGAATTTGATCAATCTTATAATAAGACAAAAAAATCCTAGCCCTTATGAGAGCTAGGATTTTTTACTGCACTTTTGCAGATACATCTTTACACGATGGACAAGTGCCGTATATCTCTAAGCGATGCGAATGCACATCAAAGCCTGTTACTTGCGATGCAAAATGTTCAATTTCATCGAGACCAGGATAATGAAAATCGACTATTTTTCCACAGCATTCACAAATCATGTGATAATGATCATTTGTAACGAAATCAAAGCGACTCGAAGCATCACCATAGGTAAGTTCTTTCACTAAACCAACCTCGCGAAATACGCGAAGGTTATTATAGACAGTTGCTACACTCATATTTGGGAATCTTCCTTCAAGTGCTTTATAAATTTCATCGGCAGTTGGATGTGCCATTGATTGAATTAAATATTCCAAAATAGCATGACGCTGAGGAGTAATACGTACACCAGTTGTTTTTAACGTGTCAAGGGCATCCTGTAAATGCGTTGCAGACATCGTCATGCACCTCTTCCATAAATATTCTTAATTTATAATTGTTATAATTAGTGTAGCGAATTAGGCTTAGTTCTGTCAATCGTACACCTTCTAAAACAATAACATTTTTCTAATGAGGGCATATAATCTCTCCAACTTGAATGATCATTGAACTGTTTCCAATTTCTAAGTAGATTACCGTTCAGCATGACGCTTTCTTATATAACCTAATCCTCAATCAACACTTTCTATTGCAAATGTCTCCCAAGCTTTGATGAATAAATTATTTCTTACATGACCTAATAGCCTCTTGATAAATCCATCACATTTTCTAATTCCTTTTCACCACGTAACCATTTCTCTAAACTAGGCTTAAAAATATGTAAGCTACGTTCAACATATCGTGAAGAGTGGCTTGAAATATGTGGAGATACAATAACATTCGGTAAGGACCATAATGGATGATCTACCGCTAAAGGCTCTTGTTCAAATACGTCTAAAACAGCATAGCCAATTTCACCTGATTGAATGGCATGTATTAAAGTATCTTCCTCTACTAAATTGCCACGACCAAAATTCATAAAAATGGCATTACTTTTCATTGCTTTAAAATGCTCTTGTTTCAAGAGGTGCGTTGTCTCATCCGTTTTAGGTAATACAGAAATGACGATATCAGCCTTAGGCAAAGCTTCTATTAATTGGTCAAAACACACTATGTTATCCATATACGCCGCTTCTTTCCCTGAACGGTTACAGCCAATAGTTGTTACACCAAAGGCCTGTAATAAACGACCTACCTCTGAGCCAATAGCACCTGGACCTAGAATAAGAGCTGTACTGTCTCGTAATTCTGATTGCTTTGCTTTTTTTGACCATTCACTTTTCTTCTGCTGCTCATACATCCATGGCAGCGCACGTTTAATAGCTAAAATATGAGCAAGCATCGATTCTGCCATTGGCGTTTTATGAATACCACGCACATTCGAAACTAAAATATTTCGTTCCATAATAGCTTGAGCTGGCATTTTTTCAACTCCAGCCGAGGCTACAAAAATCCACTTCAGATTTGTGGCGTAATTCATATTTTCCTTATTTAAATCCTCACCATATGTAACAAGTACATCTGCTCTTTGCAACTCCTCAATGGATAAGCCAGTCTCAAAAATAAAATCAACCTGTGGAAACTCGGCCACTAACGGCTCACGTAAATCAGGTCTTGGTTCAAATGTAAAATAAATTCTCATTTTGCCGCCTCCCATTCTGCTAAGTAGGTATATACTTCCTCAATGTGATTTTTCACGCGTACCTTGCGCCAAGCCTTAATAAGATTCCCCTCCGTATCAATTAAAAATGTTGAGCGTTCTATTCCCATATACTCACGTCCATACATCTTCTTCAACACCCATACGCCATATGCCTCTGCAACCGCATGATCCTCATCCACCAGTAGGGAGAATGGTAATCCATACTTATCTATAAATTTGTTATGTTTTTTTGCATCGTCAGGACTGATACCGAGCACAGCTGCATTTAGCTGACTAAAATCCTCGTGCTTGTCACGGAAATCACATGCCTCAGTCGTGCATCCTGGTGTCATATCTTTAGGATAAAAATAAACTATAACATTATGTCCTCTGAAATCTGCTAACTTTACCGTCTCCCCTCTTTCATTTATAAGAGAAAAATCTGGAACATTTTTTCCTTCTATTAAAGTCACAATAATCTCCTCCTCTGTAGGTTCTATTTTACTCCAAGTGATAAAACAAGTCATATCCCTTAATTTCTTTGGATTTCTGGCACTGATAGGTCTACAATAGAGTACGTATAAAGACATAGGAGGCAATCATATGAATCACACAAAATCTGAAGCAATACACGCGGAAGCGCTACAGCATATCGTTGGTGGTGTAAATAGCCCTTCTCGTTCTTATAAAGCAGTGGGCGGTGGCTCGCCTGTAGCAATGACTCGTGGTAAAGGTGCTTATTTTTGGGATGTTGACGGCAATCGTTATATTGACTATCTAGCGGCATATGGACCTATCGTAACTGGACATGGTCACCCACATATTGCGAAAGCTATTGCACATGCAGCTGAAAATGGTACATTGTTTGGAACCCCGACTGAATACGAGGTTACTTTTGCAAAAATGTTAAAAGAAGCAATACCGTCTATGGATAAAGTACGTTTTAATAACTCTGGTACAGAAGCTGTGATGACAACTATTCGCGTTGCACGTGCCTATACAGGTCGTACGAAAATAATGAAATTTGCAGGTTGCTACCATGGCCACTTCGATTTAGTATTAGTAGCTGCTGGTTCAGGTCCTGCTACATTAGGAACACCAGACTCAGCAGGTGTAACAACTTCTACTGCTGAGGAAGTAATTACTGTACCTTTTAATAATCCTGATGCCTTTACTGAAGCAATGGATAAATGGGGCGAACAAATTGCTGCTATCTTAATAGAACCAATTGTAGGGAACTTCGGTATTGTAGAGCCAAATCCAGGCTTCCTAGAGTTAGTGCATGCTACTGCAAAAGAAAAAGGAGCATTAACGATTTACGATGAGGTTATCACAGCATTCCGCTTCCATTATGGTGGTGCTCAAAACTTACTTGGACTAACACCTGATCTAACAGCACTTGGGAAAGTTATTGGTGGTGGTTTACCAATCGGTGCATACGGTGGTCGTAAAGAAATTATGGATACAGTTGCACCTCTTGGCCCAGCCTACCAAGCAGGTACTATGGCAGGAAACCCTGCATCGATGCAAGCTGGCATTGCCTGCTTAGAAGTACTACAAACGCCTGGGATTTACGATGAAATGGATAGACTAGGTGGAATTTTAGAGGACGGTATTTTAGCTGCAGCTAAAAAGCATGGCGTAACAATCACATTAAATCGTCTTAAAGGGGCACTGACTATTTACTTTACAGATGTGAAAGTAGAAAACTATGAGCAAGCAGAAAACGCTGACGGCGAAATCTTTGGCCGTTTCTTCAAATTCATGCTTAATCAGGGTATTAATCTAGCTCCCTCGAAATATGAAGCATGGTTCTTAACTACTGAACATACTGAAGCAGATATTCTGGAAACAATTAAAGCGGTAGATTTTGCATTTTCTCAACTATAATCCATCACAATACAAGAGGCTGGGACAAAACCCTTCTCTAAACTAAAAAGCCGGTGAAATTTTACGATCAGTAAAATTTCACCGGCTTTG
>NZ_JBXAPF010000063.1:0-4661 GCF_058803665.1 Lysinibacillus sp. GW821-FHT14F06
CTCTCGTTTTGAAAAAGGGCTATACTTTTTAATTTGTCACCTTGATTTCATTGACATAATAGTATTTCAACAACATGTATAATTTATAAATTATAGTGTGATTGTTATAGTAGCTGTGAGAAGTTCAGTTTTCAATCATTCTTAATTGCTTAAGCAGAAATAACATCTCCACTTGGATAAAACAAATTATTTCATTATTATAGTAATTAATGGAAAAATATTTTTGAAATAGAGTGTAGAGGAGAATTATTATGCAGCAACATGTCTATCAATGGGGAAACATTGAAAATCCAACTTTAATCTTTTTACATGGACTAGGGAGCACGGGGTTAGCATTTGGGGAACTCGTTCAATATTTGGCAGAGTATCATGTTGTCTCATTTGACTTGCCTGGTCATGGCTATGCAGAATCTTTATTTGAAGAACAGGATTATTTACCATCAAATTTGATTGTAGAAATAGAAAAAGTGATAAGTCATCATTTAGGAGACAAATCCTTTTATTTAATTGGTCATTCTTTGGGAGCAGAATTAGCAATGCACTTTGCTGCAAGGTCTCCAGAAAAAATACAGGGTCTTATTTTATTAGATGGAGGCTATTTGTCAGCAGAAAAATTAGGCATGACGTTAGAAAAAGAATTACAAGGAATTGAACAATTTTGTAAAAACACAACCTTTCCATCTTGGGAGGTCTTTATTGAATCAGAGAAAGAAGAGCTTTCTCGTTGGTCAGAAGAGCTTGAAGCAGCATCACACGCACAGGTGAAGGAACGTGATGGGGAATTACAGCTAACACTCTCTGCTTTTACTGGACAGTCAATGATCAAAGGCATGTATACAGAGCCTGTTGTTACAATATTAAGTCAGATTAATTGTCCATGTCTTTTAATACATGCAACACAGCCAGCCGATTTAGAAGGTGTTAGAAGAGAGGGTATTCAAGACTTACAATTTAGTCTATACAACCTAGAAGTAGCATCTATTTCTGATGCTGGGCATGATATTTTTAGAGATGCTCCACACAGTGTTGCTACAGAAATAAAGAATTGGATTGATTGTTGAAAAATTGGGGTTGATACGATGAATTTAAAAACAGAAGAAGAGTTAAAACACTTAATTGCAGCAGATAGTTGGATGATGGAAATAGTTGCAGCTGTGGAGAGGTTAGAGTTACCTGATTCCTGGATTTGTGCTGGATTTATCTTCATTCAGCAGAAGACTCTAACCACTACAGAGTGAGATGAATGGAGTTTTGGCTCCTTTTTAGTGGGCGTCCAAACACCTACTGAATGAAGATAAAGCCTCCGGCGGATGTCACGGATTTTCAAAGGAAAGAATTGTGCAGGCACAATTCAAAATCCGGACGCAATTACGCCAAGGCGAAATTGATTCGTTCAAAGGTATGGGATTATCTTCATCATTATGAAAGTAGAACACCTTTAGCTGATATTGATGTGATATATTTTGATAAAGCAAGTCTTTCAGAACAGGATGAAAAAAAGTATGAGCAAAAACTTAGGGAATTATTACCAAATGAGCCATGGTCTGTGAAAAATCAAGCGAGAATGCATGAAGTGAATAACACTAAACCTTATCATTCTTCGATGGATGGAGTTGCTCATTTTCCCGAAACGCCAACAGCTATTGGTATAAGACTTACCAATGGAATTCTTCAAATTGCTGCACCCCATGGTATTCAGCATTTAATTTCTGGAATTGTTGCCCCTACACCATATTTTCAGAAAGACACGCCAATGAATGAAGTTTATAAGCACAGAATTCAGCAGAAAAATTGGGCATCCATTTGGCCAAAGCTACAGATTGTTTACAATTAGGAAGGAGCTATAGCATTTGCATCACGATAAAAATCAAATACTCGTTCATTATGAAAAGTCTCTAGAATTTGTGGAAGGTTTAGTGGATCTGACGGAGGAACAATGGCGGTCACCTATTGCCCATGGAAAATGGACAGTGGCAGAAGTAATTGGACATCTTACTCCATGGGATGAATTCGTGTACCATCACCGGCTACCATTTCTTTTGGCTGATGAAATCCTACCAAAGGGACCAAATGCTGAAGAAATAAATGCACATGCCACAAAGGAAAGTCGGTTAAAAAGCAAAGAGGAAACGATTGAAATTTTTTTAGAAAATAGAAATTTACTAATTGGTGCAATTCATCAGATAGAAGACCAGCAATGGCAGCAATCATTGAAAATAGGAGCTTCTGAATTAACGTTATTAAGTTACTTTACTGGTTTAATAGATCACGATCTTCATCATTTTTCACAAATCCAAATTGCTTTAAAAAATGTGGGAGCTGAAAAATGGATATCAAGCATTTAATTGACTACTATGCACATGCAACTGTGAAATTCACGGATATTTTTACAAATAGGATGGTGCCTAATCAAGTAGATAGAGGGCGAACAACTGCCCCTGGGAAGTGTGGTCTAGTTGTACCACTTGCAGGAAATGCTAGCTTTAGTTTCAATGGCGTACCATACATAATGGAGCCTGGTATGGTTATACATGCAGGACCCCAAATGCCAATTGAAATTAAGGTTATGGGTAATCAGATTTGGGAATATGCAGTTGTCCATTATTATATCCCTATAGACGAAATCAACAAATACCCTTTAGCAAACCAGCATTTTTTAATTGATACAGGCTATCATACAAAAATTATAGATTATGTCCAGCAATTAATAGAGAGTCAATCATTGCCTGGAAATATGGCAATATTGAAATCTAAAACATTATTTATGAATCTCTTGGAAACTATCCTTATTTCGGCAAAAGTGAAGATTCTTGATACAGCAAGTGACATTATGGAGCAAGCTTTACAGTATATACATGAGAATTACGCTAAGCAAATATCAGTTTCAAAGATAGCCGAGGAATTCGGTGTAGAGCGTCGTAGATTTGCTTATTTATTTGAGCAACATACGGGTATGAATCCTAGTTCGTACTTAACAGAATACCGTATACGGAGAGCGAAGGATTTATTGGAATATCACGATTCTACGATAGCGGAGGTAGCAGAATGTGTAGGTTACGTAGATTGCTTTTATTTTAGCCGGGTTTTCAAAAAATGTACGGGAATGTCCCCAACTGTCTATCGGAAAGCAATAATGGAGGAAGCTAAATATGTATAGAAAGCTATTTCTTGAAAAAGAAATAGCTTTTTCTATGAAACCAAAACGGCAAAACTCCATGTGATTCATGAAATTATCCATTCACAACTGTTTTTCTCTTTGTTAGGATAATATCCGTAAATGATAATGAGTATCAATTAAATTATTGATTTCTATTGACTTAATAATGAAAACGATTATCATTATCAATAGAGAGCTGTAGGGAGAGAATATAAATGAATAAATATTTTAAAATGTGTGCACCTGCTTTATTAGCATTGTCTTTGGCAGCATGTGGAACAGATAAAGCAGAAGAGTCCAATGCATCTTCAAATAATACAGCGGAAACAAGTGCAACAGAATCACAAGCAAATGAGGCTAAAACTCAGACAATCACTTATCTAGGGGAAAAATATGAACTTCCTGCTAAAGTGAATAATATTGTAGCGGCAAGCTTGGAATCCATGGAGGATGCTGCGATGCTCGGTATTAAGCCAGTTGGAGTACTTGAAATTGGTGGTAAAATTCCTTCTTATCTTGCTTCTGAATTTGAGGGTGCTAAGCTTGTGGGGAATAAAATGGAGCCTAACGCAGAAGCCATTCTTGATCTTGATCCAGATGTAATTGTAGGTACTTCCAAATTCCCTGAAGAAACTGCTGAAAAGCTCAACAAAATTCAAACAATGATTCCATATTCACATATCTCTACAAATTGGAAGGAAAACCTAACATTACTTGCACAGCTTACTGGTAAAAAGGATGATGCTAAAAAAATCATTGCAGATTATGATACCAAGGTGGCTGATGCACAAGCTAAATCGAAAGAGCAGCTTACAGACAAACAAGTATTAGTTATTCGAATACGTGGCGGAGTAATGTATATTTATCCAGCAGGCGTTTACTTAAATCCAGTATTATATGAGGATTTAGGAGCACCAATTCCTGAAATTCTTAAAACAACAAAAGCTCAGGCTGAACTTTCTCTTGAAACATTAGCGCAGGTAAATCCAGACACCATTTTCCTTCAGTTTGAGGAATCAGAAAATGCAGATGCACCAAAAGCATTAGAGGATTTACAAAAGAATCCGATTTTTGCAAGTTTAAAGGCATCACAAAATAATCAAATTTTCGTGAATGCAATTGATCCGTTAGCACAAGGCGGTACAGCTTGGTCTAAAGTGAAATTCTTAGATATTGCAGCAGAAAAATTACTTAAATAGTTGTTTTAGAGAGGCTGGTAATAGATTTGGTGGCATCACCAGGCTATTACCAGCCTTTTATCTTCATTCAGCAAATGTCTTTTGTATCGAAAGCATAGTGGCAGATGTTTTTTGCGCGTAAGCGAAGCGGCAGATAAAGAAGACTCCCACCTCTTTAAGTGGTGAGATGAATGCGGTTTTGGTTCCTTTTCAGTGGGTGTCCAAACATCTACTGAAATAGAGGAACTTAGTCTAAGAACGCCACGTCCTGTGGCAACGACTGAGTGACCAACATCATGTTGCTGCCGCTACGTTAGCACTACGCT
>NZ_JBXAPF010000064.1:0-4270 GCF_058803665.1 Lysinibacillus sp. GW821-FHT14F06
CCCTCTAGAATTTCTAATAATTCCTCGTATTCATCATTGAAGAAAATTCTATTATCGTAGACTGTTGATTCAGTAACTTCTACTTTTTCGATTTCCCCAACTGTGTATGATTGCATCACCTAAATGTTTACGCATTTCATCTACATATTTTTCATCTTGATTAGCGGTCATTTAACTCATTCCTCTGCATGATATTTCTTACTGGACAAAATATTTCATTTATAAAAAGTACGGCATTGCTTCAACTGCACCATCTGCATCTTCGTCACTCATTGTAGTTACTTCTTCTGCTGGCATCCCGTGAAAGATTAGAGTGCCTTTGTTATAACCATATTTATTTGTAAGCTCCTTAAAATGTTTATCTAATTCGTATTCAATGAAGTGATCATTCAATTGTTCTTGATAAATTTCAAGCCTACTACCGTAAACTTTACCTATTCCAATTAGTCTGATACGGTCATTACCAGCCACAATATATGGCGTTTCTTCTTCTTGCCAAACAGTACCTTCTGAAATCTCGATTGTTTCGTTCAATGACTCCCCTTCATCACCGTACTTCTCTACTTGTAATGCTTTTATACACGTATATTTTTTCATTTCATACACTCCCTTTTTTATTCCGCATTTTGTTTATTTTGCTGAACAATATTGTTCAAATGTTCATTAAATCAGTTTCTTTATTTGCATCTTCCAACAATCAGATAAAAATTCAGCGATTGCCTTTTCAGATTCATCAAACACATACGCATTTTCTCGATTGTTTGTTAGTGTGTAATGCCATCCTATATGTGAGTCATTGGCTATATAGGTATAAAGAACATCCGGTAAGTTCCCTTTAATTTTCGAAGGTATCAAACAACTAGAACAAACAATGTAATTATCCATATAACCGAACCTTTCTAACCAAAATATTTCGATTGATTAATAAGTGCTGTTGTTACTCACCGCATTTGAACTCAGCTTTAAGGATGATCGCAACCTTGCTTCTGATCTACCGTGAGCATTTAAAATAGACCCATAACCTAAAATGATTTTCGTACCAACAACAAAATCAATCTGCTTTTCTGGATAATCATTAGTATTGTTATTCAAAATTTCTTGAAGCTGTTCAGCGCTCAAATCTCGCGTTTCTATTACTAGATAGTGTCTAAATGAATCTTCCATAAAGGTTTTCCCTCCTGTAAATACTTCTTGAGAATATCCATCATCCAGAGTATTTAAATCAGTGTTATATAAATCACATACACGCTTTAAAATCTCTAAAGACGGATTAGTTTTATTTTTTTCATAGTTATTGTACATCTGAGGGGAGACATCCATTTTTTCAGCAGTAAGCTTTTGCGTCCATCCTTTACTCTCTCTTAGAGCTTTCATTTTATCCCCAATAGCCATTCCCATTCTTCCTTTCTATTGGACATTTTCTTTCATTTCCGAACAATGGTATGGATCTTAATAAAATTTTCAGGATCCATACACGAACATTACCTGGTACTCAAATCATTCAGTAATCGGCTCACCGTTTGTGATTATGATATTAAGGTTGAAAGGTAACTCGTATCCCATACTCATTACGTGACCAAATTCATTCATCAAACTCCATAGTTGAGTTCTATAAAAACCTTCTTCGTCTAATCGTAATTCGAATTTCTCTAGCCCTTTTCCACCTTGTTGTTTTATGAAATTGTTTAATTCATCGTGTCGCTCTTTAAGAACAGAAATACCAAAATCAGTTAGTTTAACTTTTACATTTTGATTAGCATTTACTTTGAAATCCAACTAATTCATCCTTTCATCTGCACAATATTGTTCAACTATTCCTCATCCCATTCCCACAGACTTAGCTTGCCTTTTGCTGGCACTGGTTCTGCTAGCACCTGTAAATTTGATAATTCCCATGCATAACGACCTTCTGTGTAGTCACCAAAATAAAATTCTCGACCTCTAATGTTTGGCCCTGTAGTCCATGCTTCTATCGGAAATTCATTGATGACTTTATGACAATCTATTAAATTAACAGTGGCTATTACTGCCCCTACTGGTAATTCATCTACTGTTTTAATACCATGATCTTTAAAGACTTCTGCAAAAGTTTCAAATGCTTTTTTATCAACACTTTTACCTGCATGTATAGCAATCTGACCACGATGCTTTGTTTGCCATGAGCGTGTTTCAAATTTCTTTTCACCAAGGGCGATTAAGCTCGCCCAAGGTTGCTTTATTGTGATAGCTTTCATATATTCATCACCTTTATCTCAAAATAAGCTCAATTGTTCATATTTTTGTTTTTTGCCTGGTTCGTTCACAGTTTCCGTCTTTTTTCGGACCTTTTTTGGCATATCCGTTTCTTTTAGTACAGGATCTGATACAACTTTTTTAATTGCCTGTAGTTCATCACCTACTAAAAGCACGCTACCTATGACCTTTTTATCTACTGGCTGCTCGTTTAGTTGAATTGATATACAACCATAAAAGTTTTCTACCACGGTTGCTTGTTTACCATTTTCATAATGTTTACGTCTTATAAGTGATTCATTTATAATTTCTACGATGTTGCCGGCCGCGAAAACATTCTGAGATGCATGCACTGTATCCGATTTATCTTTGATCACAGCCGCTTCTGTTGCTTCATAAGGCTCAATCATTTCAAAATAATTCGACCTATACGAACCAACTGGACCATGATTCGGACGACTTTTCAAAAAAACACTGTAATAGCCGTTTGCTTTCGGATCTGTGATAATGTATTCTTCACCAATTTTGTAGAAGTGCGAAGGCGGCTTAACTACACGAGCTAGATATTTGCTTGCTATTTGTACTGGCACTTCCATAGAAGCATCTACTAATTCAAAGCGGCTCTTTTGGTAGGTACCGAAATGAGCACCCGGATGTGGAAATCTGCTTACGTTATAAGCCAATCCACCATGTGGGAAAAGGTAATATTCCTCTCCCACTTTTAAATTGGTACAAGCACCTGTATCAATGCATTTTCCTTGCAGCACTCTTACCACCTACTTTCGATAAATGGCAATAAATAATGCAATGTATACCCATCCATAGATTTGACTTCACTAGCGCTTTCTTCAAACGTTACAAGTGGAATTGATTTTCGTTCACCTCTTCTTGCACCTAACCAGGCCGCTTGAAGTGGTGGAAATGGCAAGCGATAGTATTTGTCCAGCTCGTTGAAATAAACGAGTAAGAAGGATATAGCCCCCTTCTCATACCAGGAGCGGAGCAATTCATATTGATGCTCATGTAAATTTTGAAGCGGAAAACTTTTGCCCTTCGTTTCCTTTGCATCAAATACTACCGCTCGTCCATTACATACACCTGCATAGTCCACCCATTCCGGCTTTTCCTTTCGTCCCTCAACTGTTTGGCCTTTATCCTTTGTCACCTGTATAGGTGTGGGTATTTTGCGAATATCGGCTAACCCTGCATTGCGGTATTTTTCATTAGCCATATCAATGACACGCTCTAAAAATTTGCCACGGTTAGCATGTGTTACTGATTTCGCACGCTGTTTAGTTGATTGATTATGAAACATCCTGTGTCCTCATTTCTTCTTGATTTTCCGCTTCTAACAAGTCATAAATGGTGAGCTGATTTTTCAAAAACTCCTCTTCCAAATCATCCAAATGCCGTTGCCAGCAAGTGAACCCATATCGTCGTATTATGGATTCACCGCTTTTTAAAGGTCTGTTACATCTTTTGCAACGACTCATGATGTACTCTTTAGCTGAATTTCTTCGATGATTTCTACATCATCAGCTCCAAATGTAGGAGAAGGACCAAATTCATATTCTTCCGCTTCCCAATCCTTTATAAATTCATCACGCTCATTAACATAAGTGCCAAAGTAAGGGTCTTGTTCTGCTTGGTAAAATAATTCCCTAATTCTTTCGTCATCCTCTTTTTGCCATACATATAACCCATAATCGGCTACGCCCATATTACTGCGATCATATACAACAACCTCTATACCATCTAGTTTGTTATAGACATCGATATATCCCTGTATTTCTTCCTCACTAGGTTCTGGACCAACGGAGCCATCATACATTTGTTTAATATCCTCTGGCGTTTTGCCAGCAGTTCGTAATATAGCTTTAAACATTTTGAACATGGTAAAATCCCCCTATTTTTAAAATGGCAAGTCATCCTCAGATACCTCAATCGGACCCCTACTGTTTGCAAACGGATCTTCATCAACCCTCGGATAATTTGGTTGATTATTACCGCCATAATCGCCCTGTGGAGCCCTTTGATT
>NZ_JBXAPF010000065.1:0-3476 GCF_058803665.1 Lysinibacillus sp. GW821-FHT14F06
GTTTTGTTCACTAGCAAAAGCTAGCTACTAAAAACTTTATTGATTACGTTTTGCTTGTTCAGTTTTCAAGGTTCATTTATAAAATCTCTCTTTGTTAAGAGTTAACTTTTATATAATAACATGTTTATATGATAATGTCAAACAGTTATTTTATTTTATATTTTTCTAGTTGCGTGTTTCAGCAGCAACTTTTATATAATAACATTGGTTATAAAGAACGTCAATAGTTTTTAATAATTCTTTTTCAAATTTTATAATCTGAACCTTGGCCACGTTCTTAAAAATTGAATTGTTCGATTCCGTCCAATTTCTAAAAGAATTTCCTTAGTCTCCTCATCTAAATCAAATTGTGTTGCACTATAATCTTCGACAGGAATGAAAATAATATCTCTTTCATGTCTTCTTGATATATATCTCTCATCATGAGCGTCTTTCATAGTCGAGAATAAGGCTTCAAATAAATTCAAGCCATTTTTTATTTCGTGTGGACATTGTTCTTCTCTACGTCTACTCAATTTAAGTCCTAGAATTGGTCTTACTTTCCTTCCCTCCTTATCGTCAAATATCCATAACGGAAAATTACTCAAAACACCGCCATCTACAATTATGGATTCTCCTTTGCCTGTTTTTAAGGTAACAGGTTCAAAAAAAAAGGGAATGCCACAGCTCATTCGTAAAGCACATGCAACTGAGAAGTTATTTGCATCAATATGATATCTGTGTAAATCATCGGGCAAAACAATCATTCTTCCATTTGTTAAGTCAGAAGCAACTAATTTTAAAGAATCCCTCGGTAAATCTCCAAATGTATAAACACCTTTTGCAGCTAATTTTTGAAAAAACCATTTTTCTAGAGCTTTTCCTTTATATAAACCTAAATGGTTATATACATTAACCCATTTCATAAACGGGAATGATAAAATGGTTTTCCTTGAATCTAATAATGAAGGTACATCCAATTCTTCTAACATTGTTTGAATTTCTTTTCCGCTATAACCTGCAGCAATAAAAGCAGCTAGAATAGCCCCAGCACTCGTTCCAGCTACCCGTTTAAAGCGGAAATTTTCAGCTTCTAACACTTGATACGCGCCAACTAGTGCAAACCCCTTTAAACCACCACCAGAAAAAACACCATCAATCCACAAAGTTTCCTCTCCTTTTTTAGAAAGTTATCTATATATTATAAGAATCAATGGTCACATTTAGAACTATTTTTGTCGAATTACTGTTGTCCTTCACGAAATAAGTCAATAAACCCCAGAATATTATACCTTTAAATTACAGAAGCACTAAATAACAACTACAAAGAGAGATCCCTTAGTAGCTAACCTTATATGTAAGAATCTCTCTAGAAAATGAATAAGTGAATTTTATGCTCAAAAAGACAATCTCATCTAAAAGGAGCCAATGATATGAAAAAAGTAATTTTAGCATCAGTTTTAGGACTAACTTTAAACTCAGCTAACACTACACCAACCCTAGTCTCTGCAAAAACAATCAATAATAGCATTGTTGACCTTGAAAATTATAAGGTTATAGAATTCCTTGGAATGTATGGTTAAAATTTATAATAATCTCTCGGAATTTTCAAATCAGACTTAGAGGAAAATCACTCTTTTTAAATGGTCAAGTTAAAAACTTTTATGATAATCATGTAGATGCCAACGCTCAGGAAGCTTTTGACATTTTTAATGAAAATTTAATAGTGTTAAATAATGCAATAAAAAAGGGAGATTTAACAACTTCAGGAGATATTGAAGACATTCAGGTAAACGAAGAATTATAGAAAGAAATCCAAGGGGAAATTTTAAATACTGAAGAAATGATTATTATGTCTATGTTTTCTGTAAGTACAGAGTGGTATGGTCAAGTTATTTCTATTTCTACTGATGAGGCTTCGAAAATACAAAAAAGTTTTAGCAGCTGGTGAGGGTACTGCAGGATTGCTTGTATTACTAACAGGTATTGGTACTATATGGGCGCTTTTATGATGTTGGGGAACTTTGTAATTGGAATAATAATGGATATTATATTCATAGAACACATTTTGGATTAGGTTTCACAAAACTTACATGGTGTACTCCTAAATAATAAAATATTATTTCAATACCCCTTATGAGAATTCTAAGGGGGTATTGAGCTTTTACACAATTTAAACGGATCTTACTATTGATTATAATAACTTTAGTTAAGTATTCAAAGTGAAGGAGAGATTAGATGAAGTTAAATAGAAACGACCTTTGTTTATGTGGAAGTGAGAAAAAGTATAAGAAATGCTGTATGAATTGGCATACAAACTGGGCTCTAGGTATTGAAAATTTTGAGTGTGAGAAAGAGATTAAGTACATTTTTAGAGGAGCTTTTGATTTCATTCAGAGCATGATTACCAGGGTCAATGTCATTTGATTTCTGCAATTTTACACATTCTTTTAACTGAAAAGGCTTATAATTCTATTGTACGACTTGGTGGAGTTCAAATTGATCACTTTATACTTGATCAATCATGGGTTGAGTTGGATGCTGAGGTAATCGACATTGCAATTATGAACACACTTTAAGATGGCTTTAAATTTGCACCTGTACTTTTTGGTAAATCAGTGACAACCGGAAAATACGTAGAATACAAATATGGACTATCGCTCTCTATAGATGCAACGGCTCAGCTAGTTCTTAGTCAATCCACTGGTCAGTATATTATGCACGGCGTATCATATGGGTCCCTTGAGATCATGAGATTGATTGTTGAAAATTCAGGAATTTCATTTGAGGATATCGTCAAAAAATATCTCAATACATATAGGAAGATGGCTATTGCTCATTCAGTTTAAAGATATGGCATTTAGACGCTGAAATAAATCAGCAGAAAATGATAATAAAGTTGTTTACTGAGATTACAACAATTTCCTACATTCAAAGCAAATACCCTCATGGACTTCACCTTTACTTTCTAAGCGTGAGGTTTCTCTGTTTTCTGTGTTCATTCATTCGAGATGGAATCCAAGGGTTATTATCTCTTAATTGTTCAGCCCTTCCGATTAGTTCTAGACTCAATCGTACTATGACCTCTGCTGACTTCTGATGGTTCATCTACTTGTCATTAAGTAGGGTAAAAAAGGGTACTTCACGTTTCCATCAGACCTCCCCTTGAAAGTGCATGCACTTTCACACCATCTATCCGCCTCATTTACTCGATATGACCTTCGACAGAAAGGACTTTGTGTTGTTATGCACACTCATCCAATCGTACCTAGCCTTGTATGAGATTCGTGTTCCTCGGACTGGTGTTTTGCCTCCAGCTTCCGTGTCGCCACGGACACCCTTGCTCTTGGCTAACCTCTACTTCTTTCTTTGGGTTCGGAACTTGCACCCTATAGTTCATACGTATGTCGGGCGCACATAAAAAAAACAGCCAACACACAGTTGACTGTTTTTGCCTAGCAATGTCCTACTCTCACAGGGGGAAGCCCCCAACTACC
>NZ_JBXAPF010000066.1:0-3395 GCF_058803665.1 Lysinibacillus sp. GW821-FHT14F06
CGCCCACAGGAAGCCTTGCTCTGCGCGAAAGCGAAGCGTCAGCGACAAAGCGAGTAGCCTGGAACGGAAATCACCTTTATTTTGACTAAATATTCACAAAGAGTCCCTTGACTATTTGATTTTTCAACACTATGTATAACTTATAAATTATATTTATAAAAATCTAAAAATAATATATTAGATTTATCAATCAATTCCATCTACCCTTTAACTACAACGCTAAAGGAGATGCTTATGAAACAATCTTTTATTTTAATTGTCACTCTTATCATTGTAATAGGACTTTTTTATACGAGGCTTTCACTAACACTTGTTAGCATAGGAATTATTGCTGCTTTTATTGGTACCCTTGCTGGGGGTGGCGGGCTTATAACAATCCCAGCCATGATGCTTGTGGGTATACCTATCCATACAGGCATTGCTACAAATAAATTTTCTACAGGCATCGCTGCATTATCTAGTATCTTTTATCTCCTTTATCAACAGGAGCTTCGCCTAGCTTCTATTCTGAAATATGTCGCTATCGCATTTACTGGAGGTGTTTGCGGGGCACTTTTAACAGTAGCCATGTCAGAGCAGATCATGAATATGATTGCTTGTATACTACTCATTCTCGTATTGTTTCTAACGTTAAAAAGAAAAGAATGGACTGCACAGCCAGATGGAAATAAGACAAATCAGAGCTATAAACAGCCATTTTTTATTTCGGTATATGATGGTGGTTTTGGTCCTGGCTCTTCAACCTTCAGCATATTACACTATTTACGCCAGAATTATTCTTACATAAAGGCTGTACAGCTTACACGCGTCCTTCTGTTTGGAAGCTGTACAGGGGCATTTTTAGTATTTTATCAAACTGGTTTTATACAATGGAAATATGCAATTGCGATGGCGATCGGCTCTATTATTGGCTCACAGCTAGGACTTTTAGTTTTACCAAAAATCCCTATGAAAGCGGCGAGAATACTACTAACACTAATCATTTCATTGTTGCTTATACAAGTTATAGTAAAAATCTTAACTACTTAGATGCTCATGAATTAATTTCCATTTATCATTTTCTTTTATAAATATATTTGTAGCTCTTCCGCTACCTGATACAAATTTTCCATTATGGTAGCCTTCATAGTGGTATGTATAAATACAGGTAGCAGATTTTTCATCCACCGTCAGCCATTGTACATCAGTAGCCGAATATACTTCTTGCTCGATGACCTTCCATGCATGATTAAAATAATTGCCTATATCCTCTAAGGTTGTGCATGTTTTATCGGTAAACCAATAGACCGCCTGTGGATGCAATATTTCCTTTACATGATTAAAATCATGGGAATTCGTAGCTGTAATATATTGCGCTAAAGCTTGCTTATACGTCAAGAAAATCCCTCCCTTTTTAACAATAGTAACGGAAAATAAGTCACTATGAAATATTTATTATCTCACCCAAGCGATTCACTGAGATTCTTCCATTTGAATCTGAGTCGATGGCCTTGACAGTAAATAAAGGGCTCCCAAAATAAATACAAATCCTCCACATTGAAAGAATGAAATTTTTTCTCCTAAAAATAACGAAGATAACACGATACTGCTAATCGGTAAGAAACTTGTTAGGATACCTGCTGATGTAGCAGAAATTCTTGCAAGCCCTTGCTGCATAAGAATAAATGCCAGTACAGTTACAATGATTCCGAAATAGACTACTAACCCCCATTCAGCAAAAGTTACTTCTTTAAAGGCAAAGGAGCGACTTTCAGCTATAGCAAAAGGGAAAAATAACACCGCTCCAAAGCAGCTTACCATTGTAGCGACGGTAAGAGCACTTACTCTCCTAGAATGAGATTTACCAAATATGATAAATAATGATTCACAACAAATAGCTCCTAAAATAAGAACATTACCAACTAATGAGGTTAAATTTATCGTAGATAAGCTAGTAATATTTATTAATACTGTCCCAAAAACAGCCATTAGTACACCGAACCCGATATTTCTCGTAAAACTTTCCTTTAATAGAAGAACTGACAAAACAGCTGTAGATGCTGGCAGTGTGCTTGTAATAATACCTGCCTCGATAGCTGTCGTTTGTGAAAGACCCTTGAGCATGAGAACATTAAACAGAAAGACACCGAACAATGCCTGTAGGAAGATAGATAAATAATCTTTTCTATCCAGCACTGAAAATCCTTCTACTTTCATCCATAAAGGTACTAGAATAGCAGATGCCACAAAAAATCTTAGTTCATTTGCTAAAAATAAAGGAAAGCTTTGTATGATGAGCTTACCGGCTACAACCGAGCTACCAACAATACTCATCGCCAGCATAACTTTTCCACTTACCCACATTTGCGTTTTCAATAATCCTCACTATTTTCTAAGATTGAGGGATTAATTATATCAGTTACGGCAAGATATATATTTTCAGGATATTCTGCAATACGGTGGCATAGGTATAAAAACCACTCAGTTCCATAAGTCAAATAAATTCTGCATCGGTACCTGTTCTTTTTTAATTGCTGTATCAACGCTGGCTGTACACCATATAGCATCTCTATCTCCACATTTGGTTGTTGAAAGTATTGACGCTTCTCCATTTCTAAAATAAGTGCCTCATCATGTGTAGCGATTGAAATTGGATGATTTGCTTCTAGTAACTGTTCAACAAAATGAAGATAACGTTCATTTAATTCCTTTGATCTTGCCATCGCAATATCGTCTGACTCCTGAAAAGCACCTTTTACCAGCCTTATTCTTCCTGGATATTGAATCAACTGTTCAATATCCACCTCTGTACGATAAAGATGAGCTTGTAGCGTAATCCCTATATTCGGATATTGCATAGCTATTTTTTTATAGATTTCGATAATGCTGCTTGTCTTGGAGGACTCCTCCATACTAATCATCAACGTAATACCATGCTGTTGTGCTTTCTGTGCAAGCTCTTGTAAATGTAGATAGGCAAGATCTGCGTTTACTGAAAGACCAATATGAGATAAATCAAACGATACAGTTTGGTTGAATGAAATAGTCGCCGTGTCCTCTATAAGCTGTAAAAGTTCCTCCTTCGCCTTTTGACATTCCTCGATATCCTTTGTATTTTCACCAATAAATTCTAATGATATTTGATAATCCTTTGAGATAAAATCCTGAGCAATTCTTATCGCCTCCTGCCTCTTTTCACCAGTAACATAACGTTTTGCCGACTTCCATAATAGCGGGTAAAGCTCCGCTGATTGCTGAATGGCATGTTTCGTTTGCTCATTTCTTGCTGCTGATTTTAAGGCTTGAATCACTAATTCCTCTGCATTTCTCATCTTTATTCCTCCCTCTATAAATGTTGATATATCAACGGTCTGACCCGTTTTTAAAGTGATGAAAATATTTTTTCACCGCATAGT
>NZ_JBXAPF010000067.1:0-2949 GCF_058803665.1 Lysinibacillus sp. GW821-FHT14F06
GGTTAAGTTATTAAGGGCGCACGGCGAATGCCTTGGCACTAGGAGCCGAAGAAGGACGGCACTAACACCGATATGCTTCGGGGAGCTGTAAGTGAGCTTTGATCCGGAGATTTCCGAATGGGGGAACCCACTACGTTTAATCGCGTAGTATCTTGACGTGAATACATAGCGTCTTGAAGGCAGACCCAGGGAACTGAAACATCTAAGTACCTGGAGGAAGAGAAAGAAAAATCGATTCCCTGAGTAGCGGCGAGCGAAACGGGAAGAGCCCAAACCAAGAGGCTTGCCTCTTGGGGTTGTAGGACACTCTATACGGAGTTACAAAAGAGCGAGTTAGATGAAGCGACTTGGAAAGGTCCGCCAGAGCAGGTAAAAGCCCTGTAGTCGAAAGTTCGTTCTCTCCAGAGTGGATCCTGAGTACGGCGGAACACGTGAAATTCCGTCGGAATCCGGGAGGACCATCTCCCAAGGCTAAATACTACCTAGTGACCGATAGTGAACCAGTACCGTGAGGGAAAGGTGAAAAGCACCCCGGAAGGGGAGTGAAAGAGATCCTGAAACCGTGTGCCTACAAGTAGTTAGAGCCCGTTAATGGGTGATAGCGTGCCTTTTGTAGAATGAACCGGCGAGTTACGATTACGTGCGAGGTTAAGCTTTAGAAGGCGGAGCCGCAGCGAAAGCGAGTCTGAATAGGGCGAAATAGTACGTGGTCGTAGACCCGAAACCAGGTGATCTACCCATGTCCAGGGTGAAGGTAAGGTAACACTTACTGGAGGCCCGAACCCACGCACGTTGAAAAGTGCGGGGATGAGGTGTGGGTAGCGGAGAAATTCCAATCGAACTTGGAGATAGCTGGTTCTCTCCGAAATAGCTTTAGGGCTAGCCTCGTGATGAGAATACTGGAGGTAGAGCACTGTTTGGACTAGGGGGCCATCCCGGTTTACCGAATTCAGACAAACTCCGAATGCCAGATATTTATACACGGGAGTCAGACTGCGAGTGATAAGATCCGTAGTCAAAAGGGAAACAGCCCAGACCACCAGCTAAGGTCCCAAAGTAATCGTTAAGTGGAAAAGGATGTGGCGTTGCACAGACAACCAGGATGTTGGCTTAGAAGCAGCCATCATTTAAAGAGTGCGTAATAGCTCACTGGTCGAGTGACGCTGCGCCGAAAATGTATCGGGGCTAAACGATTCACCGAAGCTGTGGATTGACATCTACGATGTCAGTGGTAGGAGAGCGTTCTAAGTGCGTTGAAGTCAGACCGGAAGGACTGGTGGAGCGCTTAGAAGTGAGAATGCCGGTATGAGTAGCGAAAGACGGGTGAGAATCCCGTCCACCGTATGACTAAGGTTTCCTGAGGAAGGCTCGTCCGCTCAGGGTTAGTCGGGACCTAAGCCGAGGCCGATAGGCGTAGGCGATGGACAACAGGTTGATATTCCTGTACCACCTCCTCACCGTTTGAGAAATGGGGGGACGCAGTAGGATAGGGTAAGCGCGCCGTTGGTTGTGCGCGTCCAAGCAGTAAGGCGTGTGTGTAGGCAAATCCGCACACTGTAACGTTGAGCTGTGATGGCGAGTCCGTATGGACGAAGTTCCTGATTTCACACTGCCAAGAAAAGCCTCTATCGAGGTGAGAGGTGCCCGTACCGCAAACCGACACAGGTAGTCGAGGAGAGAATCCTAAGGTGTGCGAGAGAACTCTCGTTAAGGAACTCGGCAAAATGACCCCGTAACTTCGGGAGAAGGGGTGCTCTTGAGCGTGCAAGCGCATGAGAGCCGCAGTGAATAGGCCCAGGCGACTGTTTAGCAAAAACACAGGTCTCTGCAAAACCGTAAGGTGACGTATAGGGGCTGACGCCTGCCCGGTGCTGGAAGGTTAAGAGGAGTGGTTAGCGCAAGCGAAGCTGCGAATTGAAGCCCCAGTAAACGGCGGCCGTAACTATAACGGTCCTAAGGTAGCGAAATTCCTTGTCGGGTAAGTTCCGACCCGCACGAAAGGCGTAACGATCTGGGCACTGTCTCAACGAGAGACTCGGTGAAATTATAGTACCTGTGAAGATGCAGGTTACCCGCGACAGGACGGAAAGACCCCGTGGAGCTTTACTGTAGCCTGATATTGAATTTTGGTACAACTTGTACAGGATAGGTAGGAGCCAGAGATCTCGGAGCGCCAGCTTCGAAGGAGGCGTCGGTGGGATACTACCCTGGTTGTATTGAAATTCTAACCCATGCCCCTTAGCGGGGCAGGAGACAGTGTCAGGCGGACAGTTTGACTGGGGCGGTCGCCTCCTAAAAGGTAACGGAGGCGCCCAAAGGTTCCCTCAGAATGGTTGGAAATCATTCGTAGAGTGTAAAGGCACAAGGGAGCTTGACTGCGAGACCTACAAGTCGAGCAGGGTCGAAAGACGGGCTTAGTGATCCGGTGGTTCCGCATGGAAGGGCCATCGCTCAACGGATAAAAGCTACCCCGGGGATAACAGGCTTATCTCCCCCAAGAGTCCACATCGACGGGGAGGTTTGGCACCTCGATGTCGGCTCATCGCATCCTGGGGCTGTAGTCGGTCCCAAGGGTTGGGCTGTTCGCCCATTAAAGCGGTACGCGAGCTGGGTTCAGAACGTCGTGAGACAGTTCGGTCCCTATCCGTCGTGGGCGTAGGAAATTTGAGAGGAGCTGTCCTTAGTACGAGAGGACCGGGATGGACACACCGCTGGTGTACCAGTTGTCTTGCCAAAGGCATCGCTGGGTAGCTATGTGTGGACGGGATAAGTGCTGAAAGCATCTAAGCATGAAGCCCCCCTCAAGATGAGATTTCCCATTACGCAAGTAAGTAAGATCCCTCAAAGACGATGAGGTAGATAGGTTCGAGGTGGAAGTGTGGTGACACATGGAGCTGACGAATACTAATCGATCGAGGACTTAACCAACATGTTTGAAGCATTCAATGC
>NZ_JBXAPF010000068.1:0-2297 GCF_058803665.1 Lysinibacillus sp. GW821-FHT14F06
AATGCATGGTTAGCAGATATAAGGAAAGTGCCGACGCCAGTAAAGATTTTAAAAACAGATGGAAACAAAGTAACAGGTCATTTTGATACACCGACATGGGTTGACTATAGCGGTATATATGAAGGTCGTTCTATCATCTTTGATGCAAAAGAATCAACATTAAAACGTTTCCCATTGAAAAATATCTCATTGCATCAATACCAACTATTGAAATCATGGCACAATCATGGGTCAGTTGCATTTTTACTAGTAGCATTTTGGTTGGAAGGTAAAAACGAGCCAGAAATTTATGTGTTGCGATTTGAGCAGTTAGAAGCGGCATATGAAAATCAAGATGCTGGAAGAGGTTCTAAATCTATATCGCTCGATTTCTTTAGACATAATTGTAAACGTGTGAAATCAGGTAACGGCTTTACGGTTGATTATTTAGCAGCACTTAATTTAAGCCAACGTTAAGGGGGAGGTTGTATGTCAATCCAACAAATAAGCATTTTTGATTGTGACATAAGTATTCAAAGTAATGATTGTATATTTCAACAATTAAAAAATTTGCAAGATGGACAAACAATGCAAGTTCAAGATGTGCAGATTAAGCGTGATGGGAAATTTTTTGTTGTCCAAAAAACAACAGAATTTGAAGAATTGTTCAGTGATATACATTATTGCTACAAATTTATAAATAGCAATCTATTAAATGACCAAGAAGCTGTCAGGGAGTGAAGGAGGTAGAGCATGTTAGAAGTCATCAAAAGGAAAATGGTCAAAACACGTAAAGAAAATGAATGCTTTGCTTGCTTGGAAGTAATCGAGAAAAGCATAGATGCTGTATATGTAACAGCAAAGCAGGATGAGCAGCACAAACATTTTCATTTGCATCCAGAGTGCAATATAAAAATTAATAAAAATCAGTTGGTTGTTTATCGTGGCTGTGTTAAAGATATGCCAACTACGAAAATGTGTGAAAATGTTTGTTGGACTTGCGGTCATTATGCTTTTGGTTGCTTTGTAACAGGTGAATACAACAATACAGTTCAAGTAGATCATACATGCGATAAGTGGTGTCCAGAAGGAACACAAGGCACTGTAACAGACTTTGGATATGATGATGGAAAAAATGAAGAGTGGTTAAAAGATGATATGTCTAATCTTTAATCGTAACAGATGAAACATAGAAAAGTTTAAGGAGAGGTTTTAACATGGATATGACAATCAATGGATTATGCAAAGAAGCACACAAAACAGCGATTCAAAAGGGTTGGTATGATGAACAACGTGAGACTGGCACAATTTTAGCGTTAGTACACAGTGAGGTCAGCGAAGCGCTAGAAGCGGACAGAAAAGGTGAATCACAGAAATTCCAAGAAGAATTAGCTGATGTATGTATCAGGGTGTTCGATTTAGCTGGTTCAAAAGGGATCGACTTAGAATCAATCATCATGGCGAAGATGGCGTATAACAAAACGCGACCATATAAACATGGGGGAAAATTATACTAGAAAGATTCTGTGAAGGAAGGGAAAACAGAAATGGCAGAAAAACAAGAAGCATGGGTGCTGCGTTTGAAAGATGAATTTAACGATAGTAAAGTACCACAATACTACGCAGAGGATGAAGATGTAGAGCTTACAGATGATTTGAACCAAGCAAATATCATTTACAACAAAGATGAGGCTCAAAATTGGATGAAAAAATGGGAAGAGGCTATTTTTTCTAAGTTCGGCAAAGATGCTATTTGCAATGCTGGATATACACATATGATGAAGCATTTTGATTTTGTGGAAGTGGAAATTGAGTATCAAGAATAAACAAAAGATTCTATTCATGAAAGGAGAATTTTTATGAAAATGTTTGTAGCTCATCCAGGACCATTAGGACCAGTTCAGGAGGAGGTATTAGTGCAAAATATAATTGTGCATGAAGGTATTTACTTAGCATTACATCGTCCAGCTAAAGTTAGTGCTGATGGTCATTATTCAATGTGGATCGTGTCAGATTACCTTACTGGATTTGCAATCACTAAATCAATCAGTTCAAAATATGCAGTCGAGAAGGCTAAAAAGTTTATATCCAAAAATAAATACAGGATGGTAGATGCACATACTCGTAATTTAAAAAGATTAACATCTACTCCTAATGCATCTGTGGACTTCGCATTGTTTGAACGTATAAGACGTAAAGGTGAAAAACGAGGTATTAAGACTTTGGAAGTAATTAGGTATATGAACAATATTGTTCAGCAAAATAAACAAAATGCGGAATAAAAAAGGGAGTGTATGAAATGAAAAAATATACGTGTA
>NZ_JBXAPF010000069.1:0-2264 GCF_058803665.1 Lysinibacillus sp. GW821-FHT14F06
GGCTCCGAAGGCAGGACTCGAACCTGCGACAACCTGATTAACAGTCAGGTGCTACTACCAACTGAGCTACTTCGGAACAATGATATTCAATTAAGTTTTCTAAAAACGCTTAAGCACATTTATTATTATAGCAAGCATTATAAATTATGCAACACTTTTTATAAAAAATTTCATATTTTTTGTCGAATGGGTTAGTAGGAATCATCAAAAACCTAAATAGTTCTCTATTAAATCTAATATTTCTATTTTGTGTATATAATATTCTTGCTGTATATTATTGTAATTGATAAAATATAAATAGTTTTATGAATTTTCTATTATTTTTGGGGAGGAATGTTCAAATGGTTACAAACGATTTAATTGCACCAGAATTTTATAACATTACTGAGGAATTAGAGAAATTTTCTCAAGATAGTGAACGTCAAGCAATAAGATGGTTAAATACTCAACAGGAGCGCCGAACTATTTCCTATTTAGAGCTTGTTCAAAAAATGAATCAATACGCGCATGCTTTTACGAAGAGGGGGCTTCAAAAAGGCGATCGTGTATTAGTCATTACTCCACGTCTACCTGAGGCATACTTTGTCTTCCTTGGCTGTCTAAAAGCTGGTATTGTTCCTATATCTTGCTCTGAGATGTTACGTGCAAGTGATTTAGAATATCGTATGGAGCACTCCTCTGCAAGTGCAGTGATTGCTTTTGAGGCATTCACGGGGGAAGTAGATCGCATTACTTCTTCTGTAGAGGCTTTAAATAATAAATTGGTTATCGGAACTGCTACTGGTAATTGGACGTCATTAAATGAATTAGCAAGCACGCAGCCAGACACATTTACTGCAGTTCCTACAAAACGCGACGACATGGCATTTCTTTCTTATACTTCTGGTACAACTGGTAAACCAAAGGGAGTCGTTCATTCACACGGCTGGGGATATGCACATATTCGCACAGCAGCTTCACAATGGCTTTGTGTACGTGAGGGTGATTTAGTATGGGCTACGGCAGCACCAGGATGGCAAAAATGGATTTGGAGTCCGTTTTTATCCACTATAATGCTGGGTGCAACTGCATTTGTCTATCATGGCGGATTCGACGCAAAAACATATCTTCAACTACTTCAAGATGAAAAGATAAATGTATTATGTTGTACACCAACTGAATATCGTATTATTTCGAAAGTTGATAATTTAAAAGAATACAATCTATCATCATTGCGAAGCGCAGTTTCTGCTGGTGAACCATTAAATCGCCCAGTCATAGAAGCATTTATGAATCACTTTGGTCTTAAAGTCCGAGACGGCTATGGTCAAACGGAAAATACACTGTTAATTGGCACACTAGAGAATACTGAATTACGTCCTGGTTCAATGGGTGTTCCAACTCCTGGTAATATTGTACGTATTGTAGACAATGAAGGTAATGAAGCATCTGTTGGGGAAGTTGGGGATATCGCTGTTCATAAATCATCTCCTGCTTTATTTAAGGAATACTATCGTGAGCCTGAACGTACACAAGCTGCTTTCCGTGGCGATTGGTATATTACTGGTGACCAAGCCAAATGTGACGAGGATGGTTATTTTTGGTTTGAAGGTCGCGGAGATGACATCATCATCTCATCGGGCTATACAATTGGACCATTTGAAGTAGAGGATGCTTTGAATAAACACGAGGCTGTACAAGAATGTGCTGTTGTAGCAGCACCAGATGAAATCCGAGGACATATTGTGAAAGCCTTTGTTATTTTACGAGAAGCCTTTAGAGACCGTGATGAAGAAGAATTAACAAAAGAACTTCAGGAGCACGTTAAGGCATTAACAGCGCCTTATAAATACCCTCGTAGCATTGTCTTTATCGATGAATTACCTAAAACTACTTCTGGTAAGATTCGACGTGTAGAACTACGAACAGTAACTGTTTAAAATAATTTAATCATGCACTGCAGTTGCTTAAATAATCATGGGACTGCTCTTTTTATAGACTGAGTTCCTCTCATTATAGTACTAGATCAGGTGCTTAGATATCCCAGTAAAGCTACTACCATTGCATTGTATCCAGCAAAAAATTAAAAGAGACATTTCATACCAGGGCTATATGGATTATGCTGGTGAAATGTCTCTTATTCTTTTGGTTTTTGGACATAAAAAAGCCACTACTGAGTTTGTCAGCAGCGACTTTTTGCGCCTAGCGATGTCCTACTCTCACAGGGGGAAGCCCCCAACTACCATCGGCGCTAAAGAGCTTAACTTCCGTGTTCGGTATGGGAA
>NZ_JBXAPF010000070.1:0-1673 GCF_058803665.1 Lysinibacillus sp. GW821-FHT14F06
AATCGAGTAGGAGGGAGTGATTAACTCCCGACCTCTCACACCACCGTACGTACGGTTCCGTATACGGCGGTTCAATTAAGATGAATAACGCAAAGTTTCGTAACGAACTTGCAGACTTTTCAGCCCTTGGCTTTCCCAATAGGAATTGCCGAGGGTTCTGTGTAATATGGGGCTTTTTGAGATGCGCCAGTACCCTTTTCGGGTATTTCCCCATTCGTATGCCTTTCCATATGGAACTTTTAAACGAATGAGATTTCTGACTCTTGTTCGGGGTTTCTTCCAATTCTTCCAAAGACACATTCGCAATCTTCTCTTAATCCAACTATCTAGTAGTTTAAATATGGACGCGGTATCTGCGAGCGCAAAGTATCCACACCAACCAATTAGATATTGGTTGAGTTTTTCAATGCGGTATTCCATTGGATAGGGCATCTTTCTTGAGGTAATTTCTCGTATTTTCTTCTTCATTCGATGTAGGCTTGTTTTCGCAATACGGACCTTTGGTTCTTTATGACGGGTAAAACTAAACCCTAAAAACTTCCGATTCCACGGTCGGTCTACTGCTGACTTTTGTTCATTTACTTTAAGTCGCAGTTTCCCTTCAATAAATTGCTGCACACTTGCCATCGTACGTTTCCCTGCACGTTTACTTTTCACATAAATGTTACAGTCGTCTGCGTATCGAACGAATTTATGACCACGCACCTCTAATTCTTTATCGAGTTCATCTAACACGATATTTGAAAGTAGCGGACTTAAAGGCCCACCTTGTGGTGTTCCTTCTTCTGTACTTGAAACAACTCCATTTATCATGACCCCTGCTTGGAGATATTTACGGATAAGTTTTAATAATGATTTATCACGAATTCTTTTCGCTAATGTTGCCATTAGTCGGTCGTGGTTGACCTTATCAAAGAATTTCTCTAAATCCATATCCACAACCCAGCGATATCCTTCCTTCATATAACCCTTTGCTTTTCGGACTGCGTCATGAGCACTCCGATTTGGTCGGAATCCATAACTATTGTCCGAAAAAGTGCTGTCATATTCCTTCGATAATATCTGCGATATGGCTTGTTGAATCAAACGGTCTGTCACGGTTGGAATACCTAATAGACGCATACCGCCGTCTGGTTTCGGGATTTCGACACGACGTACCGGTTGCGGTTCATAGGTTCCCGATAGTATTTGCGATTTAATGGATTCCCAGTTTTCGAGGATGTGCTGACGTAAGGTTTGTACGGGCATCATGTCTACTCCATGGCTTCCTTTATTCGCTTCCACTCGCTTTAATGCTTGTATCATATTCGGACGTGCTAGAATTTGATTCAACATCACCTTTTCGTTCCTTTCCGTGAATAGCTTGTCTTCTTATGCCCACCTGAACTACACCCTCCGCAAATACCCTCATGGACTTCACCATTACTTTCTAAGCGTGAGGTTTCTCTGTTTTCTGTGTTTATTCATTCAAGATGGAATGCCAAGGGCTATTCTCTCTTAGTTGTTCAGTCCTTCCGATTCGTTCTAGACCCAATCGTATTATGACCTCTGCTGACTTCTGATGGTTCAGCTACCTATCGCTAAGTAGGTTATGAAGGGTACTTCACGTTTCCATCAGATCTCCCCGGGTAAGCGCATGCACTTTCACACCATCTATCCGCCTCATTTACTCG
>NZ_JBXAPF010000071.1:0-1635 GCF_058803665.1 Lysinibacillus sp. GW821-FHT14F06
GATTGGAGTGCAAGGCTACTCGACCATAGCTGTCAACTTAAGAAATGTGTACTTCTTCTAAAAAGTGGTATAGATATATACAAAACTTTTTTGGGAAGGGGTGCTTTTGATGTCGACACCGAAACATATACAATTACTCCAAAAGCTATTTGAAGTCATTTGTCCTGAAAGAGTAGATGAAATAGCCAAAGAAACGGGTTTTATTCAAAGAAAGCGACTAGTCTCTGCGAGTGACTTCCTATCCTTATTGTTTCATGTCCATGGGAATTTAGCAGATTGCTCAATCCAAGAGTTATGCACAACCTTACAAATGAAACAAGCCATTTCCATTAGTCGGGCAGCCATGGATAAAAAATTTACCCCGGAAGCCACAGCTTTTTTACAACGACTCATTCAAGAATTCGTATGGGCACAACATCAACTATCTTTTTCTTCGCTCTCTCTGTCTGAACCATGGCCATTTACCAGTATTCGGGTACTTGATTCCACCACAGTTAGTGTACCAGATCGTTTTCAAAAGCGCGCTCAAAAAACCAAACAAGCATCCGCCAAAATTCAATTTGAATTGGATCTTTTATCCGGTCAATCGACATTTCTTCACGTTGCTTTTCACCGAATGAATGATGCGAAAGTAGGTGCCATGCGGATTCCGTTTCTGACAGAACATGAACTTTGTCTACAAGATTTGGGTTATTTTAACTTCGAACAATTAAAAAAAATCGAGGAAAAAAAGGGTTTTTTTATTACAAAAATACGGACAGATGCGTATGCCGCTTTCGAAAATCTATTTCCTTCCTATCACTCAAATGGTGAGGTTATTCAAAGTAGCCTTTATCATCGCATTGATTTCGTGGCACTTTGTAAAAAGTTACTACCAGAGGAACTTTTAGAATTAGAGGGTGTTTATTTTGGACGGGATGCTCATTTTCCAGCTCGTTGTATTATTTTTTCCCATGATGAGCAGGGGAAAGCGCAACACATCAAAAAAATTAATCGACGAGCCCAGAAATCAGGAAAGGTGCCCAAACAAGTGGTACGTGATTTAGCAGGTATTACGATTTATATGACGAATCTGCCAGAGTGGATGTCTGCTCGTCATATCATGGAATTGTATCGCTTACGTTGGCAAATTGAGTTGCATTTTAAAGTGTGGAAATCTGATTTAGGCATCAACCACTTCAAAGTGATGAAGAAAGACAGGTGGCTTTGTCATTTATATGGGACCATCCTAGTTTATTTTATTAGTCAATTGATGGCCTATCAAATAAGAAACTTCATCTGGAAGGAGAAGGGCATAGAAATTAGTGAGATGGTGGCCATTCGTAGTATCGCGACAGAGATTTTACCGAAGCTATATGAAGAATGCATAAAAAAAGAGAATGCATTGAAAGACTTTATCCATTTGACCACCGAGTTCCTGCTCAAGACGGCTCGGAAATCAAAGTCCACCAAAGGAACAGCCTTTCAACGCCTTCAATTCACGTAAAATATCCAAATATAACCAACTCGCCTAGAGGGGTTTATTTGGATATGTCTATAATACTTTTTCCCATTTTAACGATAAATGAAACCTATCATTTCTAATTATAAAATCATTTGATTAGATGTGTAGAAATCTTAAGTTGACAGCTATGG
>NZ_JBXAPF010000073.1:0-1172 GCF_058803665.1 Lysinibacillus sp. GW821-FHT14F06
GCCATTTATTCACGAGAGGATAGTGGCGCCTTCCATCGCTTTAAAGCAGATGAGGCCTATCTAGTAGGGGCGGGTAAAAAGCCGATTGATGCTTATTTAGATATTGAGGGCATTATAAGGATTGCTAAAGATGCTGGTGTGGATGCCATTCATCCAGGGTATGGTTTTTTATCAGAAAACGTAGAATTTGCACGTCGTTGTGAGCAGGAGGGCATTGTGTTTATTGGACCTACTTCTGAACATTTAGATATGTTTGGAGATAAGGTTAAAGCACGTTCGCAAGCCATTGCTGCCGGGATTCCTGTTATTCCTGGGACAGATGGCCCTGTCGCCGATTTAGCAGAGGTAGAGGCATTTGCCAGCACTTATGGCTATCCAGTTATGATTAAGGCAGCACTTGGTGGTGGTGGTCGCGGGATGCGTCTTGTGCATACATCAGAAGAGCTTGCTTCTTCTTATGAACGAGCAAAATCGGAGGCAAAGGCTGCTTTTGGCTCGGATGAGGTGTATGTAGAGAAGGCAATCATCAAGCCAAAGCATATTGAGGTTCAAATTATTGGCGATCAACAGGGCAATATCGTGCATCTCTATGAGCGTGATTGTTCGATTCAGCGTCGTCATCAAAAGGTCGTTGAAATCGCGCCATCGAATTCAATTTCAGAAAATTTAAGAAATCGAATTTGTGAGGCGGCTGTGCAGCTAATGAAAAATGTCTCGTACATAAATGCTGGGACAGTGGAATTTTTAGTAGCGGGTGAAGATTTTTATTTCATCGAGGTCAACCCTCGTATTCAAGTGGAGCATACCATTACAGAAATGATTACGGGTATCGATATCGTGCACACGCAAATTAAGGTGGCGGCAGGCTATGCGCTGCACAGTGAAGAAATTCATCTGCCTAAGCAGGAAGAGATGCCAATGATTGGCTATGCTATTCAGGCGCGTGTGACAACAGAAGACCCTGCCAATGATTTTATGCCCGATACAGGGAAGCTAATGGTGTATCGTTCGAGTGGTGGCTTTGGGGTCCGACTAGATGCAGGGAATGGTTTCCAGGGCGCTGTTGTGACACCATACTATGATTCCCTACTGGTGAAAATTTCAACATCAGGAATGTCGTTTAAAGAAGCTGCTGCGAAAATGGACCGTAACTTAAAAGAATTCCGTATTCG
>NZ_JBXAPF010000074.1:0-827 GCF_058803665.1 Lysinibacillus sp. GW821-FHT14F06
AAATTCCCAAAGAAAGCCCGCACACAATTAATCGACTATATTGAACGCAAACTAAAATACCAAAGAGACTTCGAAATCTTTGACGAACGAAATAGTTATTCGAAAACAGACCCAGATGCGACATTTATGCGTATGAAAGATGACTATATGAAAAATGGTCAATTGAAGGCAGGTTATAACATACAAGTGGCAACAGAAGGTCAGTATGCACTTGCCTACAGCATATTTCCCAATCCAGCGGATACACGTACATTAATCCCATTTTTAGATGAAATCGAACAACATTATTTTAAGCTACCAAAACACATCGTCGCAGATGCCGGATATGGCAGTGAACAAAATTATGATGATATCCTTTCGAATCGTAAGCGAGAAGCTTTAATCACGTACACCATGTATGTAAAAGAACAGAAGAAAACGTATAAGCAAAACGAATTCAATACAGCGAACTGGGATTATGATAAAGAAAATGATCGATACACATGCCCAAACCAACAACATCTTGTATTTAAATATCGTACCACGAAAACGGATAAGTATGATTTCACGCGTGAGTTTAAGGTATATGAATGTGAAGACTGTTCCGGATGCCCCCTCCGTTCATTATGTACAAAAGCAAAAGAAGGAAATAATCGTAAGTTAATGGTGAATGAGAAGTGGGAACAACAAAAAGAATATGTGAGAGCAAAGCTTTCAGAAGAAAAAACGAGTACCCTTTATCGTCAACGCAAAATTGACGTGGAACCAGTTTTTGGATTCTTGAAGGCTAATTTGCGTTTCACTCGATTTTCTGTACGAGGAAAATCGAAGGTGGAAAACGAGATGGG
>NZ_JBXAPF010000075.1:0-779 GCF_058803665.1 Lysinibacillus sp. GW821-FHT14F06
ATCATGACACGGAATAAAAGAGCTCGAAGTTTTCTTCTACCACGCTTAGAAATCCGTTTTTTTCCTTTATGCTGTCCAGAAGAGTTTTCACGTAATGTGAGTCCCGCTAGTTTGATTAATTGGCGTGGATGCTCATATTGTGTAAGAGAACCAACTTCGGAAAGCAGCTCGACAATTGTTACGTCTCCGATTCCAGGTACTGATGCTAAATACGCATAATCCGTCATTTGTTTTGCCAGTTCTATAAGCTGGGCTGTTAATTCATCAAGCTGAGCTTGCATCAATTGATACTGGGAAAGTAGTGTAGCGATTTCAATGCGTGCCATCACTAAGCCTTCTGTCAGTCCAATCGAGCTTTGTGCCACCTCGACTAATTGTTTTGCCTTTGGTAGCTGTGGACTTTTCATCCCATCTACTTGGCGGTATAAAAATAATAATTCTTCTGGCGTTTTCCCTTGAATGTCCATCGGCAGTGGTGTCTTTTCAAGCGCCGCATACGCCATTTTCCCGAAGTTTTTAAATACCTGTGTAAACTCAGGAAAAAAGCGATCTAACCAACGGATCATTCGATTTTGTAAGGCATTTACATCTTCTTGGATTTTGGCACGCAAGGTTGTACCATTACGCAATTCAGCTTCCACGCCTTCTAGAATACGTGGGTAACTAAACCGTCCATCTCGCATTAAACGTGCAATGACGAGCGCATCCTTTTGGTCATTCTTTGTTTGAAGATTGTCATCTAGCTCTTTGGAACGATTGACATGATGAGGATTCACCAT
>NZ_JBXAPF010000076.1:0-738 GCF_058803665.1 Lysinibacillus sp. GW821-FHT14F06
GAGGCTGGGACAAAACCCTTCTCTAAACTAAAAAGCCGGTGAAATTTTACGATCAGTAAAATTTCACCGGCTTTGAATTTTTGTCATAAAAAATAAGGACCACATCTGATAAAATTAAGTCACCACAACAAAACTTTTATACGAAAGAAGGGTCCTTATGTTTAAAGATTATAACATGAATCAAGTTGTTTTACCGTTAGATTTAGAAATAAAACTTCAAGAAAATGATATCGCCTACGCCATCAATGATTTAGTGGAAAGTATTCCAAATGAAGCGTTGGATTTATTTCTTAGAAGCACGGGTTGTCCCGCTTATCATCCACGAATGATGTTAAAAATTATTCTGTGTGCTTACACCCAATCGGTTTTCTCTGGAAGAAAAATTGAAGATCTCGTAAAAGACAGTGTTCGAATGATGTGGTTAGCTCAAGGTTATGAACCGAGCTATCGAACAATTAATCGTTTTCGTGTTCATCCAGCGGTAAAGGAATTATTACGCCAATGTTTTGTCCAATTTCGTTGTCAGCTTGTGCAAGAAAAGCTGATTGAGAATGAAGCTATTTTTATCGACGGAACTAAGATTGAAGCGAATGCGAACAAATTTACATTCGTGTGGAAAAAGTCGATTGAGAAATATCATAACGGACTAATTGAAAAGTCAAACCAGCTATACGATGAACTACTTGAAAAAGAAATCATCCCAGAAATTGAACGGGAAAATGAAAAGGAATTAGCATT
>NZ_JBXAPF010000077.1:0-638 GCF_058803665.1 Lysinibacillus sp. GW821-FHT14F06
AATCAGAACCACCAGTCTAACTGGTGGTTTGCTCTACGCGTGAAACGCTGGGGTACTGGCCCATGTCTAAAGACACACTGAAAGGTCCGCCAACCGCACTCCGTTTTCACGCTACCACTAAAGTGGTTTTATTATTTTCGCTTCTTTGCTTTTATTTCTTCTCCTGTAAATGGATCAATAAATTCTTTCATGCTCATTTGATCCTCAAGAACATCCTCTTGCAATTGATTTTTTATATATTCCTGAATGATTTTTCTGTTTCTTCCTACTGTATCTACATAATATCCGCGACACCAAAACTTCCTGTTTCCGTATTTATATTTCAGATTCGCATGTCGATCGAATATCATTAAACTACTTTTTCCTTTCAAATAACCCACAAACGATGAAACACTTAATTTTGGTGGAATACTTACCAACATATGAATATGATCAGGACAGGCGGTTGCTTCAATAATTTCTACTCCTTTTCTTTCACATAACTGACGAAGAATTCTACCTACATCTGCTTTAATTTGTCCATAAATAATCTGCCTTCTATATTTTGGTGCAAAGACGATGTGATACTTACAATTCCATGTTGTGTGTGCTAAACTTTTATTATCCATTTGGATCCCCTTTCGTACGAAGTCGGTTGA
>NZ_JBXAPF010000078.1:0-598 GCF_058803665.1 Lysinibacillus sp. GW821-FHT14F06
CCTGTTACTTTGTTTCCATCTGTTTTTAAAATCTTTACTGGCGTCGGCACTTTCCTTATATCTGCTAACCATGCATTGCGATATTGGTTATTTGTCATTTCTAATAGGTTTTCTATTTTCGCTCCTCTATTAGCATGACTCCGTGAATAATGCTGTGTTTTCACTTTATTTCATCCCCTTTAGATTCTTAGGAAGTGCTTTTCTAATACTTGTTCATCCAACTCCAACCATAAAATTTCTTCATTTACTCGACCTGACAGGTTAAGCAAGTGCACGGTACTTAGACCGCGCTTTTGCTTATCATCTCTACGCCACTTGGAGCCACCTTGAACAACCGCTTCTTTTCCAGTGAGTGTAGTGTTATCGTAAATGCTTACAATCAGTGGTGTGTTGCATATATACATAGATACTTGTTCACACGTTTCATATGTTCGCATCAACTAAGTCACCTCTACCTGATTTTTTTAATACTCATGATGACAAAATCTTCTGGAAGTCCGTTTTCTCCACCCTTTTGTAAGTAAGTGACCTTCACTTCAACAAACCTACCAGTATGCAAAATTTTATCTGGATCATATTCATTAATTTTTAATTTATC
>NZ_JBXAPF010000079.1:0-584 GCF_058803665.1 Lysinibacillus sp. GW821-FHT14F06
CGGTCATTTCGGTAATGCCACAGGACGTGGCGTTTTTACCGATGCAGGTCAGTTAGCCGTTTTCGCAGGATGCGAAGATGTTAGGCTAACATCCTTTTTTCATTCCTTTGAAAATCCGTGACATCCGCCAGAGGCTTTGGGCCAACAGTTGTTTTTTGCGCGAAAGCGTAGTGCTAACGTAGCGTCAGTAGCAAGATGTTGGTCACTCAGTCATTGCCACAGGATGTGACGTTTTTAGACTGAGTTCCTCTATTTCAGTAGGTGTTTGGGCACCCAATGAAATGGAACCAATACCGCATTCATCTCACCATCTTTAGAGGAGGGAGTCTTCTACAGAATGAAGATAGATGAAAAGCAGAGGAGCATCATTATTGATAGCTCCTCTGCTAATAGTGTTGAAAAACTAAATGGTCAAGGGAATCTTTGAGAATACTACTAAGTCAAATGAAGGTGATTTCCGTTCCAGGCTACTCGCTTTCCTGTGGGCGAGCGACGAGCCGCTTCCTACGCTGACGCTCCGTGCAGGGTCTCGTCTGTCTCGCTATCCCACGGGAGTCGAGTAGCCTTGCACTCCAATCAGCAAT
>NZ_JBXAPF010000080.1:0-567 GCF_058803665.1 Lysinibacillus sp. GW821-FHT14F06
TTTGGATTCTTGAAGGCTAATTTGCGTTTCACTCGATTTTCTGTACGAGGAAAATCGAAGGTGGAAAACGAGATGGGTCTCGCATTAATGGCTGTGAATTTAAGAAAATTCACAGCCATTAGCTAAAAGCTATCTGGAAAAACATAAAAGATCGAGAAATCCGACTTTGAATTCATTCAAAGTCGGATTTCTCACGAATTGAAGCTAGTTATGTCCCAGCCTCTCTCGGGAGAATAAATTTAAGATATCATTAAACTACTTTTCCCTTTCAAATAACCCACAAACGATGAAACACTTAGTTTGGGGGAATACTCACCAACATATGAATATGATCAGGGCAGGCGGTTGCTTCTATAATTTCTACTCCTTTTCTTTCACATAAATGGCGTAAAATTTTACCTATGTCTGCTTTGATTTGTCCATAAATAATCTGTCTTCTATATTTGGGCGCAAAGACGATATGATACTTACAATTCCATGTTGTGTGTGCTAAACTTTTATTATCCATTTGGATCCCCTTTCGTACGAAGTCGGTTGACCAGACCTGAATTCATTGTACGGCTGGGG
>NZ_JBXAPF010000081.1:0-555 GCF_058803665.1 Lysinibacillus sp. GW821-FHT14F06
CCGGTTTAGCTCAGCAGGTAGAGCAACTGACTTGTAATCAGTAGGTCGTGGGTTCGATTCCTATAGCCGGCACCATTGTGAGCCATTAGCTCAGTTGGTAGAGCATCTGACTTTTAATCAGAGGGTCGAAGGTTCGAGTCCTTCATGGCTCACCATTAAGTATTACCAACAATTATATGCGGGTGTGGCGGAATTGGCAGACGCACTAGACTTAGGATCTAGCGCCGCAAGGCGTGGGGGTTCGACTCCCTTCACCCGCACCATTTTTAGTTAATTGCCAGATAAAAAAACTTATGCACATGCGGAAGTAGTTCAGTGGTAGAACACCACCTTGCCAAGGTGGGGGTCGCGAGTTCGAACCTCGTCTTCCGCTCCAAATGTGCCGGGGTGGCGGAACTGGCAGACGCACAGGACTTAAAATCCTGCGGTAGGTGACTACCGTACCGGTTCGATTCCGGTCCTCGGCACCATTTTTAATGCGCCCGTAGCTCAATTGGATAGAGCGTCTGACTACGGATCAGAAGGTTATGGGTTCGACTCCTGTCGGGCGCGCCA
>NZ_JBXAPF010000082.1:0-517 GCF_058803665.1 Lysinibacillus sp. GW821-FHT14F06
TTCGAACCCCCGCGCGGTGTTACCCGCCTGTCGGTTTTCAAGACCGATCCCTTCAGCCAGACTTGGGTATACCTCCAAAAATATTGAAATGGTGGAGCCTAGCGGGATCGAACCGCTGACCTCCTGCGTGCAAGGCAGGCGCTCTCCCAGCTGAGCTAAGGCCCCAAATAAAATAAAGATGGTCGGAATGACAGGATTCGAACCTACGACCCCTTGGTCCCAAACCAAGTGCTCTACCAAGCTGAGCTACATTCCGAAATCATAAAATGGCGCGCCCGACAGGAGTCGAACCCATAACCTTCTGATCCGTAGTCAGACGCTCTATCCAATTGAGCTACGGGCGCGCATATGTATCTATAAAAATGATGAGCCATGAAGGACTCGAACCTTCGACCCTCTGATTAAAAGTCAGATGCTCTACCAACTGAGCTAATGGCTCAAATTAAGAAATGAATGGCTGGGGTACTAGGATTCGAACCTAGGCATGACGGAATCAAAATCCGTTGCCTTACCGCTT